>NZ_JBCHVD010000010.1:0-154836 GCF_046736435.1 Arthrobacter sp. LAPM80
TGCCGCTCCTACGGATTCCACACACCAGAAGCCGCCCTCGCCCTGATCATGCTCGCCTGCGGCCCAGTGGACATCAAACTCCCATACCAGAAATAACAGCACCCACACTTACGTCAGGAGAGCCCATTTTTGTGCCAGGGACAGGCGGGTACGCAAAGGGGCCCCGAAACTTCGGGGCCCCGCAATGCTGCACCGGCAGGAGCCGGTATGGATGCTAGTCGACGGGGACTGGCGCCTTTTCGCTGAGGCGGGCCGTCTCATCGTGCCACTTTGACGACAGCGGCTTCAAGGTGGCTTCGACCGAACGGGCATGGTGGCCGCAGAAGAGCAGCTCGCCGCCGGAGGACTCCAGAACTACCCGCACATACGCTTGGGCGCCGCAGCGGTCGCAGCGGTCAAGGGTTGTCAGCTCCGGGCTGGTGATCGTCGTGGTGGTCATGATGGCCTCCTTCATAAGTTCCTGTACTTTATACAACCATCCTTTGATGCCTTTCCATCCATCCTAAGGGTGTGCTTTCGCTAACCGCGTAGTGCCGGCGGTGAGCCGGGCGGCACTCCTGGCGGTTCAGTGTCGGCGAACGCGTTAACCTTGAGTAGGTGCATTTGTGCGCCCAGTTCAAAGTTTTCCCGCAGTCCTTGAAGGAGCATGCCAACCGTGGCACGACAGAATTCCGATTACAGCGCCCGTCACCTGTCAGTGCTGGAGGGGCTGGAGGCTGTTCGGAAACGGCCCGGCATGTACATCGGCTCCACGGACTCCCGCGGGCTCATGCACTGTTTGTGGGAAATCATCGACAACTCAGTTGACGAGGCCCTGGCCGGGTATGGGCAAAACATCTCCGTGATCTTGCACAAGGACAACTCCGTCGAGGTGCACGATGACGGCCGTGGCATCCCCGTGGACGTGGAACCCAAGACCGGGCTCACAGGTGTGGAAGTGGTCCTGACCAAGCTCCATGCCGGCGGCAAGTTCGGCGGCGGCTCCTACGCCGCCTCCGGTGGCCTGCACGGCGTGGGCGCCAGCGTTGTCAACGCCCTGTCGGCCCGCATGGACGCCCAGGTTGACCGCGGCGGCAAGACCTACCAGATGAGCTTTCGCCGCGGCGAGCCGGGTCACTTCAAGGATGTGGGCAGGACCCTCAGCCCCGACGTTCACTTCGAGCCGTTCACCGAGAAGTCAACCCTCGACGTCGTCGGCACCACCAAGCGCGGCGTCACGGGAACGCGCATAAGGTACTGGGCCGACCGCCAGATCTTCACGCCCGACGCCAAATTCTCCTACGACGAACTCGTGGGCCGCGCCCGCCAGACGTCCTTCCTGGTGCCCGGACTGAAAATCAGGGTCGTCGACGAGCGGCGCCTGGCCGGCACGCCAGGGGAGTTCGCCACCCATGAGGAGATCTTCCACCACGACGGCGGCCTGTCCGAATTTGTCGACTTCCTCTCGGTCGGTGGACCCGTGACTGACATCTGGCGCCTCCAGGGGCATGGCACCTTCACCGAAACTGTGCCCGTCCTTAACAGCGAGGGTCATCTGGAGAGCACGGCCGTCGCGCGCGACTGCGAGGTCGACATCGCCCTGCGCTGGGGGATCGGCTACGACACCACCATGCGAAGCTTCGTGAACATCATCGCCACACCCAAGGGCGGACGTCACCAGGAGGGCTTCGAACAGGCCCTGCTCAAGACGTTCCGCAAGGTCATCGAGACCAATGCCCGCAAGCTCAAGGCCGGCAATGACAAGATTGAAAAGGATGACGTCATGGCCGGCCTGACGGCCGTCCTGACCGTGCGCCTGGCCGAGCCGCAGTTTGAGGGCCAGACAAAGGAAATCCTGGGCACGCCTGCCGTGAAGAACATCGTGGCCAGGGTCGTGGAGAAGGAACTCAAGGCCAAGCTTGAATCCTCGGCCCGCGGGGACAAGATCCAGGCGGCCACGCTGCTTGAAAAAGTTGTTTCTGAGATGAAGTCACGCATCTCCGCCCGTGTGCACAAGGAAACCCAGCGCCGCAAGAACGCCCTGGAAACCTCCTCACTGCCCACCAAGCTTGCCGACTGCCGCAGCACCGACCTGGCGAAGTCCGAGCTGTTCATCGTCGAGGGCGACAGTGCACTTGGCACGGCAAAACTGGCCCGCTCCTCGGACTTCCAGGCGTTGTTGCCCATCCGCGGCAAGATCCTGAACGTCCAAAAGGCCTCGGTCGGGGACATGCTGGCCAACGCCGAATGTGCCGCACTGATCCAGGTGGTTGGCGCCGGTTCGGGGCGCAGCTTTGACATTGAATCCGCCCGCTACGGCAAGGTCATCCTGATGACGGACGCCGACGTTGACGGCGCCCACATCCGCACCCTGCTGCTCACGCTGTTCTTCCGCTACATGCGCCCCATGATCGACGCCGGGCGCGTCTACGCCGCCGTTCCGCCCCTGCACCGCGTGGAGGTCATCAACGCCGGTGTGAAGGCCAACGAGATGCACTACACGTATTCCGAGAAGGAACTTCACACGCTGCAGGCGAAGCTGGACAAGGCCGGGCGCAAGTACAAGGTCCCGATCCAGCGCTACAAGGGCCTCGGTGAGATGGACGCTGACCAGCTGGCCGAGACCACCATGGACCCGCGCCACAGGATGCTGCGCCGCGTGACCAGTGAGGACGCCGACCGTGCCGAGCACACCTTCGAGCTGCTCATGGGCTCGGATGTGGCCCCGCGCAAGGAATTCATCGTCGCCGGCAGCGAGTACCTGGACCAGGGCCGCATCGACGCCTAAAAGGCTGTAGCAAATAACAGCGGGAGGCCACCTTTTCAGCAAAGGTGGCCTCCCGCCGTCGTACTTTTGGGGCGGCTAAGCCAGGATGCCTGGAACCAGCAGAAGTGCCGTGGGAATGGCCAGGAGCAGCAGCGCCCCCATGATGACAAGGGCCTGCAGCCGGGCCGGCAACGGGGGAGCGGGAGTCAGCAGCCTGCCCAGGCGGGCCGACGTCGTCCCCGGGGTGTCGATCTTCTGGGCATTGCCGGCCACGAGGGAATCGGCAGGCAGCTGGTCCGAACCGCTGGCCACCAGCGCGATCGCCGTAATCAGGGTTGGCTTGTCAACGGAGCGGAGGGCGACGTCGTCGGCCAATATTTCAATCAGGGATGAGACGGCCTGCTGGGCCAGCTTCGAGGTGGGCAGCCAGGGCAGGGCCGAGCGCCAGGCGGCAAAGGCCCACAGCAGCAGGTCGTGGCGCTGGGTCAGGTGTGTTTGTTCATGCAGCAACACTGCGCGGAGTTCCTCGGGGGAGAGGAGCTCAAGCAGGCCGTCCGACAGCACTGTGACCGAGCGTGCGCCGCCGGGCAGGCAGTACGCCACCGGGGCCGGGTGGTTCAGGACCAGGGTGTCCGGGCGGTCGTCCGAGGGGGAGCTGAGCAGGTTCAGCAGGTCCCTGTGGCGGCGGCGCTGGCGCGCAATCCTGTAGTACGTGAGCCATAGCGTGAAGACCAAATGCGCGGACAACAGTGCCGCCGCGCTCAGGGCGAAGGCGTGGATCAAACCGAGGGTGTCCAGGGAATCCCCGCCGAAGACGATGCCGGCCAGGCCGTGCAGGCCCTGGACGAGGTTGTCGCCCAGGGGCACCAGGCCGTAACAGAGCATTGCCCCGATCATGGACAGCCCACCGGCAAGTGCTATCGACTGCCACAGCACCATGGCAGCAAAAGGTGCCCGGGCAGGCCATGCTGCACGGGCCAGAACGACGGGGACCGGCCAAGCCAGCACAACGGCCAGGGCAGCTAGGAGCCAGGAAGTCCAAAACATGTACTACAACTTACCGTGCCGGGGCGTCTGCACGTGCAGCGGTGGATGCCGCTGCACGTGCTACTAACGGCCCAGCAGCTTGCGGAGGGTTTCCGCTTCGCCGGCGCTGACGGTTCCAATGAACCTTGCCAAAACCGCCTCGCGGTCGGGAGCCGAGCCAAGCACTTCAAGCATGAGTTCGGCAGTGTGGTCTTCCCTGCTTGTCACTGCACGGTAGCGGTGGGGCCGTGAAGCGCGTTCGCGCTCGACAAGCCCCTTCTTTTCCAGGCGTGAGAGCACGGTAAGAACCGTTGTGACGGCCAGCGGACGTGATTCTTCCGCGCCGTCCCCACTTGAGGGGCGCTGTGAGAGCAGGTCGCGCAGGATATTTGCCGTAATGGCTTCCTGATGTTCCCACAGCAGGTCCATGACCGCTCTCTCGAGTTCTCCAAGCGTTGCCATTTACATCCTTAATTTCACTGCCGAGCATGTGCACGTGTGGTCCATGGAACAACTCCACACTTCAAATGTACAGGTTTTGACAGCAATGTTCTACACAGGGTAGAACTTAGATTTCTACGTAAAGTAGAAAAGTGTGGATCACGTGCATTTTTCGACAATGAGGGGAATTTTGTGGACGCTCTGGAGATTGCCAGGTGGCAGTTCGGAATAGTGACGGTGTACCACTTCCTGATGGTTCCCTTGACTATTGGCCTTGGCACGCTGGTGGCGATTTTGCAGACCTGTTGGCTGCGCACGGGCAAAGAAGAATACCTGCGGATGACGAAGTTCTGGGGCAAGTTGTTCCTGATCAACTTCATCATGGGCGTGGCGACAGGGATCGTGCAGGAGTTCCAGTTCGGCATGGCCTGGAGCGAATACAGCCGCTTCGTGGGCGACGTCTTTGGTGCCCCGCTGGCCATGGAAGCGCTCCTTGCGTTTTTCGTTGAGTCGACGTTCCTTGGCCTGTGGATCTTCGGCTGGAAGAAGCTGCCCGCCAAGGTCCACCTGGCCTGCCTGTGGATCGCCGTGTGCGGTTCCATTGTCTCCGCCTACTTCATCCTCGTCGCCAACTCCTGGATGCAGCACCCCGTTGGCGTTCAGATGATCAACGGACGCCCCCAGATGGTGGACGCGTGGGCCGTCTTTACGAACAACACTGCACTTGTTGCCTTCTTCCACACCATCACCGGCGCCCTGGCCGTGGCCGGCGGATTCCTGCTCGGCATCTCCTGGTACCACCTGTGGCGCCGCCGCAAGGATGGCATCGACACCGTGGATGCCAACGGTCGTGTGATCGTGGGCGAATCCGCCACCATCCCGGGCCGGGACAAGAAGGACCACGCCGTCTGGATCAAGTCGCTGCGCATCGGGGCAGTGGTTGCCATGATCGCCTTTGCCGGCTCCGCCGTGTCGGGTGACTTGTCGGGCAAGCTGATGTTCGAACAGCAGCCCATGAAGATGGCGGCCGCCGAGGCCGCCTGCCACGACGGCACCGGCTTTTCGGTGCTTTCCCTGGGCGACGTTGGCAGCCGGGACTGCTCCGAGGTCGTCGCTGTCATGGAAATTCCCGGACTGCTCTCCTTCCTGGCCCACAACGACTTCACCACAGAGATCAAGGGCGTGAACACCCTGGTGCCTGAATATCAGGCCAAGTATGGCACCCGCCTGCCAGATGACCCCATGTACGGTTCCCGGGCGGGCCAGGAAATCAACTACGTGCCCATCATGGCCGTCACCTACTGGGGCTTTCGCATGATGATCGGTTTCGGCGGGCTCGCCGCCATGGCGGCCGGTGTGGCACTGTTCCTGACGCGCAAGGGCACCGTACCGCGGTCCAAGGGCATGATGCGCCTGGCGCTGATCGGCATCCTCGCACCGTTTGGTGCCAACGCTGCCGGCTGGATTTTCACCGAAATGGGCCGCCAGCCGTTCGTCGTGGCGCCCAACCCGTCCATGAGCGGGATCGACCAGGTCTTCATGTTCACGGCGGCGGCCGTCTCCCCGGGTGTGTCCGCCGGCGAGGTGATCTTCTCCCTCGTGGCACTGACCACCGTCTACGCCGTCCTGCTGGTGGTCGAGGTGGTGCTGCTGACCAAGTACATCCGCGGTGGCGTGGTCTCGGCCATGCCCGAGCTGGACCAGAGCAAGCACACAGGTCCCGACGGGAAGAACGACGGCGGCACCGGCCCGGGCGGGGACGATGTCCTTGCGTTTGCCTATTGACGCCCTCCGCACGACCGCCCCTGACGAGCTGCTGGAACTGAAGGACTGACGATGGATTTTCTGCCTACTTTATGGTTCATACTGATTGCCGTGCTGTGGATCGGCTACCTCTTCCTCGAGGGATTCGACCTGGGCGTCGGCATGCTCATGAAGACCTTCGCCCGCGACGAGAAGGAACGCCGTCTGCTGCTGAACACCGTGGGACCTGTGTGGGACGGCAACGAGGTCTGGCTGCTCACGGCCGGCGGTGCCACCTTCGCGGCCTTCCCGTTCTGGTACGCGTCGCTGTTTTCGGCCCTGTACATCCCGCTCGTGTTTGTGCTGCTGGCGCTGATCTTCCGTGCCGTTGCCTTTGAATACAGGGGCAAGGTCCATTCCGACACCTGGCGCAAGGTCTGGGACTGGGCCATCGCGCTTGGCTCCTTCGTTGCTGCCTTCGGCATCGGCGCCCTGCTTGCGCTGACCACCACCGGCCTGCCACTGAACGCCAACGGGGACCGCGTGGGCGGACCCTTCGCCTGGTTCACCTGGTACGCCGTCCTCGGCGGACTTGCCGTGGTGGGCTTTGCCCTCATCCATGCAGCTGCCTTCCTTGCCCTGAAGACCGACGGCGACGTCCGCCACCGCGCGCGCCGCCTGGTGGGCCGCTGGATGCCCCTGGGGCTTGCCCCGTTGGCCATCTGGGTCATCGTGGTGGCACTGCAGAACGGCAAGTGGTTCAGCTGGCTGCTCATTGCCGTTGCCGTGGCCGCCGCCGTGGCTGCCTGGATTGCCAACAGGGCGGACCGCGAAGGCCAAAGCTTTATTGCCATGGGCGTGTTCCTGCTGGTCGGCAGTGCCGCGATCTTCAGCGCCGTCTACCCGGTGGTACTGCCCTCAACGCTGGAGCCCCTGTGGAACCTGACGGTGGAGAACGCCTCCTCCTCCAGCTACACGCTGCGCCTGATGTCGGTCGTTGCAGCCGTGGGCGTTCCACTGGTCCTTGCCTACCAGGGATGGACGTACTGGATCTTCCGCAAGCGCATCTCCGTTGCCAACCTGCCCGAACCGCACGTCTTTGAACCCGCAGTCGGAGACGAATCAACCGCCGCGACGACGGTCGGGCGCGCCTGAGATGAGCAGCCGCCCCACCATCCCCGAAGGCAAATCGACCCGGACTGCCCTGGCGGGCCTTGCCGGACTTGCCGCAGTCAAGGCCGTCGCATTGGTCCTGCTCTTGGGTGCATTGGCGCACGCCCTGAGCCAATGGGCCGCCGGTGCTGCGCCCGACCCCGTGAAATTGCTTGTCCAGGGAACGGTCGGGGCGGCGCTCCTCGGCGCCGCGGTGTGGGGCCAGTCGATCCTGGCCCGACGTGCGGCACTGGGAACCAAGGAGGAGCTGAGGGCCAAGCTCGTAGCCCACAGGCTCAACCGCCGTGCCGGCAGTGTTTCGGGCCGTTCCGGCGGGGTGGGGGCCGAATCGATGCTTGCCAGCCGCGGCCTCGACGGGCTCGATAACTACTTCACCGCTTACCTTCCGGCCCTGGTGAGCTGCGCGGTGACACCGCTCATGGTCGGCGTGCAGATCCTCATCTCCGACTGGGTCAGCGCCTTGATCGTTGTCCTGACGGTGCCACTGGTTCCCGTCTTCATGATTTTGATCGGCTTGCACACGCAGGAACGCGTCGAACTTGCGGCACGCGGGTTGGACAGGCTCTCAAATCACCTGCTTGAACTCGCCCGAGGACTTCCGGTCCTGGTGGGCCTGCGCCGGGCCGCAGCCCAGCGCAAGGCCCTGGCCGATGTGTGCGAGGCCTACCGCAGGTCCACCATGGCCACGCTGCGCACGGCCTTCCTGTCCTCCATGGCACTTGAACTCATCAGCACCATCTCCGTGGCCGTGGTGGCCGTGTTCATCGGCGTCCGCCTGGTCTACGGCGGCATGCCCCTGGAGGCAGGCCTGCTGGCACTGATGCTCGCCCCCGAATGCTTCCGCCCCCTGCGCGAGGTCGGTGCCGCCCACCACGGCAGCGAGGACGGTGTGGAGGCACTGCGCCGCGTCAAGCAAATTCTTCACGCACAAGCTCCGGATGCCCCAGACACTGCCACGGCCGATGCCGCATTGGGCAACGCCGTGCTCATCGCCCACGGGCTGGGCGTTTCCTACCAGGGCCGCGGCGAAGCAGCCGTTGACGGTTTCAACGCCACCCTCGCCCCTGGCGGGGCCCTCGTGCTCTCAACGCCCAGCGGCACGGGAAAGTCCACCATCCTCGCCGCCATTGCAGGGACCCTGCCCACGGGCGGCGACGGCGCCGCAACAGTGGAGGGGACCTTGCGCCTGCGCGCCCCCGAAGCACTCGTCTTCGTCTCCCAGCACCCGGCGTTCACCGAGGACACCGTGCTTGATGAGCTCGCGTTGTACGCTGGCGGCCCCGAGGGCCTGGAGGTTGACGCTGATTCGCTGCGGTCCGCCCTGGGCAGGGTCAACGCGCCGCACCTGGCCAACCGCACCGTGGTCGACTGCAGCCCCGGCGAACTGCGCCGCGTTGCCGTCGCCCGCGCCTTGGCCCGCATCGCCGTTGATCCGTCGGTTGAGCTGGCGCTCTTCGATGAACCAACGGCCCACCTTGATCCCGTTTCCGCCCAGGCCGTGCGCCTGGAACTGGCCAGGCTGCGGGGGAGCGTGGCAGTGATCGTCGCAACCCACGACCCCCTCCTCGCCAACATGCTGGGATCAGCAACGGCAGCCCCGACTGCAGTGCTGCCGGCAGCCGTTAAAGTTCCTGAGCAGGCCAGCCAGAAACGCGGCGAGTCGGCGCCACAAGACACGCCCGCACCCACATTCTCCTGGCGCCACCTTCGCCAGCTGCCACTGCGGTCCCCCCGCTTTGCCGCGGGCGTCCTTGTCTCAGCACTGGCGACGCTCAGCGCGGCTGCACTGAGCGGCATCTCAGGATGGCTCATCGTCTGGGCCGCCGACCAGCCGCCCATGCTCTACCTGATGACCCTGATCGTGGGTGTGCGCACCTTCGGCATCGCCCGCTCGGTGCTGCGCTATTGTGAGCGGCTCCTCACCCACGACGCCGTCTTCCGCTGGGCTGCCCAGCTGCGCCTGAAACTGTGGGACTCGCTGGGCTCCTCGGTCCTGCACTGGGGCAAGCTGACCCGCTCGGGCGGTGCGCTGGGCACACTCGTTGCAGATGTTGACGAGCTGCGCGACGCAGTCCCCCGCGCCGTCGTTCCCATCCCCGCAGCCCTGCTGTCCTTTGGTGCCGTCCTGGTGACAATGTTCATGCTTGTTCCCGAGGTGGCAGGCATCGTCATCGTCCTGGGTGTGCTTGGCTTCCTAGTGCTGCCCGTCATCGTGCTTGCCGCGCAGCGCCGCGCATCCGCTGCGGCCGTCGTGCACCGCGCCTGGCTTGCCGGCAGGGTGACAACGCTGTTCGCCGCAGCCGACCAGCTCGGCGCCAATGGCGTAGGGTCCGCCCAGGCTGCACGCTTTAGCGCCGAGGACGCGGCCGTGGCCAAACCGCTGCGCCGCCTCGCCTGGGCCGACGGTTTGGGCCAGGGTGCCGTCACGGTGCTGACAGCACTCGCTGCCATTGCCGTCACCGTCACGGCCATCGGTGCCGGGGTCGACCCGCGGGCTGCAGCTGTTGCTGCGCTGCTCATGCTTGCCCTGTCGGAACCGCTGGGACAGTACATCGAGGCAGTCTCGGCACTGCCGGCGCTGACGGCCATGATGAACAGGACGCTTCCGCTGCTTGACGCCCCTGCCACCGTGCTGGCTGCCAAGGACATGGACAACGGGGCAGAAGCCGGCACCATGCCCGTCTCGGAGATCGACGTCGAGGCCATCACCGTCAGGTACCCTACAGTCGAGAAGCCCGTTTTCGAGGATGTCAGCGGCGGCACGAAACGCGGGCGCTGGTGGATCGTCAGCGGGCCTTCGGGCACCGGAAAGTCAACGCTGCTGGCCGTCCTGCTCGGCTTCCTTGCCCCGGAGCGTGGCCGCTACCTTGTCAACGGCAAGCCCGCAACGCCCGCCTCGCTTAAGAGCATCGCCTGGTGCCCGCAAGATGCGCACTTGTTCAATTCAACGCTGCGGGCCAACCTTTCCATCGCCAGGCCTGCCGACCAGGCGCCCTCGGAAGCCGAACTGGACCACGCGCTGGCAACCGTGGGCCTGGGCCCGTGGCTTGAGGGGCTGCCGCTGGGCCTTGAGACCCGCGTGGGACCCGGCGGGCATCATCTCTCCGGCGGGCAGCGGACCCGCGTGTCGGTGGCGCGGACGCTCGTTGCAGGGGCCGACGTCGTACTTCTTGACGAGCCAACCGCGCACCTTGGCGGGGATGAGGCAGCCCACATGGTCAAGGATCTGCGCGTGGCCCTGGCGGATGCCGCGGTGGTCCTTGTGACGCACGACGGCGAACTTGCCAGGGCGGGCGACACCCGCCTTGAGTTGGGGGAGGCCGAGCCGCAAAAGGCAGGGCTGGAAGCTGCCGGTGCCGGCGCGGGCTGAGCCGTGACGGGGGCCTACATCCGAAGGAGTCATAGGACCTGGGGGTCCTCGGGCCTGGCACCGGAGGGCAGGCGGTTGGTCGGCCGTTTGGGCCGCATGGGCGGGGTGGCCAGCCTGCGCGGGCCGCTCCACAGCGCGGGCGGCGCATCGATGACATACGCCAGCCTGTAGGCCACGTCCTCATAGTTCAGCCGCCAGCCCCGGAAGTGTGGCCAGGCCTGTTCGGCCGTTTGCTCAACGGGGTAGCCAACCGCACGGAGCATGTCCACCGCTTCCTCGAATTCGGCAAACGTCAGGACAGTTTGCCCGTCGGGATCGACGTCATCCTCGACGGGGAGGGAAATGGCCCGGGCAATCTGCCTCAGGCAGGAGAACCCCATCCGCAGCATCAGGCGGGCCCGCAGGGTTGGTGCGGTTCTTGGGTTGAGTGAGAGCTGCAGGGCTGCACTGTCCATGACGCTCAGTAAGGCGATCAGCCAGCTGGATTCCGGCAGCGGGGACCGAAACCAGCACAGTGTCAGGTAGGTGCTGTGGGATTCGGCGACGTCGGCCGCCCACCGTTCCCACGAGCGATACAGGGTTTCCAATTCCGCGCGGCTATCCTTTCCCGACATCCCGAAACGGGTGCGGACAAGAAGCTCCGGACCCCATGCAGGTGAACCCGCCCGGGACAGGAGCAGGGTGACCTCGGATTCCCTGCGATTGACGGCCGCATACAAGATGGGCAGGTAGCCGATCTGCAGGGCGATCACCGCAAGGCCCGTAAAAGCGGACAGATAGACAAGGATCGTGCTGCCAACCCCGACAGGAGGGGCGTAGCCCAGGGTAAACAGTGACGAGCCCCCTACGCTCAGGGCCCGGCCAACGTCCCCGTGGACAAAGGGGAAAAGCATGAAGGAAAAGGCGAAGTAGAACAACAGCATCCACAGGCCGAGGCGGACGAACAGTGTCATGGGTGCCTGCCAGGCCAGCAGCCTGTCAAGGGACCGGTACGTCTTGACCGGCCGCCGGGCCAGCGCGAACAGGCCAGCTGCGAGATTGGTCGCCGCATCGGAAATGCGGTCATTGTGCTGGCGGGGAACAATCAGGGTGCCGATCAGGCTCTTCCACGTGAACACCACGGTGAGCATTCCAGCAAGGAAGCACAGCCACCAAAGAACCTCGATCACTGGATCCCTCACCGGCCTTCCACCTGGTTCGCCCCACCGCGTCATACCAAGGCGGTCATACCAAGACTAGGGGCGTGGGCCGGGCCGCACACCCCCTTGCAGTGAAACAGCAGTGATTTCGTTGCCGCGCAACAGGGGGGCCGCCGGAATTCCGGGCCCTGACGGGAGTCTCCGTGACGGTGGCACCAATCCGCTCGGACATGAACCCGTCGCCGGCAGCGGGCACTTTCCCGGCGACTGCATCGTGGAACTTGTCCCTGTCCATCAAGAGGTATCCAGGGACAGGGGGAGGCCTAGGCGTCCACGTCGTGGAGGTGGTGGACGAGGTCGTGCAGGAAGTAACCCGTCAGCGTCACCACTGTGAACTCCGAACCGTTGCTGCGCAGGCCGCGGCGCTGCCACTGGTTCTCGGGGACGGCGCCAAAAGCGTCGGCGGCGTCGAGCCCGTTATGCACCAGTTCCTTGGACACGTCCTCGGGATCCAAGGCGGAGTAGTCCCCGTCAAGGGCTGCCTGGTCCTGGTCCCAGTTGGCGAAGGTGGGGTTGTCCTCGTTGAGCATGAGGTCCAGGCGCGCGGCAAACACATCAAAGACGTCCCTGACGTGGGCGCCGTATTCCAACACCGACCATGTGCCGGGGTCCGGGCGCTCCTCCGCATTGGCCCGCCGCAGGGCCATCTGCCAGCGCGGCAGCAGAGCCGGAATCGTCGTTGCGGCTGTGGCCGGCGTTGCGGTTGCGGCACTGAAACCGCACTCGGGGCAGCTTCGCTCCAGCACCCATGTCCAGTCTTTGTCCTCGGGAATGATCGCCATGGGGCCAGTCTAAGCCGTGGGATGGGCACCCGCCCCTGGGCCCACAACCCTCGGGGAGGACGTGCGGATCATTCGAGGGGGAGTTCGAACGCTTCCTGGGTGGTGTCAGGGATCGGCGCCGGGGCGGCCGGTGCGCGCACCGGCTTCTCGGGAGCGCCGGCAGGGGCACCCGCCGGAGCGTCCGCGGAATCGTGGCCGCCCAGGCTTGGGCCCAGCAGGTCAATGCCTGCGCTGAGCGCCACGCCCGAGCCGTCGCGGTGCCCGTGCTCTAGGGGCAGTGCCCGTGCCACACCTGAGCTGGAGGATGCCTTGGCCGGGCCGTGGCCTGCCCACGCAACCATGAGCTTATCCTCCCCCTTGAGGAAGCGGTGTGCCCGCACCCCTCCTGTGGCACGGCCCTTGGCGGGGTACTCGGAGAATGCCGTGACCTTTGCCGAGCCCGACGGCGTCCCTGGCAGTGCGTCCTGCCCGCCGGCCACAGTCACCACGACGGCGTCGGCATCGGCGGGGGAGAGCACCCCAAAGGACAGCACCACGTCCCCTGCGCCGAGCTTAATGCCAGCCATGCCGCCCGCGGTGCGTCCCTGCGGACGGACCATGGCGGCACTGTACCGAAGCAATTGGGCGCCCTGCGTGATGAACACGAGGTCGTCGTCGTCCGTGGCAACGCCGGCACCCACCACATAATCCTTGGGCTTGAGCGCGATGTACTCCCAATCGTCCCGGTTCAATGGGTAGTCGGGGGTGACGCGCTTGACCACACCGGTGGCCGTGCCCACGGCGAAGACGCTGCCCAGCGGCACGAAGCCGACAAGGGATTCACCCTTCGTCAGCGTGATGAAGTCCTTGGCAGCCACTCCGCCGGCAAGGTTGGGCAGCGCCGCCGTCGGCGGCAGCACCGGCATGTCCACGACCTGCAGGCGCAGCATGCGGCCCAGCGAGGTCAGGGCGCCAATTTCAGCGCGAGCCGTTGTTTTAAGCACCGATGAGAAGACGTCGTGCTTGCTCCGCCCGCCGGATTCGACCAGCGGATCGGCCGTGCTGGTGCGCGCGATCTGCCCCGTGGCGCTGAGCAGCACCCAGCAGGGGTCATCGGCGATCTCAAGCGCCAGAGGGGCCCCCTTGCCGCCCGGACCTGCTGCAAGCGCCTTGGCCACCGACGGCGACATCGCCTCGGACTCAAGCAGCACCGTGCGGCGCGCGGTGGCATACTTCTCGGCCACAGCCCCGAGCTCATCGGAAACCAGCTGGTGGAGCAGTTCCCTGGAGGCGAGGATTGCCTCGAGCTCGGCAATGGCACGGCGCAGCTCGTCGCGTTCGGCCTCGAGCTTGACCATGGAGAAGCGGGTCAGCTGGCGCAGCTGCAGGTCAAGGATGTAGTTGGCCTGGATCTCGGAGAGGTCGTAGATGGCCATGAGCCGCTCGCGCGCCGCGGCTACCTCATCGGATGTCCTGATGATCTGGATGACCTCGTCGATGTCGACAATCGCAATCAGCAGGCCCTCCACCAGGTGCAGGCGGTCCTGCTTCTTGCCAAGCCTGAAGGCTGTGCGGCGGCGCACCACGTCGATCCTGTGGGTGACGAACACCTGCAGCAGGGGCAGAAGGCCAAGCGTTTGCGGCTGGCCCTCAACCAGGCAGACGTTGTTGATGCCGAACGACTCTTCCAGGGGCGTGTGCCTGTAGAGCTGTTCCATCACGGCGGCGGGGTTGAAGCCGTTCTTGATCTCGATGACAAGGCGCATGCCGTTCTTGCGGTCCGAGAGGTCAATGAAGTCGGCGATGCCCACAAGCTTTTTGTTGTTGACCGCGTCCTTGACCTTCTCCCTGACCTTTTCCGGGCCCACAAGGTACGGCAATTCGGTCACGACAAGGCCGACACGGCGCGGGGAAAGCTGTTCGACGGAGATCTTGGCCCGGGTCTTGAAGGAACCCCTGCCGTGGGCGTAGGCGTCGCGGATGCCCTGCAGGCCCACAATGCGCCCGCCCGAGGGAAGGTCGGGGCCGGGGACGTACGCCATGAGGTCCTCAAGCGTTGCCTCAGGGTTCTCGATCAGGTGCCTGGCCGCGGCGACAACCTCCCCCAGGTTGTGCGGGGCCATGTTGGTCGCCATGCCCACGGCAATGCCGCTTGCGCCGTTGACCAGAAGGTTCGGGTAGGCGGCGGGCAGCACCGAGGGCTGCATCATCTGGCCGTCGTAGTTCGGGATGAAGTCCACAACGTCTTCATCCAGGTTTCCCGTCAGCTCCAGCGAGGCGGCCGCCAGCCTGGCCTCCGTGTAACGCGGGGCGGCCGGGCCGTCGTCGAGCGAGCCGAAGTTGCCGTGGCCGTCAATGAGCGGCAGGCGCAGGGAGAAGTCCTGGGCCATGCGCACCATGGTGTCGTAAATGGCCGAGTCGCCGTGCGGGTGCAGTTTGCCCATCACCTCGCCCACAACACGGGCGCTCTTGACGTGGCTCTTTTCCGGGCGCAGGCCCATCTCGGTCATCATGTACAAAATGCGCCGCTGCACGGGCTTGAGCCCGTCGCGCGCGTCGGGCAGCGCGCGGGAGTAAATCACCGAGTAGGCGTACTCCAGGAAGGAGCCTTCCATCTCACTTGAAACATCAATGTCAACGATGTTCTCAACGAAGTCGTCGGCTGCGGGGGGTTGGCGCTTGGCCATGGTGGCGGTGGTTCCTTTTCTGCATGGGGGTGTTGCGGACTGACATGAACGCCAAAAAACGCATCGTGTCGGTACAGTGATTCTATGGCGAAGCCAGAGCCCGCGCCCGACTATCCGGCCCATTGGGAAGCCGATGTTGTCCTGCGCGACGGCGGGACGGGCCATTTGCGGCCCATGACCGCCGCGGATGCGGACGCCGTGCAGGCATTTCACATGGCACAATCGCAAAATTCCATCTATCTGCGTTTCTTTACGTACAAATCGAAGCTCACGGCGAAGGAATTGCGCCGCTTCACCGAACTCGACTACCGCGACCGTGTGGCGTTTGTCATAACGCGCGGCGGGGAGATCATCGGGATCGGCCGCTACGACAGGCTCGAGAACCCCGCCGAGGCCGAGGTTGCCTTCAACGTTTCGGACGCCCACCAGGGCCGAGGTCTCGGATCGATCCTCCTTGAGCACCTGGCCGCGGCCGCACGGGAAAACGGGATCGACAAGTTCTCGGCCGAGGTCCTGCCTGAAAACCGGAAGATGATCCAGGTCTTCTCGGAGGCGGGCTACGAGGTTCACAGGCACTTCGACGACGGCGTCATCTCCTTGTACTTTGATATTGACCCGACCGAAAAGTCCCGGGCCGTCATGGAATCGCGCGAACACCGCGCCGAGGCACGCAGCGTTGCGGGCCTTCTGGCCCCGTCATCGGTTGCTGTCATCGGTGCCAGCCGGGCCTGGGGGAGCATCGGCCAGCAGCTCCTTGAACACGTGGTGGAGGGCAAGTTCGCCGGCGCCATCCATGCCGTGAACCAGGAGGCCCTTGAGGTCTCGGGCATGATGCCGTACGCCAGCATTGCCCAGGTGCCGGGCCCTGTGGATTTGGCCGTCATTGCCGTGCCCTACGACCAGGTTCCCGGGGTGGTGGAGCAGTGCGGCAAGGCGGGGGTGAAGGGGGTTGTCATTGCCACGGCGGGCTTCGCGGACGACGGCGAACGCGGCCTGAGGCGCCAGCGCGCCCTGGTGCGCCAGGCCCGGGCCAACGGCATGCGGCTGGTCGGCCCGGCGTCGCTCGGGCTGGCCAACACAGATCCGGCCGTGTCGCTGAACGCCTCCATGGCGCCCGAACTCCCGCGCCGGGGCGGCCTGGGCATTTTCAGCCAGTCGGCAGCCCTCGGTGTTTCCCTGTTCGCCTCCATGTCCAGGCGTGAAGTGGGCATGTCAACGGTGCTCTCGGCAGGGAACCGAGCCGACGTGTCCGGCAACGACATGATGCAGTTTTGGGAGGATGACGCCAATACTCAAGCCTGTGGCCTCTATCTGGAGTCAATCGGCAACCCGCGCAAGTTTTCAAGGATTTCCCGGAGGCTCTCGCGCAGCAAGCCAGTCATCGTGGCGAAGTCCGACTCCATGGGTCTGCGCCTGCCGCCAGGCCACGCGGTGCGCACCACCCAGGCGCCCGCCGGTGCCCTTGACGCCATGCTGCGCCAGTCCGGCGTGGTGCGGGTCAAGACCATTGAAGAGCTCGCCGATGTTGCCCAAATCATGGTGGGCCAGCCGCTGCCCAAGGGGCCGGGACTGGCCATCATCGGCAATTCAGGGGCCATGGGCACCGTGGTGGCCGACGTGGCCGAACAACTCGGCCTGCGCGTGGTTGCGGTCACGTCCGGACTCGTCCTTGACACCGGGCAGTCCAGGGCGCTGCCGCTGCTCAAGCGCACGGTGCTTGCCGCCCTGGCGCAGGACGGCGTGGACTCGGCCATCGTGACCTTGATGCCCGTGGTGGGGCTGACGGTGGAAAAAATCGCATCCACACTGCAGGAATGTTCGGCAGAAACCGGCAAGCCGGTCATCGCCTCGTTTACCGGGATTGTGGATCCGCGCATCCACGTCAACCGGCAGATGGCCGACAGCCTGCCGGCTTTTTCAAGTCCGGGGTCGGCCATTGCGGCGTTGGCCGCGGTTGTCCGCTACGCCCAATGGCTGACACTTGATGCGCCCGTCTTCGACCCGCCTGAAGGCGTGAACCCGCAGGCGGCACAACTGCTGCTGGATGCGTGGCTGGAGGGTGTTTCGGGGGACGGGCTGGTGAACCTCAGCCCCGCGCAGTCCCGGGAGCTGCTGGGGCACTACGGCATTGAGGTGCTCGAATCCGAGCCCTTTGGCAGCGAGGACCAAGCCGTGGCCGCCGCCGAACGGCTGGGCTGGCCCGTGGCCATCAAGACGATCGACCCGAGCCTGCGGCACCGCCTTGACCTCGGCGGGGTGCGCATCAACATTGAAAATGCCGACTCGCTGCGGCGCAACGTCGTCCAGATGCGAAAATTCCTTCAACCCTACGGGGCCAAGGAACTGGAGGTGCAATCCATGGCCGAGGTGGGCCAGTCCTGCACACTGCGCGCCATTGAGGACCCGCTGCTGGGTCCTGTGGTGTCCTTCGGGCTCTCGGGCGACGCCGTGAACCTGCTTGACGACTGGGCGCACAGGGTCCCGCCGCTGTCAGTGGCCGACACCGCCGAGCTTGTCCGCTCGCCGCGGGCCGCCGTGAAACTTTTTGGCTACGAGGGCCTGCCGGCCGGAAATGTGAAGGCCCTTGAAGACCTGGTGGCCCGTATTGCCATGCTCAAGGACGAGCATCCCGAGGTGGCACTTGTTGAGTTCAAGCCGATCCTCGTCGGACCGAACACCGTGACGGTGCTGGCGGCGGAGGTGCACATTGGCAATGCTGCCCAGCGCACGGACAGTGCGCGGCGGGCCATGATGTCCTAAAAGTTGCCGCGTGCCGGCGGCTGGTTCGCAACGCCGCCGGCAAAATGCGAAAATGGGGGACATGAACAGCTTTGGAGCCGGTGCCCCGGCCAGTACCAAGGGCAGGGATTTGGACGCAGCCCTCCAGCGCTCGGGATTTTATCCCCGGCTCGTTGCGGACGTTGTCAATGACGCCCTCGACGGCCAAGAGAGCCTGTCCCACCTGGTCCACCTGGAAACCCACTTTGACCGCGCCGAGGTCCACCGCCACATCACAGTGCTCGTGCTGACAGCGCAACTGCTTGTCATCACGCACGTCGATGACCACCAGTTGGACGAATCGGGCCAGCAGATGGTGGCCCAGGTGTCCACCGAATCCGTTCCCGTGAGCCAGATCAAGTCAGTGGTGCTCAGCTACATTTACGCGCAGCCCCAGGACTACAAGCCGTCGGACCCCGCCCGTGAACTGACGCTGTCCATTGCCTGGTCCGGTGGACAGCGGGTGGAGATGGGTCCGGCGTCGTGCGGGGATCCCGAGTGCGACGCCGACCACGGCTATAGCGGCACGATCGCCCAGGAGGACATCGCCCTGCGCATCAGCGCCGAGGCCGAGGGCCTGCAGGCCGTGGCCGACGCCAAGGCCTTCGCCCGGGCCCTGCGAGCCATCAACACCGGGGCGCTCAATGCCGGGCACCCCGACGCATCGGGCCACAGCAGGACGGGCAGCAGCAAGTTACCGGTCTTTGGTGGACGATTGGGCCGTTCCCATCACCGCCGATAACGCCGTGGACAGCCCGGCCACGACCCCGTCAGGCCCCGAGGCGTTTCTGGCTTTGCAGCCCGCCCTGCCGGCAGCCCCCGCCTATGGCAGGGCCAGCATCGGCGACGTCCTTGGCAGCGCGGCAGCGGCCCTTGGCGTGGCTGGCTTCGCGAATGCCCTGAGGCTGCCCGCAGCCCCGCGGATCTGTGTGGTGCTAGTTGACGGGCTGGGCAAGGCGCTGCTCAAGCAGCGCGCCTCCCACGCACCTTTCCTGCGCGGCGTCATGGCCGATGACTGCGCCGGCGAGCACCCGCGCACGCTCCAGGCGGCATTCCCCAGCACCACGGCGACGTCCCTGACGGCGCTGGGCACCGGCGTCGTGCCAGGACAGCACGGCATGGTCGGCTACGACGTCCTTGACCCGCGCCAGGACAAGGTGGTGAACCTGCTGGGCAATTGGGACGGCGGCGTCGACCCCCTCGTATGGCAGCCGTTCCCCACTATTTTTGAACAACTGGCCCAGGTCGTGGCGTCAACAACTGTGAGCCTGCCGCGGTTCGCTGACTCTGCCATGACCCGTGCGGCCCTGCGTGGCAGCACGTTCCGCGGGGCGACATCGATGCATGCCCGTGTGGAGGAGGCCGCCGCGGCCCTGGCTGGAACGCCCAAGGCGCTCGTGTACCTGTACTGGAGCGAACTGGACAAGGCAGGCCACGCCCATGGTGCGGATTCCCCCGAGTGGGAGCGCCAGCTGGAGGAGCTCGACGCCGGCATGAAGCGTCTTGCCGCCACGGCACCTGCCAACACGCTAATCCTGCTCACCGCCGACCACGGCATGGTGGATGTGCCGCGCGCGGCCCGCATCGACTACTCGGTGTTCCCCGAGCTGGTTGCCGGCGTCAGGCACACCGCAGGTGAGCCGCGCATGGTCCACCTGTACCTGGAACCCGAGGCCATGGAGGAAGGCCGCAACCACCTCATGGCTGCCTGGCTTGAACGCTTCGGCAAGCAGGCCTGGGTCATTACCCGCGACCAGGCCATCGATGCCGGATACTTCGGCGAGGTCAGCGACACCGTCAGGGCGCGGATCGGTGACGTCCTGGTCCTTGCCCGCGAGACCATCGCCTTCTATGACCTGCGCCGTGTGCGCCCACAGGCCATGGACGTGGTGGGCCAGCACGGATCCATCACCAAGGCAGAGCGTGAGGTTCCGCTGCTGCGGATCCCCGTCACCGCGAAGAAAGCCAAAGGCAAGCGGCGGTAATCCCCACGCCCTCCCACTGCTCGCAGGCTCACAGCGGGGCCCTCGGGCGCGTGGGCCCAACGCACTCCCACTGCTCGCAGGCTCACAGCGGGGCCCTCGGGCGCGTGGGCCCAACGCACTCCCACTGCTCGCAGGCTCACAGCGGGGCCCTCGGGCGCGTGGGCCCAACGACGGAGCGGGCGTTGGCCCGCTCCGTGTTAGTCGCCCTTGGTGCCGAAGACTATTTCATCCCAGCTGGGAACGCTTGAACGCTTGGGCTTTCCGGCAGCCTTGCGTTCCAGGCGTGCGGCCACTTCGCTGTCGCTGGGGCCATCGCCGGCAGCACCGTGATCCTCTGCCGTGAGGTCCGAGAGGTGGCTGGAAGCCACCTCAATGACAGGCTCCGCAAACGTGTGTGTGGGGCGCAGCGGCGAGCCGGGCTCGCCTGAAAGCACGATTTCCCGCGTTTCGGTGCTGACCTCGGCAACGCTGTCGAGACTGCCAAGGTGGTTTTTGTCGTCGGCAAGGCCAGGGGCAAGCTGCAGGAACGGGATGGCACGGACAGTGTCCCTTGCCGCCGTTTGCTCGTCCACTGCCGGCTCAGGGGTGCCGTACAGCGCCTCGTCTCGGGGGTGGGCGCCCGGAACGTGGGTGCCGAGCATGGCGGCAAGTTCGTCGTCGCCGTCTTCGTCCAGGCCAAGGCGCATGCCGCGCCTGGAGCGCAGCATGTCAAGGAGCCCGCCCTGGCCCGCAGGTTCCTCCTCGGGAGCCACATCGGCCTCAACAGCCCCGTCGAGGCCTGCCTCGGGTGAGTCGGCATCAACATCAAAGGGCTTGTCAATGACGGCGCTGAGATGGCGCTCGGCCAGAGGGCTGTCCAACGGATCAAGTTCGCTAAGCTGTTGTGCCCAACGGTTTGCGTTGTGCAGGGCCTTGCGGCCCGAATGGAAGCGCCACAGGGCCGGGGCCGGTTCGCCGATGCTGCTGGCGGCCCATTCGGTCCCGGGGTCAAAGTCTGCGCTGACGGTCCATGCGCCGGCGTGGTCGCGCCAGGCGTCCCATCGAAGTGTCTTGGCGTTGATACCAAAGGCGCCCAGCCTGTGCCTGACCATGTCCTCGAGCGTCGCCGGGCTTTCCCCGAAGGCTGACTTGTAACCGTCGTTGTGCGCCGAGGGGGCGGCCACCTCAACCTTGCGGGCCTGCGAGGCGATGTAGTCGCGCTCGGCCAGCACGGGGCCTTCGTAACGGCGGACCTGGTCCAGGGAAAGCCCCGACTGCTCGGAGACGTCGGCGGCACTTGCACCGGCACGGATCAGTGCCTGAATTTCCCGGGGGCTCATCCGGGTTCCCGGTGCCTGGGGCACGCGGGAGCTGCGGTGGGTGGATTTGCCCACGGCTGTGCGCAACGCTTCATCCAAGGGGAGAAGGTAGATATCCCCATCGGGGCCACTCAAAAGCAGGTGCCTGCCATCATCGTGGACACCCACCAGGCGCAGATCAGCCATGCCGTCCTCCCAAAAGTCTATTGATTACTTCGAAACTGTGCCACCGATATGGTGGATTTCCTACTACCCGCCCAGGCGTGGCGCGAGATGGCATGCAAAATGCGGCGTTCGCCACACATCGCACCCCCTGCGGGCCGCAGTCTTAAGCCTGCTGCGAACTACGGCATCGGTTGCCGCCGGCAGCATGTTTTCCATTTTAGGGTGTTGGCAGTGTTTACTGTCTGGCACACGGCAGCAATTTTAAGGAACTTAAGAATGACAACCAGCTACCACCGGCCGCGCACGGCCCAACAACAGGCTGGCGCCGCCCCTGCAACAAACCCGCACGCGGCACGGTCCAACGCCCTGATCGACCTTGGCGAGTCGGAGCTGGCGGACGAGTACGAGCTTCCCGGGGCGGAACTGCCGCCGGATGAACTGGCCATGGAGATCCTGGCCGAGCAGGCCGATGAATTTACCTGCAGTTCCTGCTTCCTGGTCCGCCACCGTTCGCAGCTGGCCCGCGAATCAAACGGCCACAAGTACTGCAGGGACTGCGAGGGCTAGTTGGCCGGGTCCGTCCCGGGCCGCGTTGCCCCGCCGAGAGCGGCGGCCAGATGCTCGGGGTGGCGTGAGGACGTGAGCCAGTAGGGGGTGCGGTCATCCGGGTCCGTGATTTCGATCCTGACCACGGGCTTCACCCAGCCGCGGATGCACAGGTAGGCCAGGCCGTTGAGCTTGATGCCGCGCTGCTCGGTTGCCTCTTCGCCGTAGTAGATGCTGACGTCGCCAACGTACTGGCGTTCAATCTGGGCCCGGCCAACCCGCAGCGTGTCGGCCGTCACCGCAATGGTGGGCGTCGAGGCAATCAGCAGGGCGGCCTGGATCAGCAGCATCACGAAGAACGCCACATAGCCCGCCGTGGGGCTGATGGGAATGAAGATCAGGATTGCTGCGGCCGACAGGCCAACCACAATCACCCAGCCCCAGAAATTGGGCCACAGTTTCTCGGTGTAGCTGGCCGTTGACGGGGACGTGGCGCTTTGGGGTGTTTGTGAGGACATGGGACAAGCTTTTCATCTTTCCGCCGGTAATACACCTTGGGCCGGGATCAGCCCGCGCAGACAGGGCCCAGCCGTTCGCGATAGAGTGTTCTGTTGTGACCCAACAGACTTTTGACGAAACCCCCGGTTCCGACGGATTGCGCCCCACGCTGCGCGTGCAGCTGCGCATGCTCGACGACGGAATCGAACCCCCCAGCTACGCGCACCCCGGCGACGCCGGCGCCGACCTGCGCACCCGCATTGACGTTGTCCTGGCCCCCGGGGAGCGTGCGCTCGTGCCGACGGGCGTCAGCATCGCCCTGCCCTTTGGTTTTGCGGCCCTGATCCATCCGCGTTCGGGCCTGGCCACCAAGGCCGGCCTGACCATCGTGAACAGCCCCGGCACCGTTGATGCGGGCTACCGCGGGGAAATTTCCGTCACACTGCTGAACACCGATTCACGGCATACCATCTCCTTGTCACGGGGCGATAGAATTGCCCAAATGGTGATCCAGCGCGTGGAAACGGCTGCGTTCATCGCGGTGGAGGAACTGCCGGACTCGGTGCGGGGCACCGGCGGCTTTGGATCCACCGGCGGATTTACCCCTTCGGCCAACGGCAACGCCGCCCCGGGGTCCAACAACGGCTGAGCGGCGCCCGCCAACAACCGTTTCATCATCTACAAGGAGTCTTAAATCCCATGGCTTTTGGGTTCGGTAGGAAAAACAAAAACAGCGTGGACGAGCCCGAGGGTCTCGAGCCTGCAGCAGTAGACGTTGACGAGGACGGCAAGGTGATCGCGGGCCCGGACATGCTGGACCTGCCGCCCAACCCGGCCGACACCGTCTACGAGCGCGAACTCCATGGTCCCTTGGACTCATCCGAGGTGGAAGGCACCGACGGCTACGTCGACCTTGGCGCGCTGCTGATCACCCCGCGCGAAGGCCTCTCGCTGCGCCTTGAAGTTGAGGAAAGCACCGCACGGGTCATTGCTGTGACACTTGACCTGAACGGCTCAAGCCTGCAGTTGCAGGCCTTTGCCGCATCGCGCTCCGAAAAGCTGTGGCGGGACATCCGCGAACAGATCGGCCTGTCTGTCGGCTCGCAGGGCGGGGAAATTGAAATCCTCGACGGCACCTTCGGCAAGGAAGTCCTCGCCAAGGTTCCCGCGCTGAGCTCCGACGGCAGCAAGGGCTTCCGCGTTGCCCGCTTCATCGGCATTGACGGCCCCCGCTGGTTCCTGCGGGGCGTGCTGGGCGGCAATGCAGCTGTGGACAGCGAAGCGGCCCAGGAGCTTGAGGACCTGTTCCGCGGCGTCGTCGTGGTGCGCGGCGAGACACCCCTGCCCCCGCGCGACCTGCTGCTGCTGCGCCTGCCCAAGGACGCCGTCGCCGGCCCCCAGGGGGACCTGGCAGCCGACCACGCAAGCCCGGCCCAAGGTGGCGAGCCCTTCCGCCGTGGACCCGAAATCACGGCGATCGGCTGACCTTGTTCCCCATGCAACAAGGCGACTGGCCTGAGGCAGTCGCCGTTAGCGAGTTGCCCGTGCGCGGCCGGGCCGTGTGCGCGGGTGTCATCGATGCCGTCACGATCCGGCCGGAGTCGGTGGCACCTGCCTACACGGCGATTCTCACCGACAGGGAAACCAGCCGTGCCGCCGGCGGCGGCGGAAACGACCGCCTTCGGCTCGTCTGGATCGGTCGACGGCGGGTCCCCGGCATCGTGGCCGGCACGCGTTTGCGTGTCGAAGGGATGGTATCCCTCCGCGACGGCCTGCCCACCATGTTCAACCCCCGATACGAGATCATTGGAACACAGGAGAGCTAGTTGAGCCAGCAGGGTCCCGAAGAGAACATCCCGGCGGAAAAGCCTGCCGGCAGCCTGGCGGAAATCGCCCAGGAGATGGCCGCCAGGAACCCGCTGGTCCGCAAGGAAAACGGCCACATTGACCTGCTGGCTGCCGCCGGGGGAGTCAGGGGCATCGCCGAAAGCGTCCTGCCCGGCCTGGTGTTCCTCGTCGCCTTCACCATCACCCGGGACCTCACAACGGCACTTGTCGGCTCGGTCGCGATGGCGGCCGTGTTCCTCGTCGCCCGCCTTGTCCAGCGCACACCCCTGACGCAGGCGCTGGCCGGGATTGCCGGCGTCGCACTTTCGGCGTTTTTGGCCATGAAAACGGGCAGGGCCGAGGATTACTACACCGTGGGTTTCTACACCAACGCCGCCTACATTGTGGCGATGGTGGTTTCCATTGCCGTGCGCTGGCCCATTTTGGGACTGCTGTTCGGCTATGCCCGCAATGAAGGCGTGCGCTGGCGCGGACAGCCCGAACGGCTCCGCGCATACCGTGTCGCGACCTGGATCCTTGTCGGCGTCATGGCTGCCAGGCTTGCCGTCCAGCTGCCGCTGTACTTTGCGGGGCAGGTTGACGCGCTCGGTGCCATGCGCCTGATCATGGGCGTGCCCCTGTATGCCTGTGGCCTGTGGATCGCCTGGCTCGTCAGCCGCCCGGTCAAGGACGTGGCAGCCGACGAGGGCTGACCCTGTGCGGGCCAGCTCTTTAAGGCTGGGATCCTGAGAGAAGCGTCCGGAGGTCGTTTTCCGCGGCGATCGTGGTGATAAAGAACAGTTCGTCGCCTGCCTCGATGACGTCGTCCCCGCTGGGGGTGATGGGTGCTTCGTCGCGCAGGATGGCAACGAGCGTCGAATCGTGCGGCCAGTCGATGACGCCAACTGTCAGTCCAATGACGTGCGACTCAGGGGGCACCGTGAACTCGACGAGCGAGGCAACCCCGGTTTGCAGTGTCAGCAGGCGCACGAGGTCGCCAATTTCCACTGCCTCCTCCACCAGGGCCGTCATGAGCCGCGGGGTGTTGACGGCAACGTCCACACCCCAGGAGTCGTCAAACATCCAGTCGTTCTTCGGGTTGTTGACGCGGCCAACGGTGCGGCCAACACCAAACTCCGACTTGGCGAGCAGCGAAACGACAAGGTTGACCTTGTCGTCGCCTGTGGCCGAAACCACCACGTCCGCCTCGTGCAGCTTTGCCTCGCGAAGGGTGCTGATTTCGCAGGCGTCGCCCACCAGCCAGCGGGCCCCGCGCAACCCGCTTTTGCCGATCACCTCGGGTTTGGGGTCGATCAGGAGCACTTCATGGCCATTGGACAACAGTTCCTTGGCAATGGAACAGCCGACGCTTCCCGCACCGACAATGACAACGAGCATGTTAGAACTCCTTCACGGGGGGCGCGGAAAGTATGTGTGCGACGTCGGCCGACTGTGCGCCGAGGATCATGGCGTGCACAGTGTCGCCCTGCTGGTAGCTGGTGTCGGACCCGGGCAGCATGCCCTCGCCAAACCGTGTCAGATAGGCCACCCGGACCCGGGCGGCAGCCTCGATGTCAAGGATGTGGTGGCCGATCCAGTCCGGATGCAGCGAGAGTTCAGTCAGGATCAGCCGCCCCGACGGCTCGCGAAAATCACCCTTGATGGCTGTTTCCGGCAGGATCCGGCGCAGCACCTGGTCGGCGCTCCACCGAACGGCGGCCACCGTGGGGATGCCCAGGCGCTGGTAGATTTCGGCCCTGCCGGGATCATAGATCCGGGCGACAACGTGCTCCACGTGGAACGTCTCGCGGGCGACGCGGGTGGCCAGGATGTTTGAGTTGTCACCGCTTGAGACGGCGGCAAAGGCATAGGCGTGCTCAATGTCTGCCTGCTTCAGCGTGTCCTGGTCAAAGCCGACCCCCGTGATCTTGCGCCCGCCGAATCCTGTGCGCAGGCGTCTGAACGAGCGTTCGTCCTGGTCGATGATGGCCACGCTGTGGCCGGAGTCCTCCAGTGTGTGGGCCAGGGTCGCGCCAACGCGCCCGCAACCCATGATCACAAAATGTGCCACCGATGATGCTCCTTGTCCTGGTCAGCCCAGGGTAGTTCCGGCAGTACGACGGCGTCTGCCGGACTGCTGCTGTTGCCGCATGCCGGGCATGCTGTGCGGATCCAATTTCACGTTGCCGCTGCCCCTGCGGTCAAGTTGCGGCAGTTTCCAGTGTGACATGTGGGCACGGTGCGCGGACATTACGGCCCTCCGACGGAGCCGTGGCGCCCTTCTGGTGCTAGCGTTACCCGCGTGCTGAATTTTTTCAACGCGTTTAAGCGCGTTCTTGTGGGGCGTCCGTTCCGCAGCGACACACTGTCGCACACGCTGCTGCCCAAACGCATCGCCCTGCCGGTTTTCGCCTCCGATGCGCTGTCCTCGGTGGCTTACGCCCCCGACGAAATCCTGCTCACGCTGGCCCTGGCCGGTGTTGCGGCGGTGTCCCTTTCGCCCTGGGTCGGCCTTGCCGTCATGGTGGTGCTGTTGACGGTTGTTGCCTCCTACCGCCAGAACGTTCACGCCTACCCCTCAGGCGGCGGCGACTATGAGATCGCCACCGTCAACCTCGGCAAGGGCACCGGGCTCACCGTTGCCTCGGCCCTCATGGTCGACTACGTCCTGACAGTTGCCGTGTCCATGTCATCGGCGGCGAACTACCTTGCCACGGCGATCCCCGGCTGGCACGGCACCCAGGCGGCGGTCGCCGTCGTCGGTGTCATCCTTCTTGCCCTGGTGAACCTGCGCGGCATCAGGGAGGCCGGGTCGGTATTTGCCGTCCCCACCTACATCTTCATGTTCTGCATCTTCGCCATGACGGGCGCCGGGCTGTTCCAGGCCGCCACGGGCAGCCTGGGCCGTGCGCCGTCGGCCGACTTCGTCATTGTTCCGCAGGCAGCCTTCAACCAGGGCCTTGTGGGCCTCGCCGGCGCTTTCCTGCTCCTGCGGGCGTTCTCATCCGGTGCCGCGGCCCTGACCGGTGTTGAGGCCATCAGCAACGGCGTGCCGAACTTCCGCAAGCCAAAGAGCAAGAACGCCGCGACAACGCTGCTTTTACTTGGCGCCATCGCGGCGGCCATGATGGCGAGCATCCTGTTCCTCGCCAACGCCACGGGCGTGCACATAGTTGCCGATCCGCACACCGAATTCCTCGTCGACGGTGTGGCCCCGCCCGTCGATTACGTGCAGAACCCCTCCATCAGCCAGATTGCGGCCACGATCTTCGGCGCAGGGTCCATCCCGTTCTTCATCATCGTGGCAGCCACCGGCACCATTCTTGTCTTCGCCTCCAACACCGCCTTCAACGGCTTCCCGGTGCTGGCCTCGATCCTCGCCAAGGACGGCTACCTGCCCCGCCAGCTGCGCACCCGCGGCGACAGGCTTGCCTTCAGCAACGGGGTGATCCTGCTGGCGGTCGGTGCCCTTGTGCTCATCGTCGCGTTCAACGCCGACGTCACCCGGCTCATCCAGCTTTACATCGTTGGCGTCTTCATATCCTTCACTGCAAGCCAGCTGGGCATGGTGCGGCACTGGACCCGCGAGCTGCTCACCGTCAAGGACAGGGCCGTGCGGTTCAGGATGAAGCGCTCACGGGTCATCAACACCATCGGCTTCTGCATGACCCTCACCGTGCTGTTGATCGTCCTCGTCACCAAGTTTGAGCAGGGCGCCTGGATTGCGCTGCTCGCCATGGCCGTCCTCTTTGTCATCATGTGGAGCATCCGTGCGCACTACGACAACGTGGCCAAGGAGCTTGAGGTTGACTCGGACTTCGCCATCCGGGCCCTGCCTGCCCGCATCCACGCGGTGATCTTGGTCTCCCACGTGCGCAAGCCCGTCCTGCGCGCCGTCGCCTTCGCCCGTGCATCGAGGCCCTCAACACTGGAGGCAATCACCGTTGACCTGGACCCGGCTGAGACCGAACAAACCATTGCGGATTGGGACAGGCTGGGCATCCCGGTACCGTTGACAGTGTTGGCGAGTCCCTATCGGGAAACGCTGACGCCGCTGATCAGCCACATCAAGGACATGCGCAAGGACACCCCTCGCGACTTGATCGTGGTGTACATCCCGGAATACGTGGTGGGCAAATGGTGGGAGCAGCTGGTGCACAACCAGACGGCCCTGCGCATTAAGACGCGGTTGCACTTTGAACCCGGAGTTGTGGTTGCCAGCGTGCCCTGGCAGCTGAAATCATCCACCGACGCCAAGAAATATCAGGAATAGAGCCACATGAGCGAGTCAACCACCCTACCCCGCCTCACCGTTACCGTTGGACCGGTGGCCCACGGCGGCCATTGCGTTGCCCGCCACGAGGGCCGGGTCATCTTTGTCCGCCATGCTATTCCCGGTGAAACCGTGGAGATTGCCCTGACCGAGCACGAGGACGACGCCAAGTTCTGGCGCGCCGACGTCACCCGCGTCGTGGAAGCGTCCGCCGAACGCGTGGCACACTTCTGGCCAGAGGCCGACGCGCTGCGGGCAGCCTCCCGCAACGGAGTTCCTGTGGGCGGGGCCGAATTCGGCCACGTATCCCGCAAGGGCCAGCTCGAGCTGAAGACCGCCGTCGTGCGTGAACAGCTCGAACGCCTCGGCGGTCTCTCATCCGAGGCAGTCGAGGCGCTGTTCGGCGCCGGCGTCGAGGACGTTGACACCAAGGGCACCGCCGAGCAGCAGGGCGGACTTGGCTGGCGCACCCGCGTCGGCTTCGCCGTCACGCCGTCGGGGAAGTTGGGCATGCACCCCCACCGCTCACACGCCATCGTTCCCATCCAGGACATGCCCCTGGCCATGCCCGCTGTGAACGAGCTGCGCCTCTGGGAGGTCGACTTCACGGGCATCGAGCGCATTGAAGTTGCCGCCCCCGCCAACGGCTCGGGCGTGCTGGTGCTGCTTGCACCCGATGCAACCCAGAGCGAAAAGGCCGCCGGTGCCGCCGTCAAGCGTGTTGCCCGGTCCCTGGCAGCCCTTGAAACCCCGCCGTCGGTGGCCCGCTGGAACCCCGAAAACAGTGCCATTGAAGTTCTCAACGGCCGCGGCTGGGTCAAGGAAACCACAGACGACCACGAATTCAGGGTCACGGGCGACGGCTTCTGGCAGATCCACCGCAATGCCCCCAAGGTCCTCACGGATGCGGCCCTGGGCCTGTTGCTGCAGGGCGGCTACCTGAACGACGGCGCCGACGTCGCCGACCTCTACGCCGGTGCGGGCCTGTTCACCGCACCCCTTGCCGACGCCGTTGGACCCGACGGCAGCGTCCTGTCCGTTGAGGGTTCGGCCGGAACCAGCCGTGATGCGCGCAAGAACCTGCACGCAAGCGCGCAGGTTGAAATTGCCCAGGGCCGCGTGGAGAAAATCCTTGGCACGGCATCCCGCGCATCACAAACCGCAGCCGGACAGCGCCGTCGCTTCGACGCCGTCGTGCTTGACCCGCCGCGTGCAGGTGCCGGCAAGGCCGTTGTGCGTGCGCTGGTGGCAACATCACCGTCGGCCATTGCCTACGTATCCTGCGATCCTGCGGCGTTTGCGCGGGACGTGAAGTACTTTGCCAACGCCGGCTGGACGGTTCAAACGCTGCGCGCCTTCGACCTGTACCCGCACACGCACCACGTTGAAACCGTGGCGCTGCTCGTGCCGGCCGCGAAGGCATCCGCCACGGACTAGGAACACAGTTTCGGACGAGGAACGCACGTGAAGCAGACGGCACCACAGGCGCGGCCGCCCCGGCGCGATATGACGCACAGCAAGCCCAAGGGCACGATCCTGGCCGAGCGGCGCGATGAACACCGCCGCGCAGCCATGGAGCATGCCCGGGGCACGCTTGCGCCCGTGGATGTCGTCGCGCTTTCACGTGTGGGATTGACCGCCGCGCAGGTCCACGAGCGCAGGGTGGCCGAGCTGACTAATGCCGTTGCCCACGAAAGCAGCCGCAGCATCTGGGCCATTGTGCGGGCCAACGTCTTCACATTGTTTAACACTGTGCTTGGCAGCTGCCTGGTGCTGGTGCTCCTCGTGGGGGATCCGCGCGACGCCTTGTTCGGCTTTATCGTGGTGGTGAACGCTGCCATCGGGGTGGTTCAGGAATACCGGGCCAAACGTACCCTTGACAAACTCGCGGTGCTGCATGCACCGCGAGCCAGGGTGCTCCGGGACGGGGCCGAACACGAGCTTGCGGTGGCCGACGTGGTCCAGGACGATGTGCTGCTGCTGCGCACGGGGGACCAGGTCCCGGCAGACGCGCTTGTTTTGGTGGGAGAGTCACTGGCGATTGACGAGTCGCTTCTGACGGGGGAGTCGGACCCTGTCGAGAAGGCGCCGGGGGACCTTGCCCTGTCAGGGTCAGCCGTCGTCGCCGGTTACGGCACCGCGCGCGTGCACAGGGTGGGTGCCGAATCGTACGCCTCGGCACTGACGGCCGAGGCCAGGCGGTTCTCGCTCGTGAACTCCGAGATCCGTAACTCGATCAACCGGATCATCCTGTACATCGCCTGGGCCCTGATCCCCATCATCGTCCTTGTCATCAACGGCCAGATGAGCGCCAACGGCGGATGGTCTGCCGCGCTGGCCTCGGGGCAGTGGCGGGTGGCCGTTGTCAGTGCCGTGGCCAGCATCGTCGCCATGATCCCCGAAGGCCTAGTGCTGCTGACAAGCATTTCCTTTGGCATGGCCGCCGTGACCCTGGCCAGGCGCCAGGTCCTTGTGCAGGAACTGCCCGCCGTTGAGGGCCTGGCCCGCGTCGACATGGTGTGCCTTGACAAGACCGGAACGCTCACAGAGGGCCGGATGGAACTCGCAGGCACCACCGTGTTCGCGGCGGTGCCCGGCTGGGAGGCGGTGCTGGCCTGGCAGGGTGCCCACCCCAACGCCAACCCGACGGCTGCCGCACTTGCCGCCGGCTACGGCGAAGCCCCGCAGGAGCAGCCCGTTGCCGAGGTCAACTTCAGTAGCGCGAACAAATTCAGCGCCGTCACCTTCGGTCCGGGCCCCATGGCCGGTGACTGGGTGCTGGGTGCCCCTGAGGTGCTCCTGCAGGGTGAAAGCCACCCCGAGCCGCTCACGGCGTCCTTTGACGCCGCAGGGCGCGGACTGCGGGCCGTGCTCCTCGCCCACCGGCCCGTGCCCGCCCCGGCCGACGCCGCCGATGATTTTTCGTTGACGGGCCTGTCCCCGGTTGCCCTGCTGGTGTTCCGGGAGAAGGTCAGATCCGACGCCGCCCAGACTCTGCAGTACTTCAGGGATCAGGGCGTGGCGCTGAAAATCATCTCCGGGGACAACCCCCGCACGGTTGCCGCCGTCGCCCGTGACGTTGGTTTTAACTTCTCCGGCGACGGATATGACGCCCGCGGGCTGCCTGAGGACGTCGGGTCGATGGCCGATGTGCTTGCGCGTGAAAGTGTCCTGGGGCGTGTGACGCCGGAGCAAAAGAAGGCAATTGTCCTGGCCCTGCAGAGCCGCGGCCACGTGGTGGCCATGACGGGCGACGGCGTCAACGACGCCCTTGCCCTCAAGCACGCAGACATCGGCATCGCCATGGGCAGCGGCGCGGCCGCCACGAAGGCAGTCTCACGGCTGGTGCTGCTCGACGGCCAGTTTTCCCACCTGCCCTCGGTCGTCGCAGAGGGGCGGCGGGTCATTGCCAACGTCGAACGCGTCGCGAACCTGTTCCTGACGAAAACGACGTACGCCATTATCATTTCCATCGCCATCGGCATCCTCATGTGGCGCTACCCGTTCCTGCCACGCCAGCTGTCAGTTGTGAGTTCCATGACAATCGGGATTCCGGCTTTCTTCCTTGCCCTGCTGCCCAATGCCAGGCGCTACCAGCCAGGATTCCTGCGGCGGACACTGATGTTCGCCATCCCCGCGGGGGCGATTGTGGCTGCCTGCGTCATGGCTGTGTACTCCCTGGCGAGGGCCTTCCCCGTCCCATCGATGGGGGAGGAGCACATGGTCCGCCAGGCGCAAACGGCTGTGACAGTGACGGTGCTTTTGGTGGGCTTGTGGGTGCTCGGCGCGCTGGCGCGGCCCTTCGACAAATGGCGCGCCCTGCTCGTTGCCGCCATGGTTGCGGGGCTTGCGCTCATCATGGCCGTGCCCTTCGCTCGAAATTTCTTTGCCCTCGACATCCCGGGCGGGCCGCTGTTAGCGGTTACGATGGCGGTAACTGCAGCAGGATGTTTAGCGATCGAGCTGCTCTACCGCTTCCTCAAGAGGCGCGGAGCGGTCTCCGAGCGCGAGTAAGGTGTGCCTAACTGGCACCCGGTCCATTGCGTGACAAAGATAAAAGTAGTGGCGAGAGGAGTCCATCGATGACTAATGTGGACAGTTTTGGTTCCAAAGGCGTACTTAATGTTGCCGGGACCGAATACGAGATTTTCCGACTGAACTCGGTTGAAGGCGCAAAGAGCCTTCCGTTCAGCCTCAAGGTATTGCTTGAGAACCTCCTGCGCACCGAGGATGGTGCGAATATTACTGCCGACCACGTGCGTGCGTTGGCGGGTTGGGATCCCAACGCGGAGCCCGACACCGAAATTCAGTTCACCCCGGCCCGCGTCATCATGCAGGACTTCACTGGAGTTCCCTGCATCGTCGACCTGGCCACCATGCGTGAAGCCGTCAAGGAACTCGGCGGGGATCCCAGCCGCGTCAACCCCTTGGCACCTGCCGAAATGGTCATTGACCACTCGGTCCAGATCGACGTCTTCGGCAACTCAGGCGCCGTCGAGCGCAACATGGATATTGAATATCAGCGCAACGGTGAGCGTTACCAGTTCCTGCGCTGGGGACAGACTGCCTTCGAAGACTTCAAGGTTGTCCCCCCGGGCATGGGCATCGTGCACCAGGTCAACATTGAGTACCTGGCCCGCACCGTCATGACCCGGGAGGTCGACGGCGTACTGCGCGCCTACCCTGACACCCTGGTTGGCACCGACTCACACACCACCATGGTCAACGGCCTGGGTGTCCTGGGTTGGGGCGTTGGCGGCATCGAAGCCGAGGCGGCCATGCTTGGCCAGCCCGTTTCCATGCTCATCCCGCGCGTCGTCGGCTTCAAGCTGACGGGTTCCATCCCGGCCGGCGCAACGGCAACCGACGTCGTCCTGACCATCACCGAGCAGCTTCGCAAGCACGGTGTTGTCGGCAAGTTCGTGGAATTCTACGGCGAAGGCGTTTCCGCCGTGCCGTTGGCCAACCGTGCAACCATCGGCAACATGAGCCCGGAATTCGGTTCCACGGCTGCCATGTTCCCGATCGACTCCGTCACCATCGACTACCTGCGCCTGACGGGCCGCAGCGAAGAGCAGCTTGCTCTCGTTGAGGCCTACGCCAAGGAGCAGGGCCTGTGGCACGACCCCTCGGTTGAAATCCAGTTCTCCGAGTACCTGGAACTGGACCTCTCAACCGTGGTTCCCTCCATCTCGGGCCCCAAGCGTCCCCAGGACCGCATCGAGCTGACCAACTCCAAGGCCCAGTTCCGTTCGGACCTGAACAACTATGTTGCCTCCGATGCCAACGCTGACGGCAACACGGTTGACGAGTCGCTGGAAGAGTCCTTCCCGGCTTCCGACGCACCGTCCTTCACGCATGCCGACAACCACACCCACGACACCGATCGCACAGTGGTTTCCGCTGCCGAGGGTGCCGACGGCCGCCAGTCAGCACCGATCCACGTGAAGAACGAGTCCGGCGTCGAGTTTGAACTCGATCACGGTGCCGTCACCATCGCATCGATCACCTCATGCACCAACACGTCAAACCCCTCGGTCATGCTTGCCGCAGCAGTTCTGGCACGCAACGCCGTCAATAAGGGCCTGCTGTCCAAGCCCTGGGTCAAGACCTCCGTTGCACCGGGCTCGAAGGTAGTCACCGACTACTACGAAAAGTCAGGCCTTGTTCCCTTCCTTGAGAAGCTCGGCTTCTACACGGTTGGTTACGGCTGCGCCACCTGCATCGGCAACTCCGGTCCCCTGGACACCGAAGTTTCATCGGCCATCGCCGAGAATGACCTGTCAGTGGCAGCCGTTCTCTCCGGTAACCGCAACTTCGAAGGCCGCATCAACCCGGACGTGAAGATGAACTACCTGGCCTCACCGCCGCTGGTCATCGCGTACGCCCTGGCCGGTTCCATGGACTTCGACTTCGAAAACGATGCCCTCGGCCAGGACGCCGACGGCAACGACGTCTTCCTCGCCGACATCTGGCCGAACCCTGTCGAGGTCCAGGAAGTCATGGACGCATCGATCGACCGCGAGATGTTCACGAACTCCTACGCCACCATTTTCGACGGCGATGACCGCTGGAAGTCCTTGGAAACCCCCGAAGGCAACGTCTTCGAATGGGATCCCAAGTCCACGTACGTTCGCAAGCCCCCGTACTTCGAAGGCATGAAGGCCGAAGCTGATCCGGTTGAGGATATTGCCGGTGCCCGTGTTCTGTTGAAGCTGGGCGATTCGGTCACCACCGACCACATCAGCCCGGCAGGTTCCTTCAAGTCCGAGACCCCGGCCGGCCAGTACCTGCTGGCCAACGGTGTTGAGCGCAAGGACTTCAACTCCTACGGTTCACGCCGTGGAAACCACGAGGTCATGATTCGTGGAACCTTCGCGAACATCCGCATCCGCAACCAGATCCTGGACAACGTCGAGGGTGGCTTCACCCGCGACTTCACCCAGGCCGGCGGCCCGCAGGCTTACGTCTACGATGCTTCCGTGAACTACCAGAGCGCCGGCATCCCGCTGGTCGTTTTGGCTGGCAAGGAATACGGCTCCGGCTCATCCCGTGACTGGGCTGCCAAGGGCACCGCGTTGTTGGGTGTCAAGGCAGTTGTCGCCGAGAGCTACGAGCGCATCCACCGCTCCAACCTGATCGGCATGGGCGTTTTGCCCCTGCAGTACCCGGCCGGTCAGAACGCTGCTTCGCTGGGCCTGAACGGCACGGAGACCTTCTCAGTTGAGGGCGTCACCGAGCTGAACAACGGCACCACGCCCAAAATCCTGAAGGTCACGGCAGTTGCAGAAGATGGCACCACCGTAAGCTTCGATGCCGTTCTGCGCATCGACACCCCCGGTGAAGCCGACTACTACCGCAACGGCGGCATCCTGCAGTACGTGCTGCGCCAGATCACGGCGTCGGCATAATCCGCACACCCTCCCGACGTCAAGGCGCTGGCGCGGTTTGACGTCGGGGCCCTCGAGCGTGTGGGCCCACCGGTTCCTGTAACCGCGGGCCAGCGGGATTGACCTGACGGGGCGGGCATCCGGGAAACCGGGTGCCCGCCCCGTCACTTTTAAAGTCAGTGAACCGCCTCACCTCCTTCACGACGTCGAAACGGTCATCCGCGCCTGATATATCGGGCGCGGATGACCGTTTCGACGTCGCTAGGCCCTTGAATCCACGGGGTCCGGCACACATTCATGCCGGGGACGCGATATTGTTAGACGTTGACCGTGCACCCAGGGAGGTACCAATGGGACTTTTAGAAACGATCAGGCATCCGCGTGACCTGAGCAAACTCAGCGACGGCCAAATGGAGACCCTGGCCCAAGAGATCCGCGACTTCCTGATTGCCAACGTTTCCCAGACAGGGGGCCATTTGGGCCCCAACCTTGGCGTTGTTGAACTGACACTGGCCATCCACCGGGTATTCGACTCGCCCAGGGACAGCATTGTCTTTGATACGGGGCACCAGTCCTATGTCCACAAACTCGTGACCGGGCGCCAGGACTTTTCCACGCTGCGCCAGCTGGGCGGCCTCTCCGGCTACCCAGACCGCGGCGAATCGGAGCACGACATTGTCGAAAGCTCCCACGCCTCCTCGTCGCTTTCCTGGGCTGACGGCATTGCCCGCGCCCACCAGCTCAAGGGCGAGGACGACCGCTACGTGGTGGCCGTCATTGGCGACGGTGCCCTGACGGGCGGCATGACCTGGGAAGCCATCAACAACATCGCGGCCGACAAGCACCGCAAGCTCGTGATCGTCGTCAACGACAACGGCCGCTCCTATGCCCCCACAGTCGGCGGCGTCGCCGACTACCTCGCCTCCCTGCGCCCGGCCCTGGACCAGGTGCGCACGCACAAACGCTATGAAGCATCCATGTCATGGGGCAAGAAGCGCCTTCAGGACGGCAATGTTGCCGGCCGGTTCGTCTACAAGAGCCTGCACGCGGCCAAAAAGGGCGTCAAGGACTGGTGGGCCCCCCAGGGATTGTTCGACGACCTGGGCATGAAGTACGTCGGGCCCATCGACGGGCACGACGAAAAAGCCATGGAAGCGGCCCTGACCGCGGCCAGGAACTTTGGCGGCCCCGTCATCGTCCACGCCTTCACCGAAAAGGGCCGCGGCTATGCGCCGGCCCGCGCCGACGTCGACGACCAATTCCATGCCGTCGGCGTCATCGACCCCGAAACCGGTGCCTCGGTGGGGGGGCCCGGCGGCAAGTCATGGACGGGGGTCTTCGGCGATGAAATTGCCAAGATCGCCGTGGAGCGCCCCGACATTGTTGGCATCACGGGGGCCATGCTGCTTCCTGTCGGCCTGGCAAAGTTCGCCGAAAAGTTCCCAGAACGCGTCATCGACGTCGGCATTGCCGAACAGCATGCCATGACCATGGCGGCCGGGATGGCCTTCGGCGGCATGCACCCCGTGGTGGCCATGTATGCAACCTTTCTCAACCGCGCGTTCGACCAGCTGCTCATGGACGTTGCCCTGCACAAGGCCGGCGTCACGATCGTCCTTGACCGCGCAGGCGTCACGGGCCCTGATGGCGCAAGCCACCACGGCATGTGGGATTTGTCGATGCTCCAAATTGTCCCCGGCATCCACCTGGCCGCCCCGCGCGACGCAGTGCGCCTGCGCGAGGAACTCCGCGAGGCCGTTGCCGTCTCCGACGCGCCAACCGTCGTGCGGTATTCCAAGGGAAACGTCGGTCCCGAGGTCGTGGCCCTTGAACGGCTGTACGACGGCGTGGACGTGTTGGCCCGCACGCACCACGACATGCCCGACACCCCCAAGGATCCGCAAACCGATGTGCTGATCGTCAGTGTGGGTGCCATGAGCGAGCTGTGCCTTGACGTCGCCGCGCGCATCAGCGACCAGGGCATCACCTCCACGGTGGTGGACCCCCGCTGGGTTTTGCCCGTGCCGCGCTCGATCGTGCAACTGGCGTCGGCGCACCGCATCGTCATCGTCGTCGAGGACGGCGTCCGTGCCGGAGGTGTTGGTTCGCGCATCCGCCAGGAGCTCCGTGCCGCGGGCATCGATACGGCCCTGAACGAGGTCGGGCTACCGGTTGAATTCCTTGACCACGGATCCCGTGCCCAGGTCCTCGAGCGCGTCGGCCTGACGGCCCAGCGCGTGGCGCAGGACGTCGTCGAACAGGTCCTGGGGACGAAGGTTCCCTTTGCCCGCCCGCTGCCTGGACACGCGGCTCCTCGCACGGGACAGCTGCCGATCCTGTGACGGTGGCCGAAGACGCCCCCGCCACGGACCGGCAGGAAGGTCCCGTTCCGGGGGACCTTGTCGTTGCCCGCAACCGGAAGTTCAACGGCTTGGCGCATTGGGTTGTGCCGGGCCGCCACCTTGGTTCGGACGAGCACGGGCACTGGGTTTTCCAAGGCTTGAACGAATTCATCTCCCGCCCGGGTGCCGCCCTGTACACAGCGTCCGACGCCGTCATGCTCATCCCGCACACTGGCGACTGGGTTGCCACCTTCTTCGACGACGCGCACCCGCACGGCGTCGAGTTGTACATCGACCTGGCCATCGACCTGCAGTGGCGCCGCATTGGCCACGGTCTCATCGAGTTCCATCTGATTGACATGGACCTTGATGTCGTCCGCACCGTTTCCCGCGGCCTGTTCGTTGACGATGAAGACGAATTCGCCCAGCACAGCATTGAGATGGCCTACCCGGAGGCGTTGCGCGAACGCATCCAGGCCGCCTGCACAGCGCTTTACGCGGCCGTTGCCGCCGCAAGCGCCCCATTCGACGGCCGCGATGCGGCCTGGTTCACCCTAGGAAGGACAGTGCGATGAGCGCAACTGAACAGAGCAACATCGAAGACGTCAGCACGGAGCCGATCAACCAGACAATCCTGGCCGGGCTCGACCCGAACATTGTGCGCCTGTACAAGAAGAACGACGACGGCACCATGGTTTTCCGTGAAGCGTGGGTTGACGCCGGGGGAGCTGGGGAGACGGAGCAATCCGAAACTCCCGAGATCTTCTTCGTTATCAACCACGGCACCGTGGGGCACATCAGCACGTCCAAGGATGCCCAGGTGGAAACCCTTGAGGAGGCCGAAGGCATGCTGGCGGCCTTCGCCGAGCAGGGCCTCGCCGACGGCTTTGCCGAGCTGGCACGGGAGGAGCAGACCCTTGTTGTCGCCCAGTTCGCGTTGAAGAGCGACCGCGTCAGCGACAGGGACAAGCACCTCGCGCAGCGGGCGAAGGACGCCCTGACCCCGCACCTGGCATGGCGTGGCAGCGGTGTGTTGGAGAAGCTGGAATTCACTTCCGCGGGCCATGGCCTGGGCAAGTTGAATGTTTACATCGTGGCACCCGACGCCGCCCGCGCAGTGGCGAACATCAAGGTCTGCATCCGCGAGGAGAAGCTTGACTTCACGAAGCTGACTGTCGCGGTCGGACCCATCGGGGACCCCAGCGCACTGCGTGCCAAGCACAGCCCCACAGGGAGCACAGCCTTCACCCTATAGCCACTTCCCCCGGGGTATTTTGCTCAGCTGCCTGGCGTGGGCCGCCAGCCTCTGTCCCAGATCGCGTTGCGGATCTTCCCGACGGCTTCCCTGGCATCATCAGCCATGTGCCGTTTCATGATGCGCACCTCGGTCCACCCGGCCCCGGTGTAGTCCTCGTTCCTGCGCACATCGCGTTCCACCTGGTCGGGGTCATTGTGTGTGCCGCCATCATATTCGGATGCGACCTTGTAGTCCGGATACGACTGGTCAGGTGAGCGCACGACGCCATCGGACAGCAAAGTTGGATGGTTGAGCAGCGGTTCCGGCAGGCCTGCACGGGCCTTGACGATTCCCGGCGTCCCACTGTGCCGGAACAGCACTGCATGAAGTTCTTCCAGGCTCGCATACGGTTCGGTGCGGCCTTCAAATGCTTCCCGGGGCATGCGGATCAGGTGGTCGGCAACCACCACCAGCTCCTCGTCCCGGAGCATTGTCCGGTGGCCTTGCACACCGCTCCTGCGGGGCGAGGCATGCGGATATTGCCGTGCAATGTGAATGGTGTCGGTATCGGCACCGGGAAGGTGGCCGGGCAGCTCCCAGATGGCAAAGGCCGTTGCGTGTGATGCCGCCGAGTAACCGGTGACCACGGTGAAAGGGCGGGTCAGCAGCGCAACGGGGATGTCGTCGTCGTGCGCCAACGTCCTGATACCCCTGCTGATCCGCAAAACCTCGCGATGGCGCAGCCTGCCGTAGCTGATCCCCTCGGCTTGCGCCTGCTTGACGGTGAAGGGGGAATCGAGAAATTCCGGATGCATTTCTTCAAAAGGTGGCTTGTTTCAATGGTGGCAACTTTTGGGAATTCCCGCAGAAGTTATCCACAGCCCCGCCCCTTCCCGTCTATGACGCAGTAAGTGCAGTGGAAAGCGCTTCCTTTTCCCAACTCCATGCACTAACTGCGGCATAGATGAGGGGGCGGGTTCGATAGGGTGGAAGCATGACGCAGAACCACATTGAATACCGCCAAGTAGGACGCTCCGGACTGACGGTTTCCACCGTTGGACTGGGGTGCAACAACCTGGGCCGCGAAGGCACGGTGACCCAGACGCAGGAGGGCAGTGACGCCGTGGTGCATGCTGCCCTGGATGCGGGCATCACCCACTTCGACGTGGCCGATGTCTACGGCATGACCGGCGGGCTCAGCGAAACCATGCTGGGCAAGGCTCTCGGGACGCACAGGGACGAGGTGGTCGTGGCCACGAAGTTCGGCATGGACACCCAGGGCGCCAACGGTGCGGACAGGGGAGCGCGCGGCTCACGGAGATACATCATGCAGGCCGTGGAGGCGTCGCTGCGGCGCCTGGGCACCGACTACATCGACTTGTTTTATTACCACACCCCCGACGGGCGCACCCCGATGTCCGAAACCCTTTCCGCGCTGGATGACCTCATCCACGCCGGCAAGGTCCGCTACATCGGCCACTCAAACTTGGCAGGGTGGCAGATCGCCGACGCCGAATTCACCGCACGCGCCACCGGCACCGAACGCTTCGTGGCCAGCCAAAACCACTACAACCTGCTCGACCGGCGAGCAGAGCTCGAGGTGACCCCGGCCGCCGAGGCCTACGGGCTGGGTGTCATGCCGTACTTCCCGCTCGCGAACGGGTTGCTGACGGGCAAGTACAAGGGCGGCACGGTGCCCGAGGGCAGCAGGCTTTCGCACACGCGCCAGCACATGGTGGGCGACGCCGACCACAACCAGTTCCAGGCCTTCAGTAACTTTGCGGCCGCCCGGGACCTGACGGAAGTGCAGGTCGCCTTCTCCTGGCTGGCGGCCCAGCCGTCGGTTGCCAGCGTGATTGCCGGCGCCACGAAGCCGGAGCAGGTGCGCCAAAATGCGCAGGCCGCTTCATGGAAGCCGACGGCGGAAGACCTCGCCGAGCTTGATGTGATCTTCCCCGGGACGCCGAAGGTCGCACTCTTCTAAGCTGGTTGTTCCCTCGCGACGCCGTTGGGAGACCACAGAACGCCACCCAACCTTCACCGTCACAGCACTAGATCGAGACGGTGATCCATTCGCCGTCGATGGCTGCGGCAAAACGGGGCAGTGCGGCCTTGGCCGGGCCCGCCACCACAGTCCCGTCGCTGCCCTTGAACACGCTACCGTGGCAGGGGCACTTGAAGTCGGTACCGTCGGGTGCCACCTTGCAGCCTGCGTGCGTGCAGATGTCGCTGTAGGCCAGGACGGTGGTTTCATTGGGGCGGAAGAGCAAGACGTCGGTGCCGTCGGCCGTGGCCCCTGCCGAACCGCCCACGGGAATCTCGGACAGCTTGCCCACCTGGTGCGGTGTGCCGCCGGTAGGTATGGCGTCGGGGGTCTTGCCCTTGCTGGGGACTGCGGCCCCTGCCGCGGCGCACCCCGCAAGCGCCAGTGCGCAGGCAGCGCCGGTGGCTGCCGTGGTGGCTCGGAGGGCGGTGCGGCGGGTTAATTTTGGCTCAACGGTCATGGCCCCATTCTTTCAGTAGCGGCCGGTGGAAAGCGAAACGGGTCATCCGGCCCGGCGTCGTCCTGGTCGGTGAAGGGCTAGGCGGCCGGGTGGAAAAGCCTGCCGTTGACTCGCACGGACGCCCCCACGCGGTCAAGGTACGGCGTGATGCCACCCAGATGCATGGGCCAGCCCGCGCCGAGGATCATGCACAAATCGATGTCCTGGGCTCCGGCAACGACACCCTCATCGAGCATCAGGGCGATCTCCTGGGCCAGTGCGTCCTGCACCGTGAGCAACAGTTCTTCGCCGGTGACTGGCGTATCCCCAAACGAAAGCAGCGCCAGGGTGTCGGCGGGGATGGCGCGGGAACCATCGGGTGCACTCTCCCACAGGGCCTTCACTCCGGCGTCGATCAGCGCCTGCTGGTTGGCCGAGACGTGGAAGCGGTCGCCAAACGCCGCATGCAGAGACTCGGTGACATGCTGGGCCACGGGAATGCCGACCATGGCCAGCAGCGTGAACGGGGTCATGGGCAGGCCCATGGGGCGCAGCGCGGTATCGGCGGTGTGCGCGTCGGTGCCCTCGTCGAAGGCCTTGGAGACCTCGGCCATGAGCCGCAGCAGCACCCGGTTCACCACGAATGCGGCGGCATCCTTGACGAGCACCGCGGTCTTGCGCAGCTCTTTGGCGGTAGCAAAGGCCGTGGCGAGCACGACGTCGTCGGTCTTGGGCGCGCGCACAATCTCAAGCAGCGGCATGAGCGCCACGGGGTTGAAGAAGTGGAAGCCCACCAGACGCTCGGGGTGCTTCAAGTCCGCAGCCATCGCCGTCACGGAAAGCGAGGACGTGTTGGTGGCCAGGATGCACTCGGGCGAGACGATTGCCTCCACCTCGGCGAACACCTGCTTCTTCACGTTCAGCTCTTCGAACACGGCCTCGATCACGAAGTCGGCGTCGGCAAAGACCTCCTTGGACACCGATCCCGTCACGAGTGCCTTGGTGCGGTTCGCGGCATCCTGACTGATCCGGCCCTTGGCGAGGAGCTTGTCCACCTCGCTGTGCACGTAGGCAACGCCCTTGTCCACGCGGGCCCCATCAATGTCGGTCATGACAACGGGCACCTTGAGCTGGCGGGCGAACAGCAGCGCGAACTGGCCCGCCATGAGGCCCGCGCCCACCACGCCCACCTTGGTGACGGGGCGTGCGAGCTTGGGGTCGGGGGCACCGGCCGGCCGCTTGGCGCGCTTTTGCACCAGGTCCAGGAAGGCGTAGACGGTGTCGCGGAACTGGGGGGTCTGCATGAGGTCGGCCAGCGCCGCATCCTCGGCGGCAAAGGACTGCGCCCTGGTGAAGTGCTTTCCCTTTTCGAGGAGCTCGATCACCTTCGCCGGCGCAGGCGCGGCGTTTGAGGTCTTCGCCTCCACAAATGCCTTGGCACGCACGACGGCGGCATCCCAGGCCGCGCTGTTTTCCTCGCTCAGCGGTTCGGTCACCGCGTTGGGGCGGCTTGGGCTTTCGGCGCCTGCTAGCACCCGGGCCGCCCAATTCAGCGACTGCTCAACGAAGTCGGCGGGTTCGAACAGGGCGTCGGCAATGCCAAGCTTGTAGGCTGCTGCGCCGCTGAGGGTGCGGTTGTTGCTGAGCGCGTTCTCAATCATGACCGTCACGGCGTTGGCCGGGCCGATCAGGCGGGGGAGCAGGTACACACCTCCCCACCCGGGAACCAGGCCAAGGAACGCCTCGGGCAGGGCCAGTGCGCCTGCTCCGGTGGAGACCGTCCGGTAGTTGGCGTTGAGGGCGAGCTCAAGCCCGCCGCCCAGCGCCAAACCGTTGATGAAAACAAAGCTTGGCACGCCCAGGTCGTTCAGGGTCGAGTAGACGTCGTGGCCCAGCTGGGCCATCCAGAGCCCGGCCTGGAAGTCCTTGAGGCCCTTGACGGCCGACAGGTCCGCCCCGGCAGCCAGGAAGAACGGCTTGCCAGTCACCCCGACGCCCACGATCTCGCCCCGGGCCGCCCGCTCCCGCTGGGCTTCAAGGAGCGTTCCCAGCCCCACGAGCGTGTTCGGGCCAAGGGTGCTGGGGCGGCGGTGGTCAAGGCCGTTGTCCAAGGTGATGAGGGCGAAGGTGCCCTTGCTCGGGGCACCGTCAACGCCGGGCAGCGCGATGTCCTGCACGTAGGAGTGCGTCACGACCTCGTCGGGAAACAGTTCGGCAAGCTTGGAAAAGTCCTGGGCGCTCATGCTGCGCTCCCTTCGGTGGTTGAGGCGGCGGTGGTTGAGGCGGCGGCTTCGGTGCGGGCGAAGTGCGGGTTTTCCCAGATGACGGTTCCACCCATGCCGAGCCCGACGCACATCGTGGTGATGCCATACTGCACCGAAGGGTCCTCCTGGAACTGCCTGGCCAGCTGGTTCATGAGCCTGACACCGGATGAGGCCAGGGGGTGGCCGACGGCGATCGCGCCACCGAAGCGGTTGACCCGGGCGTCGTCGTCGGAGATGCCAAAGTGGTCAAGGAAGCTGAGCACCTGAACGGCGAAGGCCTCGTTGATCTCAAAGAGGCCGATGTCCTCGATGGACAACCCTGCCAGCCTGAGCGCCTTTTCGGTGGCAGGGACGGGGCCGATGCCCATGACCTCCGGTGCCACGCCGGCGAAGGCGTAGCTGACGAGGCGCATCTTCACGGGCAGGCCGAGTTCCGCGGCGGCTTCGGCGGAGGCGAGGATGGCGGCCGTTGCGCCGTCGTTGAGGCCGGCCGCATTGCCGGCTGTGACCCGGCCGTGGGCGCGGAAGGGCGTGCGCAGCGCGCCAAGATCCTCGAGCGTGGTGCCGGGGCGCGGCGGCTCATCCATGGTGTTCACCGTCCAGCCGGCCCCGGGCTTGAGCGTTGCCACGGGGACAAGGTCCAATTGGATCTCGCCCTGCGCGAGGGCTGCGGCAAACTTGGCCTGGCTGGCCGCGGCGTAGGCGTCCGTGCGTTCCTTCGTGATGGCGGGGAAGCGGTCGTGCAGGTTTTCGGCCGTGTTGCCCATGTTCAGTGCGGCGGGGTCAACGATCCGTTCCGACATGAAGCGCGGGTTCGGATCCGCACCCGACCCCATGGGGTGGTGGCCCATGTGCTCCACGCCACCGGCAATGACGAGGTCGTAGGCGCCAATGCCGATGCCCGAGGCTGTGGTGGTTATGGCCGTCATGGCGCCAGCGCACATCCTGTCGATGGCGAAGCCCGGCACGGACTGGGGGAGGCCCGCCAGCAGGGCCGCCGTGCGGCCGATCGTCAGGCCCTGATCCCCTGACTGGGTCGTTGCCGCGATGGCAACCTCGTCAATGCGTTCGGCGGGTAGCTGCGGGTTGCGCCGCATCAGTTCACGGATGCACTTGACCACCAGGTCATCGGCGCGGGTGTTGGCATAAATGCCCTTTTCCCCGGCCCGGCCAAAGGGTGTGCGGACGCCGTCCACAAAGACCACATCTCTAATCTGCCGATTCTGGCTCACGTCTAGCTCCTCGAGTGCGTACAACGGGTGCCGTCCTGCCCGCAAGGCGGGCGACGACTGTGGTGCACATCATGTTACCCGTGAGTAACTTAGCGGCCAAATCGTCCCCGAGCCGCTTTTGGCGCGCCAACAAAAAAATGAAGTGCGGTGGAGCGGCTAGGCGTCCCTTGTTTCCTTGGGCGGGAGAGGGTCTGGGTGCACCAGGGCCTCGGTCAGCATGGAGGCGATCATATTCACCTGCCAGGGGCGGGCGCCAAGTTCGGCCAGCCGCTCCGACACCGAATCAACAGTGATGTCCGACGGCGGCCGCCAGCACAGCCGGCGCAGGAAGTCCGGGGTCAGGATGTTCTCAGCCGGTATGTTGACGGCATCGGCCAGATCCGACAGGCGGGTGCGCGCCGTTGCATAGCGGGCGGCTGCTTCGGGGTCGCGTTCGGCCCAGATGCGCGGCGGCGGTGGGGCGTTGTTTGAAACCTGCAGCGGTGGGATGTCCGCGCTGTTCTTCGCGCTCTGGATCGCGTGCAGCCACTTGGGTGCGTCGCGCTTTGCGGCGCGACCGTGGAATCCGGAGATGGCCAGCAGGGCGGGAACGGTCGCGGGCATGCCCTTGGCGGCAGCCACAATCGCCGAATCAGGGATCAGGCGTGAGGGGGCGATGTCCCTGGACTCGGCGAGCTTCTCGCGGGTGGTCCACAGCTCACGCACGGCGGCCAGCTGGGTGCGGTTGCGGATGGTGTGGGATCCGGAGGTCCGGCGCCAGGGGTCGACCCGGGGTGGCGGCACTCCGGCGTCAATCAGGTGCTGGAATTCCTGGGCGGCGTAATCAAGCTTGCCGTCCTTCTCGAGCAGGGCGAGAAGTTCCTCCTCCAGATCGACAAGGACCTCAACGTCGAGGGCGGCGTAGCGCAGCCATGGCTCGGGCAGGGGGCGCGTGGACCAGTCCGCTGCCGAGTGCTCCTTGGCGAGGTGGAAGCCAAGCAGGGATTCCACGACGGCGCCCAGGCCCACGCGGGGCAGGCCGGCAAGGCGCGCGGCAAGTTCGGTGTCAAAGAGCCTGTCGGGCCACAGGCCGACGCCAGCGAGGCAGGGCAGGTCTTGGCTTGCCGCATGCAGGATCCACTCGACCCCGCGCAATGCCTCGTCGATGATCTTCAGGTCGGGGAACGCTTCGGGGTCGATGAGCCAGGTGCCGGCACCTTCGCGGCGGATCTGCACCAGCATGGCACGCTGCCCGTAGCGGAAGCCGGATGCGCGCTCGGTGTCAACGGCGGCAGGGCCGCTGCCTGCCGCGAGTGCTGCCGCACACCGTTTCAGTGCCGGATCCGTGTCGACGACGGCGGGGACGCCGTCGCGGGGCATGTCCAGTTCCACCAGCTCTGGCAGGTCGCCGAGTTCAACCCGAACGCCGTCAATGACAACGCTTGTCAGCGGGGCCTGCGCCAGGTCTGTGTCGATTCCGCTGCCGTCGTGGGTGCCTGGAGCGCTCTGGCCGGTGTTCGGCGGGGAGCTGCGGACGTGCTGTGTGGTGGACATTTTTGCCCTGGCGCGGCTGTGGGCGCTTGATTCTGGGTTGGTCATGATGCCCTTAGTCTACCGAATGGCCGACTGGTCAGCGCGGCTGGCGGGGGCGCTGCAGCAGCGTCACGCCGTCGGGGACGGGCGGCAGGCCCGCGAAGGTTGCCATCATGTTGGTCCAGGCCTCAAGGTGCGGGCTGATCAAGGTCCCGGAGGGGGTCCAGGACGCCCGCAGTTCAATGTCAATGGCATCAGGGCGCGCGGCAAGCGTGCCGTAGCTCTCGGAGAGGATGCGTGTGGCGGTTCCGCCGGCGCTGGTGTAGCGGGCGTCCCGTTCCTCAAGTGCCTCTATGAGCCAGGCCCAGGCGACATTGCCCAGGAGGGAGTCGTTGCCCATGTCGGCTTCCAGCTGGGCCCTGACGTAGGTGACGATGCGAAAGGTACCGTCCCACAGTGAGGAGCCCTGCGGGTCGTGGAGTACGATGAACCGCCCTGTGGCCAGTTCTTCACCGTCGAGGATGATTTCGGCGCCCATGGCAACGCCAAACGGCGCAAGCCGTGCGGGGGCCGGAACTTCGGCCAGGGCAAGTTCAGGACGGCACCGTGCAGCACGCATCGAGGCGAGGGCAAGCTGAAAGTCAGCGGGAAGCTGCGGAAGTGGGCTCACCTTGGCAGATTATGACGGCGCCGGGCCAAACCGCCGCAGGCGCGCCGACGTGCCGGTCCCGAGCGCCCCGCAGTGCAGGATGCCCGGGACTTGCAGGGTTACCCCAGTTCGGCGCGAAGGGCCGCAATGAAGGCGTCGACGTCGGCCTCGGTGGTGTCGAAGGAGCACATCCACCGCACCTCGCGCGCGGCCTCGTTCCAGTCGTAGAACCTGAACTTCTCGCGCAGGCGCCCGGCCACGCCGTCGGGCAGGATGGCAAACACGCCGTTGGATTCGGTCGGTTGGGTGCACTGCACACCGGGAATGGTCTCCACGCCCGCACGCAGCCGCGCAGCCATGGCGTTGGCATGCCCGGCCGATTTCAGCCATAGGCCGTCCTCGAGCAATGCGAGCAGCTGGGCTGAAATGAAGCGCATCTTGGAGGAGAGCTGCATGTTCATCTTGCGCAGGTAGATCAGGCCGTCGGCCGCCTGCGGGTTCAGGGCCACCACTGCCTCCCCGAACATGATGCCGTTCTTGGTTCCGCCGAACGAGAGGATGTCCACCCCGGCATCGGAGGTGAAGTCACGCACCTGCACGCCAAGGGACGCTGCGGCGTTGGCCAGCCGGGCGCCGTCCATGTGCACCTTCATGCCCAGGGAGTGGGCGTGCTCGCAGATGGCGCGCACCTCCGCCGGGGTGTAGCAGGTGCCCAGTTCGGTTGTCTGGGTGATGGACACGGCCAGCGGCTGGGCGCGGTGTTCGTCGCCAAAGCCCCAGGCCTCCTTATCGATCAGCTCGGGCGTCAGCTTGCCGTTGGTGGTGGGCACCGCCAGCAGCTTCATGCCGCCAACGCGCTCGGGGGCGCCGTTTTCATCGCAGTTGATGTGGGCGGTTGATGCACAGATAACAGCACCCCACCGCGGCAGGAGCGACTGCAGCGACAGCACGTTCGCGCCCGTGCCGTTGAACACGGGGAACACCTCGAGGTCGCGGCCAAAGAGCAGGCCCATTTCCTCTTGCAGCCGGGCTGTGTAGGCGTCCTCGCCGTAGGCCACCTGGTGTCCGCCGTTGGCAGCGGCCAGGGCGGCCAGGACTTCGGGGTGGATGCCGGAGTAATTATCCGACGCGAAGCCCTTCACACTCGGGTCGTGCAGGCGGGTGGATTCGGTGCCAGTGCTCACTATGTACCTTCGGTTGTTGATGCGTCGATCTGGGGCAAAGTCTGGATTAAAAGTCAGTCAAGAATAACGCGGGTGCCGTTGATCGCGTGTGCATCGGCCGAAAACAGCCCCACCACGGCCTCCGCCAACACGCCCACATCGGTGAAGCCGGGGAACGTGCGTTCGGGGGAGCGCTGCCGCATGCCATCGTCGAGAAGTGCCTTCACCACCAGCACGACGGCGGCGCTTGAGTCAGCCGGCGCCGCCGCGCCCGTTTTGAAGCCGTGCGCCACGGAGCGCACCCATGTTTCGGCTGCTGCCTTCACCGTGGCGTAGTTGGCATTGCCTGCCGTGGGTGCTGTCACGGAGGTGGAGGAAACAATGGCCAACCGCCCCACGGGGGAGTCGGCAAGGTCGTCATAGAATGCCCTGCTTGTGTTGCGCAGGGTGGTCAGGACCGATGTGTTCAGGAAGTCCCAGTCGGCATCGCCCTGGTCGGTCAGGGTGGCGCCCCCGCGCCAGCCGCCCACCAGGTGGATGAGCCCGTCAACGGCGCCAAAGTCCGCATGGATGCGTGCCGCGAGTGCGGCAACGCTGCCCGGATCGGACAGGTCGCACACAAGGGGGACGGCACCTCCGGCGGCCTGGGCCGCCGCACCGATGCGGCCGGCGTCGGACCCTACGGTGAGGACGCGCATGCCGGCGCCAAGCAGGGCGCGGGCCACGGCAATGCCGGCGGCGCTGCTGCCGCCGGCCACAAGTACAAGGGGTTTGCTCATGCCTTCCAGACTACCCACTTATGCCTCGCTGGTGCCCGTGATGCCGGCCGTGGACTCGATGACGGCGCGCATCTTCTTCTCGAGGGCCTCGTAGAACATCGACAGCGGGAATTCGTCGTCCATGACCTGGTCGGTCATCTCGCGCAGCGGTGCCGTCAGCGGCAGGGCGTCGGGCCCCTTCGCCCAGGTGGAGGCTGGGTTGGGCGTCAGCGTTCCGGCGACGAGCTCGTAGGCAGCGAGCCAGTGTGCCAGCTTGGGCCTGTCGATGGAGCGCCAGTACAGCTCCTCAATCTCGTGGCCCAGCGCCATGACGACATTGGGCACCTCGGCCCAGTCGATCGTAAGCTGCGTGTCGGTCCAATGCAGCACGCGGTGCTGGTGGAGCCAGGCAAAGAGCAGTTGCCCGCCCAGGCCGTCGTAGTTGCGCACGCGCGAGCCCGTGATGGCGAAACGGAAAATCCTGTCGAAAATGACCGCGTACTGCACGAGTTTCGCGTGCCTGCGGGCTTCGGGGGAGGCATGTTCGTCATGCTCCACTGCCACCGATTCACGGTAGGCCGTCAGGTCGCAGCGCAGTTCCTCCAGAGAATACAGGAAGTACGGCATGCGCTGCTTGATCATGAACGGGTCAAAGGGCAGGTCCCCGCGCATGTGGGTCCTGTCGTGGATGAGGTCCCACATGACGAAGGTTTCCTCCGTGAGGGCCTGGTTTTCCAGAAGTTCGACGGCGTCGGCCGGCAGATCAAGGCGTGTCACCTGTGCAGCCTCCCGGACCACGCGGCGGAAACGGGCGGCCTCGCGGTCCTGGAAGATGGCGCCCCACGTGAAGGTGGGCGTCTCGCGCACGGCGACGCTTTCGGGGAACAGCACGGCGGAGTTTGTGTCGTAGCCGGCCGTGAAGTCGATGAAGCGCAGCGGCACGAACAGCTTGTTTGAGTAGCTGCCGGCTTCCAGTTCGCCGATGAACTCCGGCCAGATGACCTCAACGAGGACGGCCTCAACGTGGCGGTTGGTGGATCCGTTTTGCGTGTACATGGGGAAGACCACCAGGTGGCCCAGGCCGTTGATTCGGTGTTCCTGCGGGGTGAAGGCCATGAGTGAGTCCAGGAAGTCCGGCACGCCAAGGCCTGCCCCGACCCAGCGTGTGAAGTCGTCGACGAGCAGCTGAAGGTAGCGGGCGTCGTGCGGAAAATGCCCCGCCAGCGAGCCGATCGAACCCGTGATGGTATCAACCAGCCCGGCCGCCGTGCCGTGGTCCGCCGGTTCCGGCACTGACCCGTCCTTGGCCTGGAGTGCTGCCAGGTCGGTGGCGGCCTGTTTCAGGGAGAGCCATGCCGGATCGTTGGCCAGTGTGCCGTAGTCGAAGGCTGCGGCATGGCCTGTGGCTAGAAGTGTCATGTTCATGGTTTTTCATCCTCGCTGTCCTTGCCGCGCCGTACATCGGGGGGCTTTTTTAGAGCGTAGCAAAGAGACAGGAGAACTAATCTGAAATAACATCGAGCATAAGAAACTCTCATGCTCAGGGCTTTTTTGGTGCCTCGGGCGACAGTGTCACCGGTCCCTCCCGCAGGGTCAGGCTGATGGAGTTGATGCAGAAGCGTTCATCCGTCGGCGTGTCATAGCCTTCGCCCTCAAACAGGTGGCCCAGATGTGAATCGCAGGAGGCGCAGCGCACTTCCACCCGCTTCATGCCCAGCGTGTTGTCGTGCAGGTACCGCACGGATCCTTCGGCCAGCGGGGCAAAGAACGACGGCCAGCCGCAATGCGAGGAGAACTTTTCCCGCGATGTGAACAGCTCGGCGCCACAGGCACGGCACTCGTACACGCCCTCCTGGGTGGAATCCCAGTATTCGCCCGTGAAGGGACGCTCGGTGCCTGCCTTGCGCAGCACCTGGTATTCGGCGGGGCTCAGTTCGTCGCGCCACTGCGCATCACTTTTGACGACGGCGGTGTGGCTTTCATGAGTAGTCATACTTTTCTCAACGCTCAGGAGTCGCCAATAAATCCCGAATCCGAATACAAATGCAGGACGGGCAGTCCCAGCTTGCGTTGTGCCTGGTGCGCCCAGTCCTGGCGGAACGTGTCGGCAACGGCATGGGGGCGGGTGATAACTACAGCCTGCCGGGCGCCTGCCTCGGTGACCCTCGCTACGAGGGAGGCAACGGCGTCGCCCTCGGCAACGGTGCCCGTGGCCTTCACCCCGCCGGCCTCAAGTGCGGCAAGGGAGATGGCAAGGATGTCCCCGGCCTCCTTCGCAACCGTCTCGGCGTCCGGTTTTTCACGGAATTCACGCAGGGCCCCGGGCAGGTCGAGCATTGTCAGCTGGTCGATGACGTCAACGAAAAGATTGCGCCTGGTATCAGCCGGGACCAATAGTTCCAGCGCAACGTCGTCTTCGGGGTCATAGAGTTCGGTGATGTTGACGACGTCGAGGGCTGTCAACGGTTCTTCGGTCAGGATGATGATCGTGTCGCTCATGGCACCAGCATAGGCTTCGGCGTCCGATAAGCAACTGCACCCGGCGCCGTGGTGCGAAGAAAGTTGCGCTTGGGCCCGGTGTGCCGCTCGACGCGCAGGAAACGCGTGGGCAGAATAGAGGCATGGCAACCTCGGATCAGCAGTCAAGTTCATGGCTCAAGTGGGGTGCCCTGGGCGCCGCGGCAGTGGGAGCCGGAGCGTTCGTCGTGGTCACTGCCACATCGGGACTGGCTGCCTATTTTGCACGCAAGGTGGTGACGCCCGAGAAGCACCGCGTTGACGACCTCGCCATCCTTGCCGTCATCGCCGACGGACCCCGGCTTCAAGTGGTGCTCGAGGCCACTCCCGACACCATCATCGATGGCACCTATGGGCTGTTTTTCAACGGCAGCAGCGCCCACGCCGTCGTCGGCCCCATCATTTCCTATGTGCCCCGCGAGGGCAGCGTCACACGCGCTGTCCTCTCAGTCCACGGCGGTGACCTGCGCACTGCAACCTCCGGCTGGTGGTCCGGCAACTTGTACTCGCACCCTGAGCAGATGGGCCTCGACAGCGAGGATGTCACCCTGGCCCTGCCCGGCGGCCCCGGCCCCGCGTGGCTCGTACCGGCGCCAAACCCCGGACCCACCTGGGCCATCATGGTGCACGGCCGCGGCGCCACCCGCAACGAAGGCCTCCGCGCCGTCCCCACGGCCCACAGGCTCGGCATGAATGCCCTCCTGATCTCCTACAGGAACGACGGCGATGCCCCCAACGCGCCCGACGGCAGGTATGGGCTTGGCGTCACCGAATGGGCCGACGTCGAGGTCGCCATCGACTTCGCGATCTCCCGCGGCGCCAAGGACGTGGTGTTGTTTGGCTACTCCATGGGCGGGGCGATCAGCCTGCAGACGGCCGATCAGGCCCGCAACCGCAAGTACGTCCTGGCCATGGTCCTTGACGCGCCAGTCATCAGCTGGGTCAACGTGCTGGCGCACCAGGCCCAACTCAACCGCATCCCCGACTTCATTGGCAGCTACGCCGAACTCATGCTGACCCACCCGCTGGGCCGGCGCATCACGGGCCTGGCCGCGCCGGTGAATTTCAAGGGCATGGACTGGGTGGGCCGGGCCATCGAGCTGCGGACGCCGTCGCTGATCCTGCACAGCATCGACGACGACTTCGTGCCCTATGAACCCACGGCCGAACTCGCCAAGCGGAACCCCGAAATGGTCACCTTTGAACCATTCAGCAAGGCCCGCCACACCAAGGAATGGAATGTGGACTCCGCGCGCTGGGAAAGCGTCGTGGAGGAGTGGCTGCGGCCCCGGCTCGGCAAGTACGGCCTCCCGCGGGCCTAGGCTCGGGCCGGGTTGCCGATTTTCGCCGTCGTGCCATGAGTCAGCGCCAGCAGGTCGGCCGGGGAAAGCTCCACGTCGAAGCCGCGGCGTCCTCCCGAGACGTAGATCGTGTCGCTGAGCAGGGCCGATTCGTCCAACACAGTGGGGGACTGCTGGCGCTGCCCCAGGGGCGAGATGCCACCCAGGACGTAGCCTGTGCGGCGCTGGGCGGCGGCAGGGTCGGCCATGGCGGCCTTCTTGTGGCCCAGTGCCTGGGCCAGCGCCTTCAGGTCAAGGGTGCCGTTGACGGGCACGATGGCCACCGCGAGCGTTCCGCCCACATCGGCCATGAGCGTCTTGAATACCCGCTCGGGTGCGACGCCGAGAACCGTGGCCGCCTCGAGGCCGTAGTTCGTGTTGGCGGGGTCGTGCCGATAGCTGTGGGCGGTGAACTGAATGCCGGCGCCCGCCAGGGCGGCAGTTGCCGGGGTGCCTGCGCCGGCAGTGGAAGGTTTCTTGGCCATGCCCTCCATTATGGCAGTCAGGCGGGGCGCACACCGGCTGCGATCTTGTGCTTGACCCGTCCCAGCATGGCTGACATGCCACGCATGCGCAGGGGAGAGATGGCACGTGTCAGCCCCAGCTGCTCAGGCATGTCGTCGGGAACCGCGAGAATTTCCTCGGCAGTCAACCCGTCCAGGCCTTCAAACAGAACCGATGCGAACCCGCGAGTGGTGGGAGCCTCGGGCGGGGCCTGAAAGAACAGCCGCATGACGTCGCCGCCGTCGGTCTTTTCGGCCTCAACCGTTAGAAACAGGGGCGACTGGCATTCCACCACCTGTTCCAGGAGCTCGGGGTGGTTCCTCAGCCGCTCCGGCAGGGGTGGCAGCGAGCGGGAGAACTCCAGCAGCAGCGTCAAGCGGTCGCGTTCCTCCAGTTCCTGGAAGTCATTGACAATTTCGGCCAGGGCCGGGGGAAGTGCTTGTGAAGTAGTCATCGACTAAAGCGTACGTTTCTTTCTGATCGATTGGGAAGCGGTGGGACTAGTTGGCAGAGGGCAGTTCGCCGCGCTCGGCTCCAATGGCGATGGGAACGCGAACGGCGTTGCCCCACTCGGTCCATGAGCCGTCGTAGTTGCGCACGGTCTCGAAGCCGAGCAGGTACTTCAGCGCAAACCAGGTGTGGCTGGAACGCTCGCCGATGCGGCAGTAAGCCACGACGTCGTCCCCGGGCACCAGGCCTGCCTCGTCGAGGTACAGGGCTTCGAGTTCCTCCCGTGAGCGGTAGGTGCCGTCCTCGGATGCCGCACGGGCCCACGGGATGGAGGCGGCGGTGGGAATGTGGCCGCCACGGAGCGTTCCTTCCTGGGGATAGGCGGGCATGTGGGTGCGCTCGCCCGTGTATTCCTCGGTGGAACGGACGTCGATCAGCGGCTTGCCCAGGTGGGCCAGGACGTCTTCCTTGTAGGCGCGGATCGGGGCGTCGTTGCGCTCAACGACGGGGTAACCGGCCGACGGTGTGGCGTCGGTGGGGTCAGTGGTTAGTTCGCGGCCTTCGGCAATCCACTTGTCGCGGCCGCCGTCGAGCAGGCGAACATCCTCATGACCGAACAGGGTGAAGACCCACAGGGCGTAGGCGGCCCACCAGTTGGACTTGTCGCCGTAGACCACAACAGTGGTGTCGCGGGAGATGCCCTTCGCCGTGGCGAGCAGGGCAAAAGCCGCGCCGTCGATGTAGTCGCGGGTGACGCCGTCGTTCAGGTCGGTGTGCCAGTCAATCTTGACGGAGCCGGGGATGTGGCCTGTTTCGTACAGCAGCACGTCCTCGTCGGATTCGACCACGACAAGATTGCCGTTGTTGCCGGCACCGTTGGCCAGTGCGTCGGCGAGCCACTGCGTTGACACCAGCCGCTCCGGGTGGGCGTAGGCGGCGAACTTTTCGTTTGTTTCCACTGCAACAGGCATGATGCCCCTTCTTGTAAACTGCGTCAGCTGGTGCCGCCCCCCGAAAATTCCGGGGTGGGCCCGCCGTGATTCCTCTTCATTAGCGTAACGAGTTGGGACACGCTTTACTTCCCGGCCGTTAACGAATCGCAATATCTGGTGGGTATTCTTGTAGCCACGGGCTGTGCCATGCGCGCCGCAAGCCCTTCTGAAAATTCTTCACGATCGGAAACATCCTTGGTACACGTTGAACAACTTTCCACCCGCCGCCCGGCAGTTTCGGTGGAGGAACTGTTGAAGGGGTTTGTCCCGTCCCCGCGTTTTGGTGAGGTTTCCTTTGCCACCTACCGCCCCGATCCGGCCCAGCCCTCCCAGGCCCAGGCCGTGACGATGCTGGCGGAGTTCGGCAGCGCAACAGCGGCGAAGCCAGGTGGGGGATTCCGGAAGTTCTTCGGCGGAAAGTCCAAGGCTGCCGCCAAGGGCGCCGGGAAGCCGGCAGGCATTTACCTCGACGGCGGCTTTGGCGTGGGAAAGACGCACCTGCTGTCCTCCCTGTGGCACCAGGCGGAGGGCCCCAAGGCCATTGGCACGTTTGTTGAGTACACGAACCTCGTCGGTGCGCTGTCCTTCCGCAAGACAGTCGAGGCCCTGAGCACCTACAAGCTGGTGTGCATCGACGAATTTGAGCTCGACGATCCGGGCGACACCGTGTTGATGTCGCGCCTGATGCGTGAATTGGCCGACGCCGGCGTGAAGTTGGCGGCGACCTCCAACACCCTGCCCGGTGCCCTGGGCGACGGGCGTTTTGCCGCCGTTGACTTCCAACGCGAGATCCAGGTCCTTGCCGACCAGTTCGAGATCCTGCACATCGACGGGGAGGACTTCCGCCACCGCGGCCTGCCGACCCCGCCCGAGCCACTGCTTAACAGCGACCTTGATGCGCGCATGCGCCGGGACTTTGACGGGAAGACCGTGGCAGTTGACGACTTCGCCACCCTCGTGGACCACCTCGCAGGTGTGCACCCGTCCCGTTACCGGCAGATGCTTGAGGGGATCGACGCTGTCGTCTGGCGCAATGTCCACACCATCACCGAGCAGTCGGTGGCACTGCGCTTTGTGGTGCTGGCCGACCGCCTATACGACAAGGATGTGCCAATCCTGGCCAGTGGCGCACCCCTGGACCAGTTGTTCACACCGGAAATGATGACCGGCGGATACCAGAAGAAGTATTTCCGTGCCGTGTCCCGCCTGACCGCGCTTGCCCGTGAAGCGCAGGAGGCAAGCGTTCCACAGCCGGTTGGCTGATTGAGGCTCGCCGGGCTTAAAAGGCAAGAGGCGTCGATACCGTCTCCCGACGGGACCGACGCCTCTTATGACGCCGTGATTAAGGGCGAAGGGCTTGGGTTACTTGGCTGCGCCATCCACAAAGCCGCTGGCGGCCTTCTGCACGGAATCAACCTGATCCTTGAACTTCTCACCTGTCCTGCTGTCGACCAGGTCGCCAGCCTTCTCGATGCCGTCGTTGATGGCCGCTTCGTGACCACCGATCAGTCCCTCGGCCTTGCCCCTAATATCGTCAAAAATAGACAATAGGCACCTCCCTTCGCTCCTGGGGTCCTTGACGCCCCAACTTCCTAAATAATAGTGTCTGACCTCACAGTGTCAACCCTCACAGTGTCAACCCTCACAGTGTCAACCATGGGTGCGGTTTGATCAGGCTGGTTTTTCCTTCTTTACTCCAGGCCCCTCATGCGGTTGTTGCGCGCGTTGTGTTCGAGTTCGGCAAGCCCCAGCACTTCAAGCAGGGGAGGCAGGTACATGCCGACCCGGCCGCGGTACCCCTTCTTGAGTCCATACCATCCGCCGGCCGGATTGTTCTCGGCCCGTCCCCAGGCTTCCACGGTTCCGTCCTTGGCGGCCTTCTGCTCGTCGGCGCTGCCCAGTTCCATCCAGTTTCCATGTGCGAGTAACATTTCGTGGAGGTACGGCACAATGTCCAGGCGATACTTCAGCACTGTCTTGCCGACGGTGCAGACGAGTTCGGCAGGGTCCGCGTCCATGTCCCTGTACATGGTGTATTCGGAGGTTCCAGGGGGAGTCTTCAGGACCCAGGGGTTCTCCTTGGTGCCGTCGGATGGCCATTCAAAGGTGCTCACAGTGCCTGCCTAATCGAGGGTTGAATACTTCAGGGTGCGGGCTACATGCCTAGAATGGCTAGGGCCTCGTAGACCTGGATGGAGGCGCGGGCATCATCAGGTGCGGGTGGCCCGTTCCGCCCATTCCATCCAGGCCTTCATGCCTTCGGCGGCTGCGGCAGGGTCATTGTCTTCCACGACCTGCTCTGCTGTGTTGGGGGCGGTGTAAATGACGACAAACTTTGACAAGTTTCCTCCTCGGTGGGTGGCCGCGTTTGCGGACCCAAGCGCCTCATATCCGCATCATATCGCTGCCGTTGACACAGGGATAGGGTCCGGATCGGCCTCCCGCGCTGGCTTCCTGGCTGCATGGTGTGTATGAAAGACTATTTGGGCCACAAGGCACCCGGACGAGGCACGCCGTACCCGGCCAGCGACAAGACGGCGTCGAGGAGTTGTTTTGTGATGGCATGGGTAATTTTGCTTGTCTCGGGAATGTTGGAGGCCGTTTGGGCCACAGCACTGGGAAAAAGTGAGGGCTTGTCCAAAGGGGGCCCCACGATTGTCTTTGGAATATCCATAGCTGCCAGCATGGCGGGCCTGGCCTGGGCCATGCGAACCCTGCCCGTGGGCACCTCGTACGCCGTATGGGTTGGCATCGGCGCTACCCTCACGGTGGCCTACGCGATGTTCTCGGGTGCCGAGTCGGTTTCCGTAGTGAAAGTGCTGCTTCTGCTTGGCCTTGTCGGCTGCATCGTGGGACTGAAGCTCGCCCACTAACCATTTCCGAAAACCTGATGCCCCATACGCCTGTCCAGCAGCACAAGGGCGCTGGTCTATTGATCCCCCATGAAGCCTTTGGTTTTGACCGTGTGGATGAAGCGCTTGGTGGAGCCTGTTAGGCAGATCGCGGCGCCAATCAGCATCGGCTTGCGCCGGGGCGCTCCATTACTTTTTCAGTCATGCAGTAGAACGTAACACCGGCCTGTCGGGTGCCCGGCGACATTTTGCCGCGGGACACGAAAAAGCCCCTCCGGCCGGCATTGCTGCTGCTCGGAGGGGCTTTTTCTTGGTGGAACGCTTCTTGTGTTTAGTGGCGAGAGTTCCTCATGCCTACTTGCCGAAGACATCCTTCGCGGCGTCCTTGACGTGCTCACCAGCCTGCTTGGCCTTCGCGGCAGCCTGATCCGCGGCACCTTCGGCCTGAAGTTTCTCGTTGTTCGTTGCGTCGCCAAGGGTTTCCTTCGCCTTGCCGCCGACTTCCTGTGCTTTGTTGCTGATCTTATCTCCGAGTCCCATGGGGCCCTCCTTCAATTCGAATCCAACTAGTACGCCTTCGAGCCTAGGAAATGAGCCTGAGTGTTTCCTGAGAGCCACGGGATCCTTCAATGAGCACATAACCATCAGGCTGGCATGCTTTGGTGACCGTCATGCCTGGTGACCGTCACGCTTGGCTCGACAGGGAGCGCCGGGACTATCGCGACGTTACGCTCCACTCGGCCAAGCTTGCCGCCTCGATGAGGCGTGGTCCTAATGGGTCGCTCCCTTGCGCTGATGCGCTCCGAGAATCTAGGATCCTGTTCCGCGGCACGAAAAAGCCCCTTTGACCAGCATTTGTGCTGGTCAAAGGGGCTTTTCTCTTGGTGGGCGATACTGGGTTCGAACCAGCGACCTCTCCGGTGTGAACGGAACGCGCTACCACTGCGCCAATCGCCCAATGTCTGCATGCACTTTCCGCTTTGCGGATCGTGTGCTTCCCTTGGTGCGTGTAAAACAATAGCTCAAACCCTCGCGTGCTCATAATCGCTATTTTTTCATGGCCTGTATCCGTTGATTGGGTAATTCGGAGGCAGCTACCGTCTGCCAGCCTGACCGGCGTCCAGGGCGTGGAAAGCGGCGGGGGAGTGCCCGACGTCGTACCTTCGGGCATTGTTGTGACGCACACCTCAGAAATCATCTGGGTGGAAATGGGCGAAATTGGGGCAAAAGTCCCCTCAAATGACACTTTTGTAATTCGAATGCACGGGGCATAATCGGCGCCAATTCAACGATCCCCCCACTTCGGCTGCTTGACCGGCCACCCCGGTGCATGGCTGATTTGGTGTTTCGGAATGTGCTCGGGTAATGTTTTCACCGCAGCAACACGGACTGCCGAAGCGGAAACGCAGAGGCGGGAAAGTGAAGCTCATGCGGTTGTAGCTCAGCTGGTAGAGCACTACCTTGCCAAGGTAGATGTCGCGAGTTCGAATCTCGTCAACCGCTCGCATGACACCGTTCAGTATTCACGGTGGGGTGGCCGAGAGGCGAGGCAACGGCCTGCAAAGCCGTGTACACGGGTTCGAATCCCGTTCCCACCTCCAGGTTGACTGAAACAACGCATTTTGCTGTATAGTTCAGCGGGATGCATTGGGCGATTGGCGCAGCGGTAGCGCGCTTCCCTGACACGGAAGAGGTCACTGGTTCGATCCCAGTATCGCCCACGGATGAGCTTGTCTTATTCAAGCTGATGTAAATCAGTTATTGCAGTAAAACTGCGGTTGTAGCTCAGCTGGTAGAGCACTACCTTGCCAAGGTAGATGTCGCGAGTTCGAATCTCGTCAACCGCTCGGATGTTTGCGGAAACTGCCGAAATCCACAGGTTTCGGCAGTTTCGCAATTCCAGAAATTATGTAGTCGCTTGGGCGATTGGCGCAGCGGTAGCGCGCTTCCCTGACACGGAAGAGGTCACTGGTTCGATCCCAGTATCGCCCACGGATGAGTTTGTCTTATTCAAGCTGATGTAAATCAGTTATTGCAGTAAAAATGCGGTTGTAGCTCAGCTGGTAGAGCACTACCTTGCCAAGGTAGATGTCGCGAGTTCGAATCTCGTCAACCGCTCCATATATAAGGACTGCCGGAATCCATTGGGTTCCGGCAGTTTTTGCGTGCGCCCTTGAGGTTTCGGTGCGTCCCGCGTCGAAACAGCAGCTGTTTGGGCCTCGCCTGCCCTGCTCGTGTCCCTGACGGCCGGGTTATCCACAGTTGGCTTGCCGGTCGGATGCAAGTGTCGGCGGCAAATGGAATAGTAGAGGCATGACAGCACCAGCATTGGCCCACAGTACCGAATTGGGGCGCATGTACGCCCGTTCCCTGCAGGAACCGCCCACGGTTCCCTCAATCACCACGGTCATCGGCCAGCAGGCCATTTCCCTGGACGGCTGGATCGGCTACATGGCGGCCAATGCCGTCGCCAAGCACCCCGACCTTGGCTCTGCCGTGGGCAACCCTGGGCAATTGCGCACCGTCGTGCGTGACAGCTCCAATGCTGCCGAGCAGTTCAGGGATGCGGCAGCCGCCCGTGGCGACCGCGTCCACAACTACTGCGAACAAGTGGCCCTGCGTTCCCTTGACCGCCCGCACCAGCTGGTGGAAGCCCGCGAGGCGTTAGATGAACAAGGCGAAGGAAACTTTGCCCTGCGCTTTGACCACTGGTGGGAGGAATACCAGGTCAAGCCCGTGGCCCCGGAAATCACCGTCTGGAATGAATCGCTGGGCTACGCCGGAACGCTTGACCTGGTGGCAACCATCGGAGGCAAGCTCTGCATCATCGACTACAAGACCAAGGGCACTGACCGCAACGGCCAGGTCAAAAGCCTTGACGCCAAGGTCGTCATGCAGCTGGTGGCCGGCATGAAGGCCGAGGAGTCCATCGTGGATGAAGCGGCAGGGACCTGGGAGTCCTGGAAGTACGGGCAGGACCCGATCTTGCTTGGCGTCGCCATCGGGGAAACTGAGGTCCGCACGCTGCGGGCCAACCCCGAGGTCCTGAAGGCACATTGGTTCAAGTTCGCTTCGCTGCGACGCGTGTGGCAAACGTCATTGGATGCGGCGGGCGCCGGCACCCCTTTGCTCGAAATTGCACCGCCGGGGCAGTAACGGGCAACTAGACTGGTGGGGCCAGCAGTTTTACGGCCCGCTCCGGCCCGTATCGATACCAAAGTGAGGTGCCCACCCATGGCCATCCTGAGCATTCGCATCATTGGCGACCCCGTCCTGAGGACCGTCGCCGAAGAAGTGACGAGTTTTGGTCCCGATCTGGCCAAACTCATCGCGGACATGCACGAAACTATGCTCGATGTCCGCGGAGCGGGTCTGGCCGCACCCCAGGTCGGTGTCAACAAGCGCATCTTCACTTATTCCGTCGACGGCGACGAGGGCTACATCATCAACCCGATTCTGGTGTCCAGCGACGACATGGCCCCGGCAGAACCCGAAGGTTGCCTGTCAGTCCCGGGCATGGGGTTCACCGTTGAGCGCCACCGCTGGGTCCGCGTCACCGGCGTCAACCTGCACGGCCAGGCCATCGACATGGAAGCAACGGGCACCCTTGCCAAGTGCTTCCAGCACGAAACCGACCATCTCAACGGCAAGCTTTATGTGGACCGCCTTGAAGGGGAGGACCGCAAGTCCGCCCTGCGAGCCATCCGCATGGCCAACTACCACGACGTGACGGCTGAAACAGTTGCCAAGCGTGCCCAGACTGTAGGCTCTGCCTTCAGTGCCGGTGCCGCCGAATGAGGGTTCTCTTCGCCGGTACCCCCGCCGTTGCACTGCCATCCCTTGAGGCCTTGCGGGCCGCAGGGCATGAAATCGTCGCCGTCCTGACCCGACCGGATGCGCCCCTTGGCCGCAAAAGGGTCACGACGCCCTCGCCGGTGGCCGCCCGCGCCGAAGAGCTGGACCTGCCTGTCATCAAGGCTGACAGGATCGACGCCGAGGCTGCCGCCGCCATTGCTGCCGCCGCACCAGATGTCGCCGCCATAGTTGCCTACGGCGCGCTGATCCCTGCGTCCGCATTGGAGATTCCCACCCACGGCTGGATTAACCTGCATTTCTCCCTACTTCCCGCCTGGCGCGGCGCGGCACCCGTGCAGCACTCGGTCATCAACGGCGACGAAGTCACCGGCGCCTCCACTTTCCTGCTGGAGGTGGGGCTGGACACCGGCCCCGTCTACGGCACCATGACCGAGAGCATCCGGGCCACCGACACGAGCGCGCAACTGCTCGAACGGCTCTCCCACAGCGGAGCCGTGCTCCTGGCCCAGACCATTGACGCCATTGCGGCAGGTGCGGTCTCCGGCGTCGTGCAACAGGGCCAGATTTCTCTGGCACCCAAACTGACCCTCGAGGATGGCCGGGTGCACTGGAATGATCCTGCCCTGGCCATTAACCGACGGATCCGCGGTGTCACCATGGAGCCCGGTGCGTGGACCATGCTCGGCGGACAGCGGTTCAAGCTGGCCCCTGTCCTGCTGCGCCCCGATGTCACGGACCTGGCCCCCGCGCAGCTGCGGATCGAGCCGAAGTCGGTTCTGGTGGGCACGGGCTCCCATGCGGTGGAGTTGGTTGAAGTACAGCCCGCCGGTAAAAAACTTATGAAAGCAACGGACTGGGCACGTGGCCTGGCCAACAAGGAAGATGTGGTGTTTGAATGACCAGCGAGCAAGGCGGACGTTCGGGCCCCCGCAACAATCAGGGCAGTGGCGCAGGCGGCGTGCGGCGCCGTGACGACGCGGGGCGTGAACGCAACCGCAGCACAGGACGCAACCGGACAGAAACAGCCCCCGGCCAGCGCACCCGCGTCGCCGACCCCGCCCGTTTGGTTGCCTTTGAGGTGCTGCGCGCGGTGTCGGCCGACGACGCCTACGCCAACCTCGTGCTGCCCACCCGCATCCGCAGGCACGGCCTTGATCGCCGTGACGCGGGCTTCGCCACGGAACTGACCTACGGCGCATTGCGCGCCCAGGGAACCTACGATGCCATCCTGGCCAAGTGCGTTGACCGCCCCCTCAGTGAGCTGGACCCGGCCATCCTTGACGCGCTGCGCATCGGCGCACACCAGCTGATGGCGATGCGCGTGCCCACCCATGCCGCGCTCGACCAGACGGTCGGGCTGGCCCGCGCCGTGATCGGTGCCGGTCCCTCCGGGCTGGTCAACGCCGTTCTGCGCAAGGTCGCCGCCAAGGAACTGCCCGAGTGGATCGTCGAGCTCACCGACGGGCTCACCGACGACGTCAAGATCGCCTCCATTGAGCACTCGCACCCCGAGTGGATCGTGCGCGCCATGCGCCAGGCGCTGGTGGCCCACGGCCGCGACGTTTCCGAAATCACCGCCTTGCTTGAGGCCGACAACGCCGCCCCCGTGGTGAACCTTGTCGCCCTGCCCGGTCTGGGCGACCTGTCCGAGGCCTTCGATGCCGGCTTCATGCCCGGTGAGCTCGTGGCCGACTCGGCTCTCTCATCCGGAGGAGACTTGAGCCGCCTTGAAAGTGTCCGCGACGGCTCCGTCCGCGTGCAGGACGCCGGTTCGCAGCTCGTGGCCCGGGCCTTGGCCGCCGTCTTCGTTACGTCGGAGAAGAACGACGGCGAGGAGCGCTGGCTCGACATGTGCGCAGGTCCTGGCGGCAAGGCAGCCCTCTTGGCCGCTCTCGCAGCCGAACAGGGAGCCTGGATCTTGGCGAATGAGCCCTCCGTGCACCGCGCCAAGCTCGTGACGCAGGCACTTGCCGCCGTGCCGGAAGACACCTGGACCGTGCGTACTGGCGATGGCCGGGACATCGGCAAGGAACACCCCGAATCCTTCGACAGGATCCTCGTCGATGCCCCCTGCACCGGCCTCGGTGCGCTGCGCCGCCGCCCGGAATCACGCTGGCGCCGCAAGCTCTCGGACGTGACTGAACTGGGACCGCTGCAGCGCGAGCTGCTCGCCTCCGCACTTGACGCCGTCAAGCCCGGCGGCGTGGTCGCCTATGTGACCTGCTCGCCGCACGTTGCCGAAACCATTGCCGTGGTGGAGGACGCAGTGCGCAAGCGCGAGGACCTTGAACTGCTCGACGCCGGTGCCGCCCTTGACGCCGTCAGCCTCAGTGGCAGCGTAGGTGCCGGCAACCCGGCCTCGCCCATCCCGGCCCACCAGAAGATGGCGCAGTTGTGGCCCCACATCCACCAAAGCGACGCCATGTTCCTGGCCCTGATCCGCAAGAACTGAAAGGTTCCTTCATGACCGACCCCACGCCTGCCTGCTGCATCAACCCCAGCATCCTGTCCGCCGACTTCGTCAACCTTGAAGCCGAACTGGCCCGGATTGCCAATGCTGACGCCGTGCACGTTGACGTCATGGACAACCACTTTGTGCCCAACCTGACCATCGGCCTGCCGGTGGTTGAGCGGATCCAGCAGATCAGTCCCGTGCCGCTTGACGCCCACCTGATGATTTCCGACGTCGACCGTTGGGCGCCGCTGTACGCGGACGCCGGACTGGCCTCGGTGACGTTCCACGTGGAGGCGTCCAACGCCCCCATCAAGCTGGCCCGAGAACTGCGGGCCAGGGGATCCAAGGCCGGCATGGCGCTGCGCCCGGCCACACCGGTGGAGCCGTACCTTGACATGCTGCCCGAGCTCGACATGCTGCTCATCATGACGGTTGAGCCCGGCTTTGGCGGACAGGCGTTCCTTGACATCACGCTGCCAAAGATCCGCCGGGCACGCGCGGCCATTGAGGGCTCCGGGGTGAACGTTGCCATCCAGGTCGACGGCGGCATCACCGAGGAGACCATCACCCGCGCGGCCGAGGCAGGGGCGAACGTCTTCGTTGCCGGCTCGGCCGTCTACGGCATGCCGTCCCCGGCCGAGGCCATCGATTCACTCCGAGCCAAGGGCAGGCTGGCCTTCGGGTAACGCGCCCCCACCCCCGTCTGTGACGCACTTAGTGCAGTGGATAGCGCTTTCCGCGGCGTTTTTCGTGCAGTAACTGCGTCATAGACTGGGAGGGAAGGGGCGGGCGGGAATGAATATGGGCCCGCCACGCATTACAGAACTAGTACGCAATGCCATGTGCACAGTACAAGGTGCCATAATGTTAGTGATGCTGGCAATTGCTGGCATCAGAAATTGAAATATCACGTGCTCCGGGGTCGGTGTAATTCCGAACCGGCGGTTATAGTCCGCGACCCGCGCGCAGCCAGCTGGAAACAGCAGGGCACGCACGGTTGATCTGGTGAAATTCCGGAACCGACAGTTAAAGTCTGGATGGGAGAAGCACGAACAGTCTCGGCCGTCAGGTCAGGGGTGTGGTGGAAGTATTTCCAAATCCACCGCCGCCTTGCACCCTGTCAGCGGAGCTGTACGTTACCCCCGGAGCCATCGCGGTCTCGAAAGGGCAAGGTAACGATGGACTTTCTGCGATGGCTCTTTGACGCCAAACTTGAATTCGCCGGCGGCGGATTCCTTCTCTGGCGCGAAGTCATAGGCAATCTTTTTGGGCTAGCCAGTGCCCTCGGCGGCATGCGCCGTAAAATCTGGGCATGGCCTGTCGGCATCGTCGGCAACGCGCTCCTGTTCACGGTCTTCATGGGTTCCGTCTTCGGTTCGGCCGATCATGTGAACCTCCTGGGCCAGGCCGGTCGCCAAATCATGTTCATCGCGGTCTCCATCTACGGCTGGTACCGCTGGAACCAGACCCGGCACCAGACGGACGACGACGGCACCCACGTTGGCGTTGCCGTCGCCCCCCGCTGGGCGGGGGCCAGGGTACGGTGGCTCCTGGTGGGCACCATGATCGCCGGCACGGCAATCCTCACCCCCATCTTCAGGGCCATGGGATCCTACGAACCAGTCTGGGCCGACGCCTGGATCTTCATGGGATCGCTGCTTGCCACCTATGGCATGGCCAAAGGCTGGGTTGAGTTCTGGCTGATCTGGGTGGCCGTGGACCTTGTGGGCGTCCCGCTGCTGTTCAGTGCAGGCTATTACGCCTCCGCCTTCATGTACATCTTCTACGGTGCATTCACGCTGCTTGGATTCTTCGTATGGTGGAGGGTACGGCGCACCACTGACGCCCAGACCAACCTGGTTTCAGTGGACAGCACCTTCCCCGACATTACCGTTGGCAAGTCCAGCGCGAACCACCGAGAGGCCAGGCTATGAATTTCGGCAGCATGAACCACGGTTCCTTCACTTCAGGACCCTACGTCAACGAGCCGGGGGAGTTCACCGAGGCCGAGATCCTCGGCATGGAAACGGCGCTTTCGGCCGCCCGGCAGGGCGTCCGCGGCTCCAATCCGTTGGTGGGGGCCGTGATCATCGACGCCGACGGCACCTTCCTGGCCATCGGCTACCATCGCGGAGCGGGCACCCCACATGCCGAAGCGGACGTGATCAACCGACTGCTGGGCACAGGCGTCAAGCGCGACCTTTCGGCCGCAACGCTGATTGTCACGCTTGAACCGTGCAACCATGTGGGGCGGACAGGGCCCTGCACGCAGGCCATTCTCGACGCCGGCATCGGCAACGTGGTGTTCGCAGTCCCGGACCCCCACGTCCCCGCCGCGGGCGGAGCCGAGGTCCTGCACAATGAAGGCATCAATGTCCGCATGGGACTGATGTCGGCCGAGGCCCAGGACCTGAACAGGCAATGGTTCATTGCCGTCAGGGAGAACAGGCCCTTCATCACCGCCCGGCTGGCCCAGACGGTGGACGGGCGGATTGCCGCCGTCGACGGCACGAGCCAGTGGATCACCTCCCAGGAGTCACGCCAGGATTCGCACGAACTGCGGGCCAGGGTTGACGCCATCGTGGTGGGCACGGGAACCGTCATCGCCGACAACCCGCGCCTGACAGCCCGTGCCGCCGACGGAACCGACGCGGCCCACCAGCCGCTGCGTGTTGTCATGGGCTTGCGGGACATCCCGGCCGATGCTGCGGTTAGGGGCATCTCCGGCACCCCGAGCAGCCCGGACCGCCTGGGCAGCGAGGACTTCCTGGCCCTGCACACCCACGATCCGGCCGACGTCGTGCGTGACCTGCAGGAGCGCGGCGTGGGCCACCTGATGATCGAAGGCGGCGCCATGATCAATGCGGCGTTCCTGGCCCGGGGGTTGGTTGATGAGCTCGTCGTGTACCTGGCACCCACCCTGCTCGGCGCCGGCATCCCGGCCCTGACGGACCTGGGCATCGGCACCCTGGCGGACGCCCGGCGCTGGGAATGGGACGCCACCACAACAGGCCCCGTGGAATTGCTGGGGCCTGACCTTAAATTGACGCTGATGCCGGCCAAGGCCGCCAGCACTGAAGGAGACTGAGATGTTTACAGGAATTATTGAGGGCCGCGGCACTGTTGTGCGGCTCGATCGTCAGCCCGAATCAGACAGCGCAGTGCTGGTGGTCCGCGCCGGGGACGTCCTGAACGGCATGGACCTGGGCGGCTCGCTCGCCATCAACGGCGTGTGCCTGACGGCCGTCAGCCTCGGCGACGGCACCATCGAGGTCGACGTCATGGGCGAGACCCTTCTCCGCACCACCACCGGGGAGCTTGGCAGCGGCGACACCGTGAACCTTGAACGCTGCGTTCCCGCCGGCGGACGGCTTGACGGACACGTCGTGCAGGGCCACGTGGATGGCACCGGTGCCCTGCTTGAACGTGAAAACCAGGGCAAATGGGACCGGCTCCGCTTCTCCGTCCCCTATGGGCTGTCACGGTACATTGCCGAAAAGGGTTCCATTGCCATCGACGGTGTTTCACTCACTGTCACGGCAGTCAGCCCCGCAGCGGAGACGGACCAGTGGTTTGAGGTAGGGCTCATCCCGGTGACCTTGGAAAAGACCGGGCTGGGCGAGAAGGTGGTGGGTGGTGCCGTGAACCTTGAGGTTGACGTGCTCGCCAAGTACGCGCAGCGCCTGCTGGAATTCAGCACCCTGGACGCTGCGAAGAACAAGGGAGGTGCATGATGGGAGAGCTGACCAACCCCGCAACGCTCCTGGACCCCGTCCAGCTGGCCATCGCCGCCATGGCGCGCGGTGAGGCAGTGCTCGTGGTCGACGACGAAGACCGCGAAAACGAAGGCGACATCATCTTCGCCGCACAGCACAGCACCGCGGCGCTCATGGGCTGGACCATCAGGTACAGCTCGGGCGTCATCTGCATCCCCATGGACGAGTCCCATGCCGACCGCTTGGCGCTGCCACCCATGGTCGCGCACAACCAGGACGCAAAGGGTACCGCCTACACCGTCAGCTGTGACGCCGCGCACGGTGTCACCACCGGAATCAGCGCCACCGACAGGTCCCTGACAGCCACGGTCCTGGCCAACCCGCAGGCCGTGCCCGCCGACGTCACGCGCCCCGGGCACATCTTCCCGCTTCGCGCCGTGGCCGGGGGAGTGCGCCGGCGTGCCGGGCACACCGAAGCGGCCGTTGACCTGTGCAGGCTGGCAGGGTGCGAGCCGGTGGGTGTCATCGCCGAGGTGGTTGACGACTCCGGGGAAATGGTCAGGCTCAACGGCCTGCGCGACTTTGCCGACGCGCAGGGCCTGGTGTTGATTTCCATAGCCGACCTCGTCGCCCATCTCGGCGCCCTCGACACGGTAGATTCCGTTGACGGTGCAGCAGCGGGGAGCCTGGCGTGAGCGGACAAAAGCCGTCCGTCACGGGCGGCCCAATCGTCCAGCTGCCCACCCGCTTCGGCACCTTCGCCACCCAGGCATGGATCGACGTCCACACCGGCGCCGAGCACCTGACCCTGTCCGCGCCGGGAGAAATGAGGAGCATCGACGCAGTCCCCCTGGTCCGGTTGCACTCCGAATGCCTGACCGGCGATGTCTTCGGCTCCTTCCGGTGCGACTGCGGCGAGCAGCTGGACTACGCCCTTGAGATGATCCAACGCCACGGCGGAACCCTTGTGTACTTGCGCGGGCACGAAGGTCGGGGCATTGGGCTGGCGAACAAGATGCGGGCCTACAGCCTCCAAGAATCCGGCGCGGACACGGTGGAGGCCAACGAACAACTGGGCCTGCCGGTTGACGCGCGAGACTACGCCGCTGCGGCCGGAATCCTGGCGGCGCTGGCGCTGAACAGGATCGCCCTGCTCAGCAACAACCCACTGAAGCAGCAGGATCTGGCGCGGCACGGCATCGAAGTGGTGCGCGTGGTGCCTGCCGAAGTGCCTGCACGCGCAGAAAACCTGCGTTACCTGAAAACCAAACGGGACCGCATGCACCATGCGCTCTCCATCGACACACAACCCACGGAAGGACCTGCATCATGAGCGGTCACGGAGCACCCACCATCGGATTCAACCCCGAGCAAAAGTCACAGACGGCATCGCTGAAGCTGGCCATTATCGCCGCCAGCTGGCACACCGAGATCATGGACGGCCTGCTGGCCGGCGCCCTGCGCGGGGCCGCCGATGCCGGCATCGAGAACCCCACGGTGGTTAGGGTGCCCGGCAGTTTTGAACTGCCCGTGGCGGCTGCGCGGCTGGCACGGGCATTCGACGCCGTCGTCGCCCTGGGCGTTGTGATCCGCGGCGGGACCCCGCACTTCGACTACGTGTGCCAGGCGGCAACCATGGGCCTGACAGATGTCAGCGTCAAGACCGGCATTCCCGTCGGCTTCGGCGTCCTGACCTGCGACACGGAGGAGCAGGGACTGGCCCGCGCCGGACTCCCCGGCTCGGCGGAGGACAAGGGCCACGAAGCCGTGACGGCGGCCCTAGCAACAGCCGTGACGTTGGCCGGGCTGGGCGTATAGTCCGGCCCGGGCACACGCCGCGGTGGCAAGGGCCTAGGCTTGTGCGCTCCTTGTGAACGTCACGTGGATGATGCCGCTTTCGGCGACCTCCGAACTGACGGTGTAGCCGGACTCGAGTTCCCGCAGGTCCTCCCACAGGCGAATGCCCCGACCCAGCAGGATCGGGGTGATTCCGACGTGGAACTGGTCGATGAGTCCGGCCTTGAGGAAGTCACGGACCACCGTTGGGCCACCCCCGATCCGTACATCCTTGCCGCCGGCCGCCGCCCGTGCCAGGTCCAGGACGTCGACAGGGGTGGCGGAGAGGAACTCGAACCGTGTGCCGCCCGCCATGTTGAGCGACGGCCGTTGGGTGTGTGTGAGCACAAACACGGGCACCCGGAAGGGTGGCTCGGCGCCCCACCAGCCGCGCCAGTCGGGGTCCTGCGGGAAGTTGTGGAGGCCGAACATCCCGGCTCCCATGATTTCGGCCCCGACCTCGGCGAAGTAGCCCTGGGCGTAACTCTCGTCCACGCCGCTCGTCCCGTCGCCGCTCGCATCGTGCAGCACCCGCTCACGGAACGTGCGGGTGGCGGTGTAGGCGTCGACGAGCCGGCCCCAGTCGCTGCCGAACGGATTCTCCGGGGTTTGGTCTGTGGTGGTGGCGTACCCGTCGAGCGAGATGTTCAGGTCGGCGCGGACTGTCATGGCTTCTCCTTCAGGGGTGATTGCACTATGGAATCACTATGAATCGAGGGCAGGCACGAGTCAATGAGTCCGACGCCGTCCAAGGCCGACGGAATCCATGGTTCCGCCCCGTTCACCCTGCTGGCCGGGGTGGCAGGCGTTCATATGCTGGACATGCTCCGTCCCCAAATCCGCGAACTCCCGGCGAACCCAGTAGGATGGACTGCGTGAAGACCTTCGAATCCCTTTTTGATGAGCTCAGTGCGAAAGCCGCAGCCCGGCCCGCTGGCTCCCGTACCGTCGCCGAACTTGAAACCGGCATCCACGGTATCGGCAAGAAAGTGGTTGAGGAAGCCGCCGAGGTGTGGATGGCCGCCGAGTATGAGTCGGAAGAAGCCTGCGCCGAGGAGATTTCCCAGCTGTTCTACCACCTGCAGGTCATGATGATCGCAAAAGGGTTGACCCTTCAGGACGTTTACAAGCATCTCTAGCCACATGCCGTGGCTGAACGATGCATTGAAACCTTCCCTGCAAGAGGCGTTGAAAACAACGCCCAAACCTTGTGCCTGAACCTACCTGAAAGATTTTTTCCCATGCTGCGTGTTGCCGTTCCCAATAAGGGTTCCCTGTCCGAAGCCGCTTCAGCGATGTTGGCGGAGGCTGGTTACCGCCAGCGCCGCGACTCCCGTGAGCTTGTCATGGTTGACCCCGATAACAACGTTGAATTCTTCTTCCTGCGTCCCCGCGACATTGCCGTGTACGTCGGTGCCGGCACCCTTGACGTGGGCATCACGGGCCGTGACCTGTTGATGGATGCCCAGGTTGATGCCGAGGAGCTCCTGCCACTTGGCTTTGCAAAGTCCACGTTCCGCTTTGCGGGACCGGTGGGCGATTTCTCCAACACCGCCGAACTTGAGGGCAAGCGACTGGCCACCAGCTACGACGGACTGCTGCGTGAATACCTGGCCGAGCTGGGCATCAACGCCCAGGTTGTCCGGCTAGACGGCGCCGTGGAGTCCTCCGTGCGCCTCGGCGTGGCGGACGCCATTGCCGACGTCGTGGAAACCGGCAGCACACTCAAGGCAGCCGGCATGGAAATCTTCGGTGAGCCCATCCTGAACTCCGAGGCCCTGCTGATCGGGCGCCGCGGCGTCACCCCGCCGGCCGGCGTCGAGGTCCTGATCCGCCGCCTGCACAGTGTGCTGGTTGCCCGCCAGTACGTGCTTCTTGACTACGACGTGCCCAAAACCTTGATGGAGCAGGCCACGGCACTGACCCCGGGCCTGGAATCGCCCACGGTTTCCCCGCTGCGCGACACCGACTGGGTGGCTGTTCGCTCCATGGTTGCCGCCAAGGACACCAACCGCATCATGGATGAACTGTACGAGCTCGGCGCCCGCGCCATTCTCGTCAGCAGCATCCACGCCTGCCGCATCTAGGAGCCCGCCATGAGTGTTGCCATCAGAGTCATTCCGTGCCTGGACGTCGAGGCAGGCCGGGTAGTCAAGGGTGTGAAGTTCCAAAACCTGCGCGACGCCGGTGACCCGGTTGAGCTGGCCAAGCGCTACGACCTTGCAGGTGCCGACGAACTGACGTTCCTTGACGTCACCGCCTCCTCGGGGAACCGCGAGACGACCTTCGATGTTGTCTCACGTGCTGCCGAGCAGATCTTCATCCCGCTGACGGTGGGCGGGGGAGTGCGCGAGGTGTCCGACGTCGACAAGCTCCTGCGGTGCGGTGCAGACAAGGCCTCGATCAACACGGCAGCCATCGCCCGCCCGGCCGTCATTGACGAAATCACCCGGCGCTTTGGTTCCCAGGTGCTGGTGCTCAGCGTCGACGCGCGCCGCACCCAGGGCGGGATCACGCCGTCGGGCTTTGAAGTGACGACCCACGGCGGGCGCAAGGGCACGGGCATGGACGCGATCGAGTGGGCCAAGGAGGCCGCCGACCGGGGTGTTGGCGAGATCCTGCTGAACTCGATTGACGCCGACGGCACGAAGGAAGGCTTCGACCTGGAGCTGATCCGCCTGGTCCGTGCGGCAGTGAATATTCCGATCATTGCTTCAGGTGGTGCCGGTGCGCCCGAGCACTTTCCGCCGGCAGTTGCAGCAGGGGCAAATGCCGTGCTGGCGGCGTCGGTGTTCCACTTCGGTCCCGACAGTGCCATTGCCGACGTCAAGAAGGCCATTCGCGACGCGGGCTACGAAGTCCGCTGAGCCCATAATCTGTGTCGCAGTTAGTGCAGCAAAAACGCCCAAGAAAGCGTTTTCCAATGCAGCAACTGCGACACAGATTGGTTTAAGGGCTAGAGTCCGACGTCGGCCGTCTGCAACAGTGCCACGGCATCGGGCTGGCCCTCGAAGGACACAAGGGCCTGGCCGGTGCGTCCGTTGGCATGCATGATCAGCTCGCCGGGATCACCGATGATGGCCACCGAAACCGGGGCGCGCTTGGCGACGTGGCGGGGCCCATTCGGGTTCACCAGGACAATGCCGAGGTCGACGCCGCGGTAGAGGATGGCTGCACGCTTGAGCAGCTCGGCCCACAACGCCTCGGAATAGTCTGCGTCGAGGGTGCGCGGGGCCCAGCGATCGGTGGCGCGCCGGACGTCCTCGGTGTGGACGAAGAACTCGATCAGGTTTGCGCTGGAGTCAACGGCCTTGAGGGCAAAAGGTGACAGTTTGGGCGGCCCGGCCCGGAACTTCGCCACCAGGGCGGCGAAGGCTTCGGGCGTGCTGGCTTCGGCCGCAAGCTTGGCAGTGGCCTTTTCGGTTGACTTCTTCCAGGGCTTGAACACCATGCCAAGGCCCACGCGGGGATTGTGCTCGCGCAGGTAGAGATGCGCGGCCAGCTCCTGGGTGCGCCACCCGTCGCAGAGCGTACCGGCACCGGGCCCTGCCGCCAGCAGGGTCTCGGAGAGGACTTCACGGGAAGGTTCTACAAATTGCATCACTTGTGAAATTAGCATGTATTGGCCCCCGGTGGCAGCTTGAACCGCCGCAGTCTTGTGTCGAGTTGCCCACTGGCGGCGTAACAGGCGCTTCTGGCACTAGAATTGAACGCGATGCCCCAAAGCCCAGAACCCCAGTCATTGCCGGTGGAATCCGCCGGCCAGCCGCCCCGCGAGTTGCCGGCCGACGTTGCCGCCCTGCTCAAGCATGATGGTGCCGGCCTTATAGCAGCCATCATCCAGCAGCATGACTCGAAGGAAGTCCTCATGCTCGGCTGGATGGACGACGAAGCGCTGCGCCGCACCCTCACATCGGGCCGCGTCACCTTCTACTCGCGCTCCCGCCAGGAATACTGGCGCAAGGGTGACACATCGGGCCATTTCCAGTACGTGAAGTCGGTGGCCCTCGACTGTGACGGCGACGCCCTGCTCATCAACGTCGACCAGGTGGGCGCGGCCTGCCACACAGGCACGCACACCTGCTTCGAAGGCCGCGGCCTCGGCGCAGTTGTTGGCAGTCGCGGCGAATAGCACCAGCCTTCACACCGCCGGCCCGGCCGGCCAGCACGTCCTGTTCACCCGCTTGAGTCAAGGAAGCCAAACATTTCATGCAAGATCTAGGTGTCATCAGCCCCACCCTGGCGGAATTTCGGGAATTGGCCCGCACCCGCCGGGTTGTCCCCGTCCACCTCAAGGTCCTCGCCGACGCCCAAACCCCCATCGGGCTGTACCGCTCGCTGGCGGCCGGCGCGCCGGGCACCTTCTTGATGGAATCGGCTGCTGTAGGCGGCGTGTGGTCGCGCTACTCCTTCATCGGCGTGCGCTCCAGTGCCACGCTGACAACGAACGACGGCGGGGCGTTCTGGCAGGGGGAACCCCCTGTTGGCGTTCCCTTGAGTGGGAATCCTGTGGACGCCATGGAGGCGACGCTGAAGCTGCTGGCAACCGAACGCTTCGAGGGACTTCCCCCGTTCACCTCCGGCCTTGTGGGCTTCGTCGGCTGGGAGGCCGTGCGGCACTGGGAGAAGCTGCCCACCCCGCCGCTTGATGACCTCAAGTTGCCTGAGGTGGCACTGAACCTCGTGGCCGACATGGCAGTCCACGACAACAACGAGGGCACAGTGTTGTTGATTGCCAACGCCATCAACTCAAACGGCACGAACGAGAACGTCGACGGTGCCTGGCACGACGCCGTCTCGCGGGTCCGTGCCATGGTGGAGCAGCTGCGCCGCCCGGTGGCCCAGCCCATGTCAGTGGTGGATGTTCCCGCGGCAACCTTTGCCGACAGCGTGCAGGAGCGCTGGGACCGCAACGAGTACCTGAAGGCCCTGGACCTGGCCAAGGTTGCCATTGTTGACGGGGAGGTCTTCCAGGTTGTTGTTTCGCGCCGCTTCGAAATGGTCTGCGAGGCCTCGGCCCTGGATGTCTACCGAGTGCTGCGCAACACCAATCCCAGCCCGTACATGTACCTCTACAGCTTCCAGGACGCCACGGGACAGCCGTACTCGATCGTCGGCTCTTCCCCCGAAGCCCTCGTCAGCGTGCTCGGCAACGAAGTCATCACCCACCCCATCGCCGGTTCACGCCCCCGCGGCGCCACCACCGAGGATGACAAGTGGTTGGCCAAGGACCTGCTGGCCGACGAGAAGGAACGCTCCGAGCACCTGATGCTCGTAGACCTGTCGCGCAATGACCTCTCAAAGGTCTGCGAGCCCGGGACGGTGGATGTCACCCAGTTCATGGAGGTCGAGCGATTTAGCCACATCATGCACCTGGTCTCCACCGTGGTGGGAACCCTGAGCCCCGATAAGAGCGCTTACGACGTCCTTGCCGCAACGTTCCCGGCCGGCACCCTGTCGGGGGCGCCCAAGCCACGGGCCCTGAGGCTGCTTGACGAACTTGAACCGCACCGCCGCGGAATTTACGGGGGAGTGGTGGGCTACCTGGACTTCGCCGGGGACATGGACATGGCCATCGCCATCCGTTCGGCCCTGTTGCGCGACGGCAAGGCCTACGTCCAGGCCGGCGGCGGCATCGTGGCCGATTCGGTGAACGAAACCGAAGCGCAGGAGACGGTCAACAAGGCCGCCGCGCCCCTGCGGGCCGTCTATGCGGCCGCCTCCCTGCGCGACCTCGATGAGACGGCAGGGGCGCACGCATGAACACCGAAACACCGCACACCACGGCAGTGAAAACCCCGTTCTGGCAGCGCAAGGCACCACTGATACTGGTGGCAATCCTTGCCGCACTTGCCGTTTTCGGCACCACCACCCAGACATGGATCCACGTCGTCATCAGCCAGGGCAGCGTGGTCCAGAGCGACCTTGACATCCCCGGGAGCAAGGCGGCGGTGGCCGTATCGGCCCTGGCACTTGTCGCGCTGGCCGGCTCGCTGGCCACCACCATTGCCGGCAAGGTCGCCCGGGTCATCACCACCGCAATTGTCTTCCTCGGCGCGGTGGGGATCATCGCCGTCGTCCTGGGAATTCTGGCCGACCCGTCGGCGGCGGCCATGACCCAGGTCGGTGCGGCAACCGGCATCACGGGACAGGCGTCCAACGCCTCCACCACGATTTTCCCTGTGTTTGCCCTCGTTGCGGCTGCCTTGCTCGGCGTCGCCGCGCTGCTGCTGTTGTGGTTTGGCCGCGGCTGGAGCGTGCGCACCAAGTACGACGCCGGCAAGGCCCCGGCAGGGGAAAAGGACGGGCCGGTGGACGAAATTGACCGCTGGGACCAGCTCAGCCGTGGCGAGGACCCGACCGAGTAATTCCGGCACGAGTCAGTGTGCCGGACAACTTTCGGCTTCCACGGGCAACTAATGGCAGAATGTATTTCAGTATCCGCGTTAAATAGGGAGATTCACCAATGAGCAACAACTCGGCTGCAACAGTATCCGTGCACGAACCCGTAGACCACAGCATCGAACTGGGTCACGGCAACAGCCCGGCAGCATGGACCAGCGTGACAATCATGCTGGTTGGCGTGATTATTGGCTGCATCGCGTTCGTCATCGGCGAAAGCGCCACCGTCCTGTTCTGGATCGGTGTCGGAGTCATTGTCGTTGGCGTCATCGCAGGTCCCGTCCTGCGCATGGCCGGCTATGGTGTCGGCGGCAGCAAGCTGAACAACTCCGGCCACTAATCATGAGCGTTTTGCTCGACATCATTGACGGTGTCCGTAAGGACATGCAGGTCCGCCAGGAATCGGTGAGCCTTGCCGACCTCAAGGACCGGGTCGGGAACGTCGCACCGGCACTTGACGCCTGGGCTGGCCTCGGCGGCGAGTCCGCCGACCGCCCGGACCTGAAGGTCATAGCCGAGGTCAAGCGCCGCAGCCCCTCCAAGGGCGACTTGGCAGGGATCGCAGATCCCGCCGCGTTGGCAGCGCTGTACCGTGACGGCGGCGCCTCCGTCATCAGTGTCCTGACAGAGGAACGCCGCTTCGGCGGTTCCCTGGCCGACCTTGACGCCGTGCGTGCGGCCGTTGACATCCCCGTGCTCCGCAAGGACTTCACCTGCGACCCGTACATGATCTGGGAGGCGCGCGCCCACGGCGCGGACCTTGTCCTGCTGATCGTTGCCGCGCTTGACGACGACGAACTGCGCGACTACCTGGCGCTGACCCACGAACTGGGCATGAACGCCGTCGTGGAGACGCACACCGCCGAGGAAATCGAGCGGGCACTGGCTGTCGGCGCGAAGATCATCGGCATCAACGTGCGCAACCTGAAGACACTCGATGTGGACCGCGGCATCTTTGCGGCCCTGGCCGGGGACATTCCGGCGGGCCCCATCGTGGTGGCCGAGTCGGGTGTCCGTGACATCTCCGACGTCGAGCTTTACAGCGCCAACGGCGCACACGCCATCCTGGTGGGTGAGGCACTCGTGAAGGATGCAGCCCCGCGGGAGCGAATCGCCGAGTTCAAGTCCGCTGGCGCACTGGCCATCAGCACCCGCTGAACCGGCGCACTTGGCGAATGCTTGACGGGAGGGCTTGTCCGGCAGCGGGCAGGCCTTTCACCGTCAGGCAAGGCGCACCAACAGTTTTACTGCAACACCGCGGACCGCTGACGGGCTTGCCCCGGGGGCACCGCCCCAGACCATTTGTGCACAATCAATGAGGAACAGGACGGTGGAACTGATGGCTCACGTGCCAGCAGCTTCGTCTCAGGAACCCGCCGACATGGTGGATCCGGCAACAGCATTCCTGCAGGGCAGCGCCCCCGCAGGATCAACACCGGAGCATTCGCTGCGGCACGCGCCCGGGCCGTACTTCGGCAGCTACGGCGGCCGGTGGATGCCCGAATCGCTCATTGCCGCCCTCGACGAGCTCGAGGACACCTTCGAGAAGGCCAAGGTCGATCCCGAGTTCCTCGCCCAGATCGCGGAGCTGAACAAGAACTACTCCGGCCGCCCGTCGCTGCTGACAGAGGCCACAAACTTCAGCAAGCACGCCGGCGGCGCCCGCGTGTTCCTCAAGCGCGAAGACCTGAACCACACCGGTTCACACAAGATCAACAATGTCCTCGGGCAGGCGCTGCTCGCCAAGCGCATGGGCAAGACCCGCGTCATCGCCGAAACCGGCGCCGGCCAGCACGGCGTTGCCAGCGCCACCGCCGCAGCCCTGTTGGGCCTTGAGTGCGTGGTGTACATGGGCGCCGAGGATTGCCGCCGCCAGGCGCTGAACGTTGCCCGCATGCAGCTGCTCGGTGCAACGGTTGTGCCCGTCACGAACGGTTCGCAGACGCTCAAGGACGCCATCAATGACGCCCTGCGCGACTGGGTCGCCAACGTCGACACCACGCATTACCTGCTCGGGACCGCCGCAGGCGCCCACCCGTTCCCCGCCATGGTCCGCTTCTTCCACGAGGTCATCGGCGAGGAGGCCCGCGGCCAGATCCTCGAGCAGATCGGCCGCCTGCCCGACGCCATCTGCGCCTGCATCGGCGGCGGTTCAAACGCCATCGGCCTGTTCCACGGCTTCCTTGATGACCCCTCAGTGAAGATCTACGGCTTCGAGGCAGGCGGCGACGGTGTCGACACCGGCCGTCACGCGGCCACCATCACGCTCGGCAAGCCCGGCGTGCTGCACGGCGCCCGTTCCTACCTGATGCAGGACGACGACGGCCAGACCATCGAGTCGCACTCGATTTCCGCAGGCCTGGACTACCCCGGCGTCGGTCCTGAACACTCCTACCTCAACGACATCGGCCGGGTCAGCTACGAACCCATCACCGACGCCGAAGCCATGGACGCCTTCAAGCTGTTGTGCCGCACCGAGGGCATCATCCCCGCCATCGAGTCCGCACACGCACTGGCCGGGGCACTCAAGGTCGGGCACCGCCTGGTCGCCGACGCCGACAAGCCCGAGGACATCGTCATCATCGTGAACCTCTCGGGCCGAGGCGATAAGGACGTGGAGACGGCTGCCGACTGGTTCGGCATGCTGGATGAAAACGGCAACGTCAAGGGCACCATGCTCTCCACCCGCAGCGCCAAGGGCGCAGCCCATGGTGCCGGCGCCCAGGCCGGCGACACCATGGATATCAACGCAGAGGATGCCAGCAATGAGTGAGACCACCAACACGGCAGCCACCGAAAGCAAGTCGGCAGCCGCCATTGAGCGTGCCAAGGCTGCCGGGCGCAAGGCACTGATTGCCTACCTGCCCGCCGGCTACCCCGACAAGCAGACCTCCATTGACGCGGCCATCGCCGTGGCCCGCAACGGCGCAGACATCATTGAGATCGGCATCCCGTACTCGGATCCTGTCATGGACGGTGCCGTCATTCAGGCTGCCACCACCGAGGCGCTGGCCAACGGCTTCCACGTTGAGGACGTGTTCGACGTCGTCGCGGCCATCACTGCCGAAACCGATGCCGCCGTCATGGTCATGACGTACTGGAACCCTGTCATGCGCATGGGCATTGACGAGTTCTCCCGCCGCCTGGCCGAGGCCGGCGGCGCGGGTCTGATCACCCCCGATCTCACTCCCGACGAGGCTGCCGAATGGTTGGCCGCCTCCGACAAGTACGGCCTGGACCGGGTGTTCCTCGTGGCGCCGTCCTCCACGCCCGAGCGTGTGGCGATGACTGTGGAGGCGACGCGCGGCTTCGTCTACGCCGTATCGATCATGGGTGTCACAGGCGCCCGGACCTCGGTGTCAAGTGCTGCCGAGGCCGTTGTTGCGGCAGTCCATGCCGCCGGCGCCCCGCGTGCCTGTGTCGGCCTGGGAGTGTCAAAGGCTGAACACGTCCGCGAAATTGCCGCCTACGCCGACGGTGTCATCGTGGGCACGGCCCTCGTGGCAGCCCTGCGCGATGGCGGCGTGGACGCCGTCGGCGCACTGGCCAAGGAACTCAGCTCAGGCTTCGACGCCCCCGCCCCCCAAGCAGCCGCCGAATGATGGGCGCATTTGCGGCACAGGCACTGGCCGGTTCCGTCTCCGCCGCCATCCCGGCGCCGACCTGGTCCGGTTTCGACATCGGCCCGCTGCGCGTCCACGCCTACGCCCTGTGCATCCTGCTGGGCATTGTCGCCGCGATTTGGCTGACAAACCGGCGCTGGAGCCGCCGGGGTGGCCCCGAGGGATCCATCTGGGACATCGCCATCTGGGCCATTCCCTTCGGCATCATCGGCGGCCGGCTCTACCATGTCTTCTCCTCCCCGGAGGCTTACTTCGGCCCCGGCTTCAACGGCACGGGCAACCTGGCCCTCATCCCGCAAATCTGGTTGGGCGGGCTCGGCATCTGGGGTGCCGTCGTGCTTGGCGTTGTTGGTGCCTGGATCGGCTGCCGCCGCGCCAACGTTAAGATTTCCGCGTTCATTGACGCCGCCGCCCCTGGCATCCTGCTGGCCCAGGCCATCGGGCGTTGGGGCAACTACTTCAACCAGGAGCTGTTCGGCGGCCCCACCACCCTCCCGTGGGGCCTGCGGGTCGCCCCTGAATTCGTTCCTGCCGGGTACAGCCCCGACACCCTGTTCCAGCCCACGTTCCTGTACGAGTGCATCTGGAACCTGCTCGGTGTTGCCGCGCTGCTGCTCATCGACAGGAAGATCAAGCTGCGTAGCGGACGGCTGTTCATGCTCTACGTGATGATCTACACGGCCGGCCGGGTGTGGATTGAAATGCTGCGCATCGATACTGCCGAGCAGGTCACGCTCTTTGGCATCACCACACGCCTGAACGTCTGGACAAGCATCCTGGTATTCATCGCCGCACTCGTGGCGTTCCTGGTGATCACCTACGTCAAGCGGGGCAAGCCGGACGAGTCCGTCTACCTGCCGGGCCGCGAGCCCTCCCTTGTGGGTGCCGGCGCCTCTGAATCGGCGACCGCGACGGCGACCGCCACCGACGACGCGACTGACGCGTCAAAGGAAGCTCCGAAGGGTGGCGGGTCCACGACGGACTCATGATCCATGCGGTGGTGACACTGCGCTGAAAAGCGGTCCCGGGTTTTTGAACCGGGGCCGCTTTTTGCATACCCACCCCTGAACGCTCCCGGAAACTGCCCGCCCGCGCCGAAGACGCCCCCAATCTGCCACAACGACGAATCTTGTCGGGTGTTTCGCGGGTTGGCCCAGCTAATGCGAAAGTACGAGCTCAAGGGCCTCGGCTATCTCACGCCGTGTTTCAGTGATGCTGCATCCATAATATTACTGATCGTGCAGATCGTACTGAATTATGAGATTCGTATATTTTGCTGCTTCCGGCGGATATATAGTAAAAACCGCTGCACACGAAGCCTTGACCCATGTATTCAGCTTCTGTTGTGCGTATGCACTATGAACTACAAGTTCATTGGCAGATGCGCAGTGCGGCCGCTCCACGGTCCCTCCATGCGGAAGACCCACGGACAGGCCAACAGCAGCCACAGCAGCACCGTTGGATCAGGACCATCCTTCCAGCGACCGGGCCAACGTTGTCCCCCACCATCGCTCATAATTTGGGGAAGGACTTACACGTCGTGACTTTGAAACCTGCACGTGACTCCCACCGGCCGCAGGCCGTCTCACCATTCACCCGCTTTGCCGCCATGCCCGCACAGGCGGGGCTGTACCGTCCCGAAAATGAAAAGGACGCCTGCGGCCTGGCCGTCGTGGCCACACTGCGCGGAACGCCGGGTCACGACATCGTTGAAAAGGCACTCATCGCCCTGCGCAACCTCGAACACCGCGGGGCTGTGGGCGCTGATGAGGGAACCGGCGACGGCGCCGGCATCCTGACCCAGGTGCCCGACGCGTTTTTCCGCGCCGTTGTCGGCTTCGAACTCCCCGCACAGGGCAATTACGCTGTGGGAACCGCGTTCCTGCCCACCGAAGCCCCCGAGCTGTCGGCCGCGATCGCCGGTCTTGAGGCACTTGCCGAACGCGAAGGACTGCGTGTCCTGGGCTGGCGCGACGTGCCCGTCGTTGCAGACCTGGTCGGTGCCAGTGCCCGCGCCTGCATGCCGCACTTCAGCCAGCTCTTTGTTGAATTGACCAATGAGCCGAAGACCCCGCTGGATCCCACCATTGCGAACGAGCTTGACGGCAAGGCCTTCCGCCTACGCAAGCGCGCACAGCAAAAGTTCGGTGTGTACTTCCCGTCGTTCTCCTCCAAGACCATTGTGTACAAGGGCATGCTGACCACGGCCCAGGTTGAACCGTTCTACCCGGACCTTTCCGATGAACGATTCGCCACCAAGCTGGCCGTGGTGCACTCGCGCTTCTCCACCAACACCTTCCCGTCGTGGCCGCTGGCGCAGCCGTTTCGGACCATTGCCCACAACGGCGAGATCAACACCGTCAAGGGCAACCGGAACTGGATGCGCGCCCGCCAGTCGACCATGGCACACCCGTTGCTGGGGGACACCCCCGAGGAACTGTTCCCCATCTGCACGCCCGGCGCCTCCGATTCGGCATCCTTTGACGAGGTTGCCGAACTCCTGTGGCTGTCGGGGCGGCCCATCACCGAAGCCGTCATGATGATGATCCCCGAGGCCTGGGAAAATCACGCCACCATGGATCCCGCCCGCAAGGCGTTCTACGAGTACCACTCCCTCATGATGGAGCCCTGGGACGGCCCGGCCGCCGTATCCTTCACCGATGGCACACTTGTCGGCGCAACCCTTGACCGCAACGGCCTCCGCCCGGCCCGTTTCTGGGTCACCGACGACGGCCTCGTGGTCCTGGCATCGGAGGTCGGCGTCCTTGACATCGACCCCGCAACCATCGTCAGCAAGGGCCGCGTCGCCCCCGGCACCATGTTCCTGGTGGACACCGCCAAGGGCGAACTCATCAGCGACGCCGACATCAAGGCCCAGGCCGCCGCAGCGCAGCCGTACGAACAGTGGGCGAAGGAAAACACTATCCGGCTGGCCGAGCTGCCCGAGCGCGAACACGTCGTCCACACCGCGTCCTCGGTGCTGCACCGCCAGCGCACCTTCGGCTACACCACCGAGGAACTGCGGATCCTGCTGGGCCCGATGGCAAAAACAGGGGCCGAGCCCCTGGGCGCCATGGGCACCGACACCCCTGTTGCCGTGCTGTCCAAGCGCCCGCGCCTGCTTTTTGACTACTTTGTCCAGCAGTTCGCCCAGGTCACCAACCCGCCGCTTGACGCGATCCGCGAGGAACTCGTCACGTCCCTGAACACCACCATTGGCCCGCAGGGCAACCTGCTCTCCCGCCGCAAGGTCCAGGCACCCCAGCTGGCCCTCACGTTCCCCGTCATCGACAACGACGACCTCGCCAAGATCGCCAACATGGAAAGTCCCGCCACAGCAGATGGCGGAGGCGGCGAGCATCTCGCCATGAAAGTGCGCGGCCTGTACAAGGTCGACGGCGGACAGGTCGCCCTGCGCGCCCGGCTCACCGAAATCTGCGAGCAGGTCTCCGGGGCGATCAACCGCGGCGTGCAGTACGTTGTGCTCTCAGACAGGGATTCCTCGGCCGTCTGGGCGCCGATCCCTTCCCTTCTTCTGCTCAGCGCCGTCCACCACCACCTGTTGCGCAGTGCCAACCGCACGAAGGTTTCCCTTGTCGTTGAAGCCGGCGACGTCCGCGAGGTCCACCACGTTGCAGTCCTCGTGGGCTACGGCGCGGCCGCCGTCAACCCGTATCTGGCCATGGAAACCGTTGAAGAGCTCATCCGCAACGGCGACGTTGAGGGGGTCACCGCAGAGCAGGGCGTCCACAACTTGATCAAGGGCCTGGGCAAGGGTGTTTTGAAGATTATGTCCAAGATGGGCATCTCCACCGTTGCCTCCTACTGCGGCGCGCAGACGTTCGAGGCACTGGGCCTGTCCCAGGAACTCATCAACGAGTACTTCACCGGCACTGTCTCCCAGCTCGGCGGCGTCGGCCTTGACGTGGTTGCCAAGGAAGTCGCAGCCCGCCACACCATCGCCTACCCTGTCGACGGCGTGGACGTTCCGCACCGCCCGCTCCTTGGCGGCGGCGAATACCAGTGGCGCCGGGACGGAGAACCGCACCTGTTCAACCCCGACACAGTGTTCCGCCTCCAGCACGCAACGCGTGAACGCCGCTACGACATCTTCAAGAAGTACACCAACGGCATTGACGACCAGGCCAACAAGCTCATGACCTTCCGCGGCCTGCTCACCTTCAAGGACCGCCCGTCGATCCCGCTGGAGGAGGTGGAGCCCGTCAGCTCCATCGTCAAGCGCTTCTCGACCGGCGCCATGAGCTACGGCTCCATCTCCCAGGAGGCACACCAGACGCTGGCCATCGCCATGAACCGGCTGGGCGCCAAGTCCAACACGGGCGAGGGCGGCGAGGACGTTGAGCGCCTCCTTGACCCTGAACGCCGCAGCGCCATCAAGCAGGTGGCCTCGGGCCGGTTCGGCGTCACGAGCCTGTACCTGACCAACGCGCAGGACATCCAGATCAAGATGGCCCAGGGCGCCAAGCCCGGCGAGGGCGGCCAGCTCATGGCCAAAAAGGTGTACCCGTGGATTGCCGAAACCCGGCACTCAACTCCCGGCGTGGGCCTGATTTCCCCGCCCCCGCACCACGACATCTACTCAATCGAGGACCTTGCCCAGCTCATCTACGACTGCAAGCGAGCCAACCCGAGCGCCCGCGTCCACGTCAAGCTCGTATCCGAAATGGGGATTGGCACTGTGGCGGCCGGCGTGACCAAGGCCAAGGCCGACGTCGTCCTCGTTTCGGGGCACGACGGCGGAACCGGCGCCTCGCCGCTGAACTCGCTCAAGCATGCGGGCATGCCGTGGGAGCTGGGTCTGGCGGAAACGCAGCAGACACTGCGCCTGAACGGGCTGCGTGAGCGCGTGGTGGTGCAGGTCGACGGGCAGCTAAAGACAGGACGCGACGTTGTCATTGCCGCGCTGCTCGGCGCCGAGGAATACGGCTTCGCCACGGCGCCCCTAGTGGTGTCGGGCTGCGTCATGATGCGCGTCTGCCACCTTGACACCTGCCCCGTGGGGGTCGCCACCCAGAACCCGGAGCTGCGCAGCCGCTTCAGCGGCAAGCCTGAGTTCGTGGTGAACTTCTTCGAGTTCCTGGCCGAGGAGGTGCGCGAAATCCTGGCGGAGCTTGGGTTCCGCAGCATCGAGGAGGCCATCGGCCATTCAGACGTGCTCGACCTCAAGGCCGCCATGAACCACTGGAAGACCTCAGGGCTGGACCTGAGCCCCATCCTCTCCGATGCAGGCGTCCCCGCCGACGCCCCCGTGCGCCACATGACAAACCAGAACCACGAACTGGACAAGCACTTCGACCAGCAGCTGATCACCATGGCTGCCGAGTCACTTGGCGGCAGGGCGCCGGTGAAAATCAGCGTCCCCGTGGTCAACACGGACAGGTCGGTCGGCACCATGCTCGGCTACCACGTCACCAAGACGTTCGGCATTGACGTGCTGGGCCCCGACACCATCGACGTGACGCTGACAGGCCAGGCCGGGCAGTCAATGGGCGCATTCCTGCCGGCAGGGATCACGCTGCGCCTGCTCGGCGACGCAAACGACTACCTCGGCAAGGGCCTCTCCGGCGGGCGCATCACCGTCCGTCCCGACCGCCGCAACACCTTCGTGGCGGCCGAAAACGTCATCGCAGGCAACGTGATCGGCTACGGCGCAACAAGCGGGGAAATGTTCCTCAACGGACTCGTGGGGGAGCGCTTCCTGGTCCGCAACTCGGGTGCCACGGCCGTCGTGGAGGGCATCGGCGACCACGGCTGCGAGTACATGACGGGCGGGCGTGCACTGATCCTGGGCACCACCGGGCGCAACTTTGGCGCCGGAATGTCCGGCGGCACGGCCTATGTCCTTGACCTTGATCCGAACCTCGTGAACAAGGGCGCGCTGGATTCGGGGGAGCTTTCCCTCTTGGCGCTCGACGCCGTCGACTCCGAGATTGTCCACTCCCTTTTGGGCCAGCACTTTGAAGAGACGGAGTCGGAGAGAGCCGCTGAACTGTTGGCCGACTTCCCCGCAACGGCGGCCCGGATCACCAAGGTCCTCCCGCGCGACTATGCAGCAGTTTTGGAAACCCGCCTGGCAGCAGCCGGGCTGGGCGAAGACCCTGACGGGGCAACCGTCTGGCAGAAGATTTTGGAGGTCACCGGTGGCTGATCCACATGGTTTCTTAAACACCCGCGAACGCATCACCCAGACCCGCCGCCCTGTGCCTGTGCGCATCATGGACTGGAAGGAAGTGTACGAGGCGCAGGAAAAGGGCGTCTTGAAGTCACAGGCAGGGCGCTGCATGGACTGCGGCGTGGCCTTCTGCCATCAGGGCTGCCCGCTGGGGAACCTCATCCCCGAATGGAACGACCTCACCTGGCGCGGCAAGGGCCAGGAGGCCATCGAGCGCCTGCACTCGACCAACAACTTCCCCGAGTTCACGGGCCGTCTGTGCCCGGCGCCCTGCGAGTCGTCCTGCGTGCTGGGCATCAACCAGCCCGCTGTGACCATCAAGCAGGTTGAGGTGTCCATCATTGATGAGGCCTTCGACCAGGACTGGGTCCACCCGCTGCCGCCTGCCCGGCTCACAGGCAAGACTGTCGCCGTCGTGGGTTCCGGACCTGCCGGGCTGGCAGCAGCACAACAGCTCACCCGCACAGGGCATACCGTGGCCGTGTATGAGCGCGACGACAGGATCGGCGGGCTGCTGCGTTACGGCATCCCCGACTTCAAGCTTGAGAAGGAAAGCGTTGACCGCCGTGTGGAGCAGATGGCTGCCGAGGGCACCCGCTTCCGCACCGGCGTCGAGGTGGGTAAGGACATCGGGTGGGACGAGCTGCGCCGGCGCTATGACGCCGTCGTGGTCTGCATCGGGGCAACCGTTCCGCGCGACCTGCCCATCCCGGGCCGGGCACTTGGGGGCGTACATTTCGCCATGGACTACCTCGTCCAAGCCAACAAGGTGGTGGCTGGTGACGCCGTCGCGGGTCAGATCGATGCGCGCGGCAAGCACGTTGTCATCCTTGGCGGCGGTGACACCGGGGCCGACTGTCTGGGCACCGCGCACCGCCAAAAGGCTGCGTCGGTGACGACCCTGGCGATCGGCCAGCAGCCGCCGCTTGCGCGCACCGAAGCCCAGCCGTGGCCCACCTTCCCGAACCTTTTTGAGGTGGCCAGCGCGCACGAAGAGGGCGGCGAACGGACCTACCTCGCTTCGACAGTTGAATTCCTGGGCGAAAACGGCGTCCTGACCGGATTGAAGATTGCCGAAACGGAGTTCGTCGGAGGACGCAGGGTGCCCAAGGAGGGCACTGAGCGGATCATCCCGGCTGATTTGGTGTTGCTGTCGCTTGGCTTCACCGGGCCGGAGTCGGCAGAGCTTGTGCACCAGCTGCCGGTATCCCTGGACGGGCGATCGAACATTGGCCGCGACGGCTACTACATGACGGGACGCGACGGTGTTTTTGCCGCAGGGGATGCGGGCCGCGGACAGTCGTTGATTGTGTGGGCGATTGCCGAGGGTCGTGCGTGTGCGGCTGCTGTGGACAAACACCTGATGGGGGAGACGTTCCTGCCCGCACTTGTCTCACCCAGTGACTCAGCTATCAGTGTCTAGCGCCGAGGCGATAGGCTGTTGTAAGGCACCAAAGATTTCTGCTGAAAACCACACATGAGGTAGGTACATTGAGACGCGCAAAGATTGTTGCGACTTTCGGGCCGGCTATTGCCAGCTATGAGAACACACTTGCGGTACTGGAGGCGGGCGTCAACGTAGCCCGCATGAACATGAGCCACGGCGACTACACCGTGCACCAAAACACGTACGAGAACGTGCGCAAGGCAGCCGAAGCACTGGGCAAGCCCGTCGCCATCATGGCCGACCTGCAGGGCCCGAAGATCCGTTTGGGCCGCTTCGCCAACGGCGAAGGCTACGACCTGGCCGTGGGCGACGTCTTCACGATCACCACCGAGGACGTCCCGGGCACCAAGGACATCTGCTCCACCACGCTGAAGTCACTGACCGAAGACGTCAAGGTCGGCGACATCATGCTGATCGATGACGGCAAGGTCTCCGTCCAGGCCACTGCCGTTGACTCCGTCAAGGTTGTCACCGTTGTCACCGTTCCGGGCAAGGTTTCCAACAACAAGGGCATCAACCTGCCCGGCGTTGCAGTGAACGTGCCCGCCTTGAGTGAAAAAGATGAAGACGACCTGCGCTGGGCACTGGAGTGCGGCGTGGACCTGGTTGCCTTGTCGTTCGTGCGAGACGCAGCCGACATCAGCCGCGTCCACGAAATCATGGACGCCGCAGGACGCCGCGTGCCGGTGATCGCCAAGATCGAAAAGCCGCAGGCCGTCGAGAACCTCGAAGCCATCGTTGACGCTTTCGACGCCATCATGGTTGCCCGTGGCGATCTGGGCGTGGAGCTTCCCCTGGAGGATGTTCCGCTGGTGCAGAAGCAGTGTGTCGAGATGGCACGCCGCTGGGCCAAGCCGGTCATCGTGGCCACGCAGGTCCTGGAATCCATGATCGACAACCCGCGCCCCACCCGCGCTGAGGCCTCCGACTGTGCAAACGCCGTGCTCGACGGCGCGGATGCAGTCATGCTCTCCGGCGAGACAAGCGTTGGTAAGTTCCCGATCGAGACCGTCAAGGTCATGGCCCGCATCATCGAGGCCACCGAGAAGGACGGCCTGAAGCGTATCCCGTCACTGGGCTCCGAGCCGAAGACGCGCGGCGGTGTCATCACCGCAGCTGCCGTGCAGATCGCCGATCAGCTCGACGCCAAGTTCATTGCAACGTTCACGCAGTCAGGTGACTCGGCACGCCGTTTGTCCCGTCTGCGCCCGTCCAAGCAGGTTTTCGCTTTCACCCCTGAAGTGAGCGTGCGCAACCAGCTGGTAATGAACTGGGGCATCGAACCCGTTCTTGTTCCCATGGTTGCCCACACCGACGCGATGACCGAGCAGGTTGACGCGGTCCTGTTGGAGAAGGGTGTCGTCACCGAAGGCGACCTGGTTGTCATCTCCGCCGGTTCCCCTCCCGGACAGGCCGGTTCCACGAACCTCGTCAAGGTCCACAAGGTGGGCGACCTCGCCGACCTGGGCAAGGCCGAAGGTGGCGTCCGCATCAACAAGGAAAAGATTGGCCCCTGGCCGGTTGCCTAACTGGTTTAGTTAATGCACGACGGCGGCACCCACCTTTTCGTGGGTGCCGTCGTCGTTGTTTGTGGCAAGGACCTGGCACATGGTGGGTGCCGCGGCCGTGAATGTGAAAAATGCCATAGTTTGACGTTTTTGCCATGGTTCAAACCCTGGCAAAAACGTCAAACTATGGCATTTTCTGCCCCCGTTCGGGGCGCGGTGGTGCTTGAGGCTTAGTTGACCTGGTTGATGATGGTCTCGGCGACCTCGCGCATGCTCAGGCGGCGGTCCATGGAGGTCTTCTGGATCCAACGGAAGGCCTCAGGCTCGGTGAGGCCCATCTTGGTGGTCAGCAGGCTCTTGGCGCGTTCTACAAGCTTGCGGGTGGCGAACTGTTCCTGGAGGTCGGAGACCTCGTCCTCGAGGGCCTTGATTTCCTCGTGACGCGAGAGGGCGATCTCCAGGGCCGGGAGAAGGTCGGCCGGGGTGAAAGGCTTGACGACGTAGGCCATGGCCCCGGCGTCGCGCGCGCGCTCCACGAGTTCCTTCTGGCTGAAGGCGGTCAGCAGGACGACGGGGGCGATGCGTGCCTTGACGATGATCTCAGCGGCCGTGATGCCGTCCATGACGGGCATCTTGACGTCCATGAGGACCAGGTCAGGCTTGAGCTCCTTGGCCAGCGCGACGGCCTTCTCGCCGTTGTCAGCTTCGCCGACGACGTCGTAGCCTTCGCCACGCAGGATCTCCATGATGTCCAAGCGGATCAGGGTCTCATCCTCGGCAACAATGACGCGGCGTGCGGGGGAGGTGGGGGTTGATTCCGCTTGTTCTGACACAGAGACTCCTAAGACGTGGTGAAGTGCACCACAATTGGTAAATTTTTAGCCCCTGACAGGGCCCGGTTCCACAAAACAGCCTATCTCCATGTAGAGTAGTTCCGCGCACTCGTTCGGAAGTGATTCCAAAATGGGAGCGTGATCTTTGTAACGGTGTTCCTTTGAACATGTTGCTAAGGCCCAAGTGGCGGAACGGCAGACGCGCTGCACTCAAAATGCAGTATCGAAAGGTGTGTGGGTTCGAATCCCACCTTGGGCACGCTAAACCCCCTGTTTACAGGGGGTTTTCGTGTTTAAGTGTTCCCAAAAACCCCGAATACGTTCCCGCGGATCAAGAATTAGGGGCATGGCAAGTGTTGTTGTACGCCGGTCGAAGTCTGGAACCACCTCGTTTCAATTGCGGTGGCGGGACCCCGATGTGGGCTAACAACAAAGCGTCACCTTCTCCCTGGAGTCCAATGCACGGATGCTGCAGAAATTCCTGGACGGGAACAGGCAATCCTTCACGGTCGCCCATAAGTGCCACGAGGGAATCCCTTCCGCTTCCAGATAGAGCAGATACTCGCCCGCCAATGCACCAAAACAGTCTCGTGTTGAACGCGCCAACCCCCGCTGGATCATGTTCTGGTCCCACGACCCCAGCAGTGCGGTGAACTCAGCGCAGCACGGTGAACCGCCCCGGGTTTAATGGAGGGTGTTGATTCCTTGAAAGGATGAGCATCATGGCTCCACCGAAGAAATATCCTGATGGGCTTCGCCAGCGGGCGGTCCGTCTCGTAATGGATGCCCAGAAGAATCCAGCGGACCGGCGGGGAGCTTGCACCCGTATCGGTGCGCAACTGGGCATTCCGGCCGACACGATCCGTGGTTGGGTCAAGACCGAGGAGATCGATCAGGGCGTGCGTCCTGGCACTACCACCGATGATGCGACCCGGCTGGCCGAGTTGGAACGCGAAGTTACCGAGCTGCGGAGGGCGAATGCGATCTTGAAGTCTGCGTCGGCTTTCTTCGCGGCGGAGCTCGACCGCCCCTCACGACGATGATCACTTTCATCGACCAGCACAAGGATGAATACGGGGTCGAGCCGATCTGCAGGCAGCTGCCGATTGCCCCCTCCACCTACTACGCTGCCAAGGCGCGTCCAGAATCTAAACGCACTGTCAGTGATGTAGTGACGACCGAGAAAATCAAGGAGGTACACAAGGACAACTACGGTGTTTACGGGGCCAGGAAAATCTACGCAGCCCTGAACCGTGCCGGCCACAAAGTCGCGCGGTGCACGGTGGAGCGGCTGATGCGCCGGGCCGGGCTGCACGGGGTACGGCGGGCCAAGGGACCTCGTACGACTGTGCCAGGGCCCTTGTCCCAGCGGCCGGCAGACCTGGTCCGGCGGCAGTTCACGGCACCGGCACCAAACTGTCTCTGGGTGGCGGATATAACGTACATCAAGACGTTTTCCGGCTGGGTGTACGCAGCGTTCGTGCTCGATGTTTTCTCCCGCCGCGTGGTCGGCTGGCAGCTTTCCACCACCATGCACACGGCCCTTGCGCTGGATGCGTTGGAGATGGGCTTATGGACTCGGCGGCGTGATCGAAAAGATGTATCACAACTTATTCACCACTCGGACAGAGGTGTGCAGTATCGTGCCATCCGCTACACCGAGCGCCTCGCCGAGGCTGAGGCTGTCGCTTCCGTAGGGGCCAAGGGTGATAGTTACGATAACGCCATGGCCGAGGCCCTCAACTCACTTTTCAAGGCCGAGCTGATCCGGAACAACGGGCCATGGACGGGCATCAACGATCTTGAAATAGCCGTCGCTGAGTACATCGATTGGTACAACTACCGGCGTCTCCACGGCGAAATCGGATACATCCCACCCGTGGAAGCAGAAACCAATTACTACTCAAACCTGCCCGCCATCAAAACGATGGAACGGGTCTAACAAACCCTCCACCAAACCCGGGGCTTGACAGCTGAGACCATCGATGCGGATATCGAACAACTCCGCGATGCCGGCGGCAGCGAGTATCTGGGTGCAGTTGGCGCTGGAAGACACCACTGCGGTGAGCAGCCCGACCTTACGTACCGCACGCACGTAGCGTACCGATCCCGCGTACGCTTGCACACCGTCGTGGCGGATCCGGCGGAGCAGAATTTCGTTCTTTGCCTGGCCCAGCGCTGTGATCGTTTCGGCTCCGGCCAGGTCTTCCGGGCCGCCGATGGGCAGCTCGATCCCCCGCGAGGCCAGAAACGAGGCGGTCCCATAGGCCCGGGACTTTCCGTCGACATAGGTGTCATAGTCCGTCGCCGGGTCGAATGCCACGAAGGGTGTCCCGAGGCGCTGTGCCCGGGGTTTCAGGTAGCTGTCAAACATCTCCTGCCATGCCGCGGCATGAATCGTTGCAGTCGCGGTCAGCACACCATCCAGATCGAACAGGCACGCAAGCGTCGCCACCCGCAATCCCACTGATGCTGCCGCCACCGGACTTTCCGCGGCCGGTGTCATGCCTGCCCGGCGTCCGCTTGGCACGTCGTTGCGCCGACCGACACGGCCGCGTCGGCGGGCAGAAGGGACTGCTGGCTCACCTGGCTCTTACAGGTCTGGAACAACGTATGTCGCCACGTCATGTCAATCCGCCAGTCTTGGGCAGGGTGGCCCGATCGTGTTTGGGATGCCAACCAGTTGCAGCGTCGGTGTTTGTCGGTGCCGGGGTGGTCATGGTGGTGGGTTTTGATCTCCTGGGCGTTGGAGCAGTTGTTGTCGTCGGGATAGGCGCTGTCGCCGGGGTCGTTGTCTGAGACGGGCCGTGGATGGCGTCGTGCTCGGGTGATAGCGTGTCCTCGGTCGTGTTCGCGTCGTCTGGGCTGGCGGTCTTGTTGGTGCGGTCGAAGACGCGGTAGGCGAGAAGTTTGATGCGGTCGCTGGCCAAGGCCCAGATGATGGCGTAGCCCCAGACGAACGCGGCCCAGCCCCAGCCCAGCGGGGTCATGAACAGCCCGTAGACGGCGATGAGGGTCGCCACGGCCTGGGTTCCTAGAACCGCTATCCAGAGGATGCGGGCTGGGCGGATGGACCAGAACGGGCCACGGGTGCGGGTGAGGAAGATTGTGAGGTGACCGGCAACCGAGAGCATCAGGTACATCATGGTTTGCAGTTGGGGACGGCCCAGGCCAAATACCTTCTCGCCGAGGTAGAAAAGACCAAACGCGGCGATCGGTCCCACGACACCGAGCACCGTGGCGATCCCCAGCACCAGACGCATGTTCCAGGCTTCAGGTTTCATCTTGTAGTGGACGTTGTCATAGGCGATGGAGAGAATGGCGCCGTCGTTGAGCAGGGCCAACATGACGATCATTATCGCAGTGACGGGGAAGAAGTTGAAGACGAGGATTGACCCGGTGACGAATAGCAGCACCCGGAGTGTTTCGGCGATGCGGTACATGGCGTAGGAGTTCATCCGCTGAAAGATCTTGCGGCTTTCCTTGATCGCGTCAATGATCACCGCCAGCCCGGGGGTGAGCAGGACGATCGCGGCGGCGGCGCGGGCAGCGTCGGTGGCGCCGGAGACGGCGATCCCGCAGTCGGCTTTCTTCAGGGCCGGTGCGTCGTTGACGCCGTCGCCGGTCATTCCGACGATGTGACCTCGCTGCTGGAGTACGTCGATAATGTGGTACTTGTGCTCGGGGAAGACTTGGGCGAACCCGTCGGCGGTCTCGATGGACTGAACTGCCTCGGGGGATTCCTGCTTCTTCACGTCGCCGAGGCCCGCGGCGTCGAGGATCTTGGTGCCGAGCCCGACTTTGGCCGCGGTCTCCTTGGCAATCGCGATCGCGTCACCGGTGACCATCTTCACGCTCACGCCCATCGTCCGGGCGGTGGCGATCGTCGTCTTCGCGTCCTGCCGGGGCGGGTCGAAGAGCGGGAGCACGCCCAGGAATATCCATTGGTCCCGGTCGTCGGTGCGAGCGACCCCCAGCGACCTGTAGCCGCGGGCGGCGAAATCGTTGACGGCGGCCTCGACGGCCGGTGTGATCGCGGCACTGTCGCCTGCAAGAGCGAGGATGACCTGCGGAGCGCCCTTACTGACTTTGAACGTCATCCCATCGGAGCTGGTGACGGTGGCCTCGGTGCGTTTGTCGACGGGGTTGAAGGGTTCGAAGTGGATGATCGTGTAAGGCTGCAAGGCGTCTTTGTCGGACAGGCCGCCGAGCACGGCGAGGTCGATGGGGTCATCGTTCTCGGCGCGGGAAGCTAGCGCACCTGCCAGGACGACGTCGGCGGCCGTGATGGTGTCGATGCTGAACGGCTCGCCCAAGGTGAGCGAATTCTGCGTCAGCGTGCCGGTTTTGTCCGCGCACAGCACGTCCACGCCGGCGAGTTCCTCGATCGCGACCAGCCGGCTGACGACGGCCTTCTTCTTGGCCAGCAGCCGGGCACCGACCGCCATGGTCACCGACAGCACCGTGGGCATGGCGACCGGGATCGCCGCGACGGTCAGCACTAGAGCGAACTGCAGGGTGGTCAGGACTGCGTCGCCTCGCAACAACGAGACGAGTACGATCACCGCGACGAACACTGCCGCAAGCACAATAAGGTAGTTGCCGATTTTCAGGACAGCTTTTTGGAAGTGGCTGACGGTGTGGGCATCGGCGACCAGTTCGGCGGTCTTGCCGAAGTAGGTGCGGGTGCCGGTGGCGTAGACCAGTGCACCGATCTCGCCGCGTCGGATGATCGAGCCCGAGTACACCGGATCCCCAGGTTTACAACTCGCGGGCAGGGACTCTCCGGTGAGGGCGGATTGGTCGACCTCGATCTCGTCGCCCTCCAGTAGACGGGCGTCGGCGGGGACGATGTCACCGAGTCGCAGACGAATCACGTCGCCGGGCACCAGTTCTCGTGCGGCCGGGGTACCCCATTCGCCGTCACGTCGCACGCGGGCGGTGATGGCGAGTTTGGCTTTCAGCGCATCAATGGCGTTGCCGGCTTGGCGCTCCTCGGTGTAGCCGACGACGGCGTTGGCCAGTAGCAGCACCAAGATGATGAAGAAATCAGGCCAGTGCCCAACCGCGCCCGAGAGGATCACCGCGACCTCGATCATCCATGGGATCGGTCCCCAGAAGTAGGACAGGAACTTCAGCAACGGGTTGGTCTTGTGCTCGGCAATCTCGTTCGGCCCGTACGTGATCAGCCGTTGCGCCGCTTCGGCCTGGCTCAGCCCCTCCGGTGAGGTGCCGAGCTGCTTCTGGACCTCCGCCATGGGCAGCGTCTTCAAGTCGGTCGTCGGGTCGGGGTTAGAGGTCGCCGGGGCGTCCGGCGTCGATTTTGTGCTGTCAGTACTCATGGTGGTCATCCGCCCGCTCAAAATGGGTGCCGGGACCGCCGCGGGCATCCCGATTGGCCGTAACCCGTTGCTGGAGGGCCTGCTGGGCACATGTCGCATGAGCGTCCTGGCCGCCCCAGATCGTCAGGGCCGGCTGCTGGATCGCGCGGCCGAAGGAGAAAGCCACCGGCCATGGCAGGGGTGGATCTGTGCGGCTGTTGATGGCGGCCAGCCGGGTTGTGGCGAGGTCTCCAGACTGGCCTCTGGAGAGAAACGTGATCCCGGCGACCGCGGCAGGCACGGCCCGCCTCAGGCATGTCCGAGTGGCCTGGGCCACGGTTGAGACGGGGTCCTGAATTGGACAGTCAAGCCCTGGAAGGATCATGTTGGGTTTCAGGAGCATCCCCTCCAGCACGACTGCCTGCTCCGCGAGTTGATTGAAGACGACACGAAGCACCTCTTCAGTGACCTGGCCACACCGGGCGAGGGTGTGCTCGCCGGTCATCAGCACTTCCGGTTCTCCGATCGGCACCAGGCCGGCCTCCTGGCAGAGCGCGACGTAACGCGCCAACGCGTGCGCGTTGGCCACTACCGAGGCCCTGCTGGGTGTGGAGGCGCCGATGGTGAACACGGCCCGCCATTTCGCGAAGCTGGCGCCCAGCTGGCGAGACTCCTGCAGACGGTCGCGCAATCCGTCAAGGCCTTCGGTAACTTTCTCTCCGGGATGGCCGGCCATCGGTGTCGCGCCGAGGTCGACCTTGATGCCCGTGGCGATCCCGGCATCGTGCAGGACGCTCGGGAACGACACCCCATCAGCGGTGCGTTGCCGAATGGTCTCGTCGCAGACGATGACTCCACCGATGCTGTCGCCGAGGCCAGGGGTGGTGACGATTAGTTCCCGGTATGCGCGGCGGGCCTGCACAGTTTGGGGTATTCCGAGCCGGGCGAAGCGCGAGTTGCAGGTGGGGATCGATTCATCGATCGCCAACAGGCCCTTGTTGTCGGCAAGCAATACCCGCGCCGCCTCCACCACTGCGGAGTCAAATACAGCAGCGTCGACAGTCCCTGGGCCAGCGGGCAAGGCACCAGTCTCCGGCGTGATGGTTGCAGGAGTGGTGGTCATTGCCACGGGGTCCACACCCAGTCGCGGATTTCGGGCAGGTCCTGGCCGTGGTGGTTGATGTAGAGGTTGTGTTCGATGAGCTTGTCAGCCATGCTCTGTTTGAGATAGTCCCCGGTGGCGCCGAGTTGCGGGAGCCGGTCGATGACGTCCTGGACTAGGTGGAATCGGTCTAGCCGGTTTTGTACGCGCATGTCGAAAGCCGTGGTGATGGTGCCCTCCTCGATGTAGCCGCGCACATGCAAGTTGCGGTTGGTCCGCCGGTAGGTCAGGCGGTGGATCAGAGTCGGGTAACCGTGGAAGGCGAAGATGATGTGCTTGTCCTTGGTGAACAGCGTGTCGAAGTCTGTATCGGAGAGCCCGTGCGGGTGTTCGCTGGCTGATTGAAGCTTCATCAAGTCCACGACGTTGACGACCCGGACCTTTAGCTCGGGCAGGTTTTCTCGCAGGATCATGGCCGCGGCCAGCACCTCCAGGGTGGGGGTGTCCCCACAACAGGCCAGAACGACGTCGGGCTCGGCTCCACGGTCGTTGCCCGCCCACTCCCAGATCCCAATACCCTTCGTGCAGTGGACCTCCGCCTCGGCCATGGACAGCCATTGCGGCATGGCACGCTTGCCGGCGAGGATGACGTTGACGTAGTGACGGCTTCGTAGGCAGTGGTCGGCGACACTGAGCAGGCAGTTCGCATCCGGCGGGAGGTAGACCCGGACGATGTCGGCCTTCTTATTCACCACGTGATCAAGGAAGCCGGGGTCCTGGTGGGTGAAACCGTTATGGTCCTGCTGCCACACGTGGGACGCCAGCAGGTAGTTCAGCGAGGAAATATCGCGCCGCCAGGGCAGGGCCTTGGTGATCTTGAGCCATTTGGCGTGCTGGTTGAACATCGAGTCAACGATGTGGATGAACGCTTCGTAGCAGTTGAACAGGCCATGGCGGCCGGTAAGCAGATAGCCTTCCAACCATCCTTGGGACTGGTGCTCGGAAAGCATCGAGTCCAACACCAACCCGGATGGGGCCAAAAACTCATCGTTTTCGACCGTGCGGGCCTCCCACTGTCGGTCGGTGGCCTCGAATACAGCCCCAAGCTTGTTTGAAAGCGTCTCGTCGGGACCGAAGATCCTAAAGTTCCGTCGTTCACCGTTGAGATTGATGACATCGCGCAGGAACTCGCCCAACACGGCAGTGTCTTCTGCCTCCACGGCACCGGGCGCAGCCACGGCAACCGCGTGGGTCCGGAAATCGGGCATCTGCAGGTCCTGCAGAACCAATCCGCCGTTCGTGTGGGGATTGGAGCCCATCCGCGCTTGCCCCGTCGGGGCAAGCGCGGCCAACTCAGGCAGCAGTCGTCCGTCGGTATCGAAGAGTTCTCCCGGTTTGTAACTGCGCATCCATTCCTCGAGCTGCGCTACATGCCCGGGATGGGCCGCATCGACCAGCAACGGCACCTGATGGGCCCGGAAGGTACCCTCAATTTGCAGCCCGTCGACCACTTTCGGGCCAGTCCACCCCTTCGGGGAGCGCAGCACGATCATCGGCCACCTGGTCCTTTGCGTGAACCCATCAACGCGCGCATCGGACTGGATCGCGAGGAGGTCCTCAATGGCCTCATCCAACATGGAGGCCATCAGCTGGTGCATCTTCTCTGGATCATCGCCCTCGACATAGCGAGGGTCCCATCCACAGCCGCGCAGAAAGGCATCCAATTCCTCGGGCTCAATGCGGGCCAGCACTGTCGGGTTGCTGATTTTGTACCCGTTCAGGTGCAGGATCGGCAGGACCGCCCCGTCGCTGGCCGGGTTGAGGAATTTCGTGGAATGCCATGCCGTGGCCAGCGGGCCGGTCTCGGCTTCCCCGTCGCCGATGACGCAGGCGACGACCAGCCCGGGGTTGTCAAACACGGCTCCGAACGCGTGGCTGAGCGAGTAGCCGAGCTCGCCGCCCTCGTGAATCGAGCCCGGGGTGGTGGGGGCTACGTGGCTGGAAATCCCGCCCGGGAACGAGAACTGCGTGAACAGTTTCTTCATCCCCGCCTCGTCCTGGCTGATGTCCGGGTAGATCTCACTATACGAGCCCTCGAGATAGGTGTTGGCGACCAGCGCCGGCCCGCCGTGTCCGGGACCAGCGATGTAGAACATGTCCAGGTCGTATTTCACGATCGCCCGGTTCAGGTGCACATAGATGAAGTTCTGGCCCGGTGTCGTCCCCCAATGACCGACCACCAACGGCTTCACGTCCGTGAACTCCAGGGAACGCTTGAGCAGTGGATTGTTGTAGAGATAGATTTGCCCGACCGATAGATAGTTCGCCGCACGCCAGTAAGCATCCATTCGGAACAGTAGTTCAGGATCCAAGGTTGAGGTGTGCGCGGTGCCCTCCTCTTTACCGGATAAGGCAGGTACCGGAATCGCCGTGTTGAAAGTATTGGTCTGTTCAGTCATAACATTGCTCCTTTGGCTATGAGTGGCCCGGGTGGGGTCGTTGCCGCCGATGCACCGGATGTGGTGGCGGCAGCTTCCGGCGGCGTGGTGCCGCTGGTGATCGTAGTGCCGGTGTTTCCGTCCAGGACGTCGGCTGCCTCAGTGAGGGCGCCGATCGCGGATGGGTGGCCGGTGGCGGTAGTGAACCACGCAGCCGCGGCCACCTTAGGACCCATCGACCCTGCCGGAAGCTGCAGTTCGGTCAGGTCGTCGACGTTGATCCGATCAATGGCGTGCGCGTCCGGGGTGCCGAAGTCGCGCATGACTGCTGTGACATCGGTGAGCAGGAGCAGCCTGTCGGCGCCTACCTCTAGGGCGATGCGGGCCGAGGTATAGTCCTTGTCGACTACAGCCTCAACGCCTCGCAGCTGGCCTGCGGGATCCCGAATAACTGGAGAGCCGCCTCCGCCGCCACACACGACCAGTGCGCCGGCGTGAAGCAGGTGCAAGATGCTGTCCTGTTCGATGATTCCCAGTGGGCGAGGGGAGGCCACGACCCGCCGCCAGGACGAGCCGTCGGCGCGGACCTGCCAGCCATGGCGTACAGCCAGCTCGTCGGCCTCGCTGCGGGTGTAGGTCCGCCCGATGAATTTCGAGGGCGAAGCGAAACCCGGGTCGGTCTCGTCGACGAGCGTCTGCGTGATCACAGCGACTACCGGACAGGTTACGCCGGCATTGCGCAACTCCTGGGTAATCCAGTAACCGATCATCCCTTGCGTTTGGGCTCCGAGGGCGTCCAAGGGATACGCCTCTGTCAGTGACTGATCGGCTTCGCTCTCCATGGCCAACAGCCCGATCTGGGGGCCATTGCCGTGGCACACGATCAGTTGGTGGTCGCGGGCGAGAGGCGCCAGAGCAGCTGCCGCTTGGCGGATATGACGGCGTTCGACATCGGCGTCGGGCCGGTCCTTGCGTTCAATTAGGGCATTGCCTCCCAGTGCGACGACGATGCGCATCTATCGGTCCCCTTGGGTCACGGAAGCGAGGGAACCGAGCATGACCGCTTTGATGGTGTGCATTCGATTCTCGGCCTGGTCATAGACACGAGACGCTGCGGAGTGGAACACCTCGTTGCTGACTTCCGCGCCGTCCAGTCCGTAGCGGTCGAAAATCTTCTTGCCAAGTGAGGTGGTGCTGTCGTGGATGCTTGGCAGGCAATGCAGGAACTGGGTTCTCGCGTTACCGGTCCGGGCCATCATGGATGTGTCAATGCGATACGGCGTCAGCAAAGGAACACGCTGGTCCCAGGACTCTTCGGATTCTCCCATACTCACCCATACGTCCGTATAGAGGAAGTCGGAACCGGCGATGGCTTCGTCCACGTCAGTGGTGACAGTGACCCTGGCCCCGGATTGGGCTGCGATTTCCTGCGCCGCGGCGACCACCGCCGGGTCGGGTTGGAGGAGGGCAGGAGCTGCGATTCTCACGTCCATGCCAAGAATGGCGGCCGAGGTCATGAGGCTGTTCGCCACGTTGTCGTGTCCGTCGCCCAGGAAGCAAACAACGACGTCTTGAAGGGGCTTGGTGGTGTTTTCCATCATCGTTAGCATGTCCGCCAGCGCCTGGGTGGGGTGCCATTCATTGGTGAGGGCGTTCCAGACTGGGACGGAGGCATGGTTGGCGAGCTCATCAACACTATTTTGGCCGAATCCGCGGTAGGCGATGCCGTCGTAGAAGCGGCTGAGAACCTTTGCCGTGTCCTCAAAGGACTCGGAACTGCCCAAATGGCTGCTTGCCGAATCCATGTACGTGCACCCGGCGCCCTCATCGTGGAGGGCGACCTCAAACGCGCTTCGCGTCCGGGTCGACGGCTTTTCGAAAATGACTGCGATGTTTCGTCCGAGCAGACGCGGCATAATGGCACGGGAAGCCCGTTGCCGTTTGAGCAGGGTGGCATCGGCAAGAAGCTGCTCATAGGCGGTCCGCGACAAGTCGGTGTCGCGAAGCAGGTGCCCAATCGTGGCGGTCTGGGGTGTGAGGGTTGTCATGAGTTCGTCTCCTTATTCGGCGGGGTCGCGCTGGATCGGGCAGGACATACAGCGCGAACCGCCACGGCCGCGCCCGAGCTCGCTGCCGGCCACGGTGATAACCTCTATCCCGTTCTTGCGTAGCAGGGTGTTGGTCGTGACATTGCGGTCGTAGCCGATGACGACGCCGGGCTCGAGGGTGAGGTAGTTGTTGGCATCATCCCACTGCTCCCGTTCGGCGGCCCGGCTGTCCTCGTCGGCCGTCAACACGCGCAGTTCTGGACGGCCGAGCGATTCGCCGATGAGTTTAAACAGCCCGCGTTCCGGGCCCACCAGCAGCGGCTCTCCACTGGGGTCGTCCGGGGCCGTGATCTTCCACGCGCGAAGCGATGACTTCCGCACGTTGGGATACAACACGAAGGTATCGACGTCGATCATGGTCATGAGCGTGTCCAAGTGCATCATGGCGTGGGACTTGGGCAGTTTGATCGCAATAACCGATGTCGCCTGGCCCGCGGCGAACAACTGCTGGGCCAGCAGTTCCACTGCCATCGGGCTGGTTCGTTCGCCCATGCCGATCAGGACCGTACCGTGGCCAAGGACGTGAATGTCACCGCCCTCAATGGTGGAACGAGTCCGACTTTCATCCACGTTGTACTGATGAATCGCGCTGCTGGCGAACAGCGGGTGGTAGGCGTAGATCGCGCGGACATGGTCTGTCTCCCGAACTCGCGCCGGCTTGGCCATGACGTTGACATTGACCCCGCCATAGATCCAGGCAGAACTGTCCCGAGGGAACAACGAATTTGGCACGGGCGGAACCAAAAAACCGTCGGTGCTCAAGGCCTGCGCATACAGGCTCGGCGAGGACGTGCCCGGGATGTCTTCCGGCAAGATACCGCCTATGAGTAGTTCGGCGAGCCGGTCAGAGGATTGGCCGGCCAGAAAGCTCCGAAGGTGTGGGGCAAAGGAAGGACCAAACGAGTCCGGTGTGCAGAGTCGCTCCAGCACGAACTCCCGAGCCTCGCCCAACTCCATGGTTTGCGCCAGGAGATCGCCGAAGTGGTGCACTTCGATCCCACGCGACACCATGGCATCCGCGAAGCCGTCGTGCTCCGACCTGGCCCTTGCCGGCCACAACACATCATCGAAGAGCAGATCCTCTCGATTCTGCGGTGTCAGGCGGCTCAGTTCAGTTCCGGGACGGTGAATGATCACCTGGCGGAGTTTGCCAACCTCGGAATGGACACCCAAGGTCAGCGATTTGGCCGCTTCGGTGACGGGCTCAATGGTGGGAATTGCCATGCGAAGGCTCCAATTTGAGGGGTAAGAGTTTTGCTGTGTTAGAAGCGTTTTGCTTTAGGCCGGCTGGGTTGCCTCGGCGCTTCCGTCCGCTATCGTCGCCGGTGTCTTGTCGTCGTGCTTTGTCGATGCCCGCAGCCAGATGTACAGGGGCACTCCGAGCAGGAAGCAGAAGACGCCGTAGTAGCAGGCCTGGGCGCCGCTGCCGGCGAGGGCCCAGAACGTGAAGGCCAGTGCGACGCCCGCAATGGTGACATCTTTGGTGAAGTGTCCCCAGGACGTTTCGCGGCGGTGGGTGATGAGCCAGAACAGCTGTGCACCGGCGGAGAACATGTACGGAATGACGGCAGTAAAGACGGTGAGCAGCAGCACCGTGGTGAACACGTTGGAGAAGTTTGTGTAGGCGAGCACGGTCAGCGCGGTGGCAAGGATGGTGGAGGCGAGGATGCCAAAGATGGGCAGTCCGCGCCGTTCGCTGGCAAAAATGTGCGGGAACATGCCTTCCTTGGCGGCAGCATACGGCATTTCTCCAACAATGAAGGTCCAACCCACGAGGCAGCCGAGACCGGAAATGATAGCGGCGGCGGCAATCAACTGGCCGCCGAGGGTGCCGCCGAAGATGGCGTTGGCCGCATCACTGAATGGGGCGGTCGAGATGCGAAGAGCCTTGTTGCTGACCGTGCCAAAGACGACGAGCGTGCCGAGCACATAGATGACTGCACAGACGATAGTGCCCCAGACGGTGGCGCGGCGAACGTTCTTCTCCGGGTTGCGAACGCGCCCCGCCGCCACGGACGCGGTCTCAATGCCCAGGTAAGCGAAGAGAACAATGGCGCCTGCCCCGGCGATGGCGCTCCATGCGCTGGTGCCGGAGGCGTTGAATGTGCCAAAATTCGCGCCCTTGAGGAAGAACAGGCCAACGATGGCGATAAATACGAGCGGCACGATCTTCAGGACCGTGAAGATGGCCTGGGCCGCGCCCAGGGTTCTGATGCCAACCACGTTGATGAGGACCGGGATCCATAGGCCCGCAGTGGCGATGACGATGGACCACCAGATGTTGTGGCCCTTGTTGACAAAGACCTCGACATATCCGGTGAGGGCGACGACGATCGCGGCGTTCCCGGCCCAGGCGGTCACCCAGTACGACCAGCCTGTGAGGAAACCGGCGAAATCGCCAAAGGCGTCACGCGCGTAGAGGTACGGGCCGCCCGAGCCGGGAATGCGTTGCGCCAACCAGCCAAACACGATGGCAAGTGCCAACGCACCAATGGTCACGAGAACGAAAGCAACCAGGCTGATGGGGCCAAACATGGCCAGGGCCGAAGGGATGCCGAAAACGCCGGTACCGATGACGGAGCCAATCACCAAGGCGGAAGCGGCAGGAAGGCCCAGCCGGCCGGGGGCAACGGACTTCTTGCGCGGGTTGGTGTCAGTGGGCTTGTACATGTACCGATCATCCGGCTTGAATCGTGGGCGCAGAAGGGCCATTGGTCCTGTATCGCTTCGCTTTCATCGTCTCAAACGGCCGGTGGATTGGGGTCCCTTGGCCGTAGGCGAGGGAAAGAAAGGTTCCTAGAATTATGACTACTAAGGCCATGCTCAGACGACAAGAAAGGGTGGTCGACCATGTGGGGCCAAAAGGAAGACACCAATCAGCCGGCAACTATTGCGATAATCCAGAGCGAGACAACGCATCCCATTTGGTGCAACCACTGTGAAACTGATGAGGACATCGTCATGGGCGGGGTCTGCCACCGCCATTGGTGCCCGCCCGGCTATGTAGAAGTCACCTACTTCTGCTCCCAGTGCAACGCGGTGTACAGGCACCTGGTCACCGACTTAGCCTTGTTCCACCGAGCCGCTTCTGATTGCTGATTGATTTCGGTGGTCGGGGGCGGTTTCTTTTTTGGGCAGGCCAAAGTGGTCGGCCTTGCTGCCGGTGGTGTTCCACGCTTTGGGGTTTCTGGTTGCGCCTTGTTGGCTGGGTTGACGGGTTTTATGTGGCTTGTGGCGGTGCGTGGGTGGCGGTGAAGAGGTTCTCCCACTCGCTCTGCCACAGCCAGTTCTCTGGGAGGCGGAGTCGTATACGTCGGGCACTGCTGACGATGCGGGAAGGAACATGAATGAGCTTGCGCCGGATCGTACCCGTCCTGGCCTTGGCGAACAGGCCCTCGGCCAGGATCCCAGCAGCCCTGGTGAGGTTGTACGCCACCACAGCAGCGACGAGCCAGGCAGAGTTCGCAGTGAATTTTCCCGAGGGCAGGTGGGCCAGGGCACTGTCTTTCAGGTCCGCGTTGACTTGTTCAATAATGGCGTGCTTGCGGTGAATCTTATCGGCAGCAACCGCTCCCAACGTCTCTACCGGGACGGTGGTGAAGAACGCGTGGAAGCGGTGCGTGTCAAATAACGACGTCTGGCCCTGGATGGCTTTGGGGTTCAGTTCTGGGATGCGGCGCACGACCAGGCGGCCCGTGACTCGTTCGGCCTTCGTCCGTGAGGAGAACGCGGTGAACGGGACCTCGGTCACCTCAGCGTTGGAGACCCAGGTTTGGGTGTTTTCGTCATAGACCGCGTTCGTGTACCGGATCGCCTCCCACGCATCAGCGTCGATCGTGGCGGTAGCCTTTTTCACGGCCGGATCCATCCGCAGCGTGATGGATACCTGGGCACCGCCGTCCAGGGCTGCGCTGACCGCCGGGTACCCGTAATACGCTGAATCACAGCGCATCAACACGTTTTCCGACGCGCCAGTGGTGTTGGTGCGTTTGAGGGTAGCCAAGGCATCGGCTTCGAACCGGTTGGCACCTCGGGCTGAGTTCGCCGCGCCCTTGCGCAGGCGCTGGCCGATGATGACCGGGGCAGTATCTGCCCTGGAAGCAGTCGCCAGCAACGCGTTCAGGCCACGAACCCCGGAGTACCCATAGTCCGAGCCTTGTTTCTGGTAGCCGTGGACTTCCACGATTGTGTCGTCAACGTCCAGGAACACAAACCCACCACCATCCTCACTGCCCGTAGCTGTGCCGAGCAGGGGCACTGCCTGGTTGAGGTTGGTCAGGAAACGGGAGGCAACAGCGTCGAGTTGACGCACATGCCCAAACTTAAAGGAGCGCAGGAACGAGCCCAAAGTTGAAGGTGCGTACGCGCCGGCGAAGACCTTCTTCATGCCACCGTGACGCAACAGGGCCATGTCATCGATACTGTCAGCACCAGCGATCATCCCAGCGCCCAGAGCAGAGACCTTCAATCCGGCATTCGCTCCTTTGTCCGTGGGCACGGACAACCACTCATCAGCCAAAGACTGCAGGCCCGCGTTCTGGGCCAAACGCATCACCGGCACCAGCCCGGCCGGGGACACGAGATTGGGCTCGTCGAAGGAAACTGAACGGCGGCCGAGGTATGGGAAACTAACACTTGCGAGATGCTCCTCTTTTTCGTGGAACTGGACTCTAGACAAGCCCCATTTTCCCCTAAAAGACGGGCATTTCGTGCTTAAAACGCCGAGGAACAACCCAAAACAATCGGTGGATTCAGGCTTAGCCTGTATCCACCGAGCCGGCTTGGTGATCTGCTGATTCCCGTTTTTGATGATTTTGTGTTTTCGGGCAGGACCTGGTGGCCGGCCTCGCTGCCGGTGCTGTTCCACATTTTGTTTTCCTTGGGTTGCACCGGGGACAGGCTGGGTGGATGGGTGTTATGCCGCTTGTGGTGGGGTGTGGGTGGCGGTGAAGAGGTTTTCCCAGGCTTCCTGCCAAGGCCAGGCTTCAGGCAGGTGCAGCGTAATTCTTCGGGCACTGGAGGCGATCCGCGCCGGGACGTTGATCAACTTGGTGCGGATCGTGCCGGTCCGGGCTTTGCTGAAGGTGCCGGCGGCAAGGGCCCCGGCGGTACGGGTGAGGTTGTAGGCCATGACCGCAGCGACCAGCCAGGTCGAATTAGCAGCGAAGTTTCCCGAGGGTAGGTGGGCCAGGGCAGAGTCCTTCAGGTCAGCGTTGACCTGCTCGGTCCGGGCATGTTTGCGGTGGGCTTGGTCTGCAGCGACCGTACCCAGGGATGTCGCTGGCACGGTGGTGAAGAAGGCGTGGAAGCGGTGTGTGTCAAAAAGTGTCGGCTGGCCTGCCGGGGCCTTCGGGTTCAGTTCCGGGATCCGGCGCACCACCAGGCGCCCGGTGATCTGCTCGGCCTTCTTCCGGGACGAGAACGCGGTGAACGGGATCTCAGCGACTTCCGCGGCCGACACCCATGCCTGGGCTTCCTCGTCGTAGACCGCGTTCGTGTACTTGATCGGCGTCCAGGTATCCGCCGGGATGGTGGTGATGGCGCTTTGGACGGCCTTGTTCATCGGAACCGTGACCGTGACATCGGCGCCACCGACCAGGGCCGCACTGACGGCGGGGTGGCCGTAGTAGGCGGAATCAAAACGGCACAGCACCGGCCCCTCCACCCCGGTGCGTTTGAGCGTGCCCAGGGATTCGGTGACGAACTTCCTTGCGCCGCGGGCGGAGTTCGCCGCCCCCTTCCGCAGGCGCTGGCCAATGATGACTGGTGCGGTGTCCTCGCGGGAGGCGGTGGCCAGCAGTGCGTTCAACCCGCGGACCCCGGAATACCCGTACCCTGAGCCCTGCTTCTGGTAGCCGTGGACTTCAACAATGGTGTCATCGACGTCCACGAAGATGAAGTCTTCCCCGGACGAGGCCCCGAGCAAGGGTGCCGTCCGTGCCAAGTTCACCAGAAGTCGGGAGGCGACCGCGTCGATCTGGCGCACATGTCCGAAGGTGAAGGACCGCAGGAACGAGCCCAGCGTTGACGGGGCGTAAGCGCCCTTGAAGACTTTTTTCATCCCACCGTGGCGCAGCACCGCCATGTCATCAATGCTGTCGGCCCCGGCGACCATGCCTGCCACCAGCGCCAATACCTTCAATCCCGCATTTGCCCCCTTATCCGTAGGGATCTTTATCCACTCATCGGCCAAGGCATGCAGTCCCGCGTCCTCGGCCAGGCGCATCACCGGCACCAAGCCCGTGGGCGACACCAGGTTCTGCTCGTCGAAGGAAACTGACACGGCCGCCGGCGTGTGGGAAACTAGCATCTACGAGATGTCCTTCATTTTCAGGAAAATTGAGCTGTGGTAAGTCCAATTATCCTTGAAAAGACGGGCATTTCGTGTTTAAAACACCGTGCAACCCGCCAAATCGGTGGATTCAGGCTTAGACACCAAAGCCTTCTTTGCAGCAGCACCGGGTGTCAGGGTGGGATTCTTCCCCGAGAGCTGGAGACACATTCATGAATGGCTATATTGTTGACGATCGATGTACCGGAAAGCCGGTCTTGTCACCGGCGAGGGATCCTGCATTGGCTGTGCCACAGCCCTCCGGCTACTGCGGGAGGGACTCACGTCATCGCTACTAATATCAAGGCGTCATTGAAGTCGGAGTTCGCCGGGGAGACGGCTCGCCACTTTATACAGGTCAAACAGCCACCCGGTGCCACCCCAAAGGCCGCGTTCCCCAGCCATCTCTTGGTTGGTGAGTGACGACGCTGTCAAAGCCTCGGGCTTGATCAGCACCAGTGACGGGGGCGGGCAGCGATCTGAGGGTGGCTTTTGCCACTCAACATCGCAAAGAGGACCACACACCATGAAAGTCACCGTTGCAGGGGGTAGTCAGCCAGATCCTGGGGCCACTATCGAATTTCTCCCACGAACTACTCATGACCGCCCGGCATCGACAGGTGCCCGACGGTGTAGAGAACCTGTCGAGACACACCTTCAAGCATCATGAGGAGGGGTCTGCTCAAGGTTTGATTGACACTTTCACCTGTCAACTAGATCTTGGGCAGAACCTTCTCACTAAGGCCCTTGCTTCAGGCATCCTTGGTAGAGTCGTGCTCACAGCAGAGGAAAGCCGCGCAGGACAAAAATAGGGGGACCCCGTGAGGCTTGGTGCTTGGCTTCGTGAAGCATTTGGCGTAAAGCCCGCCCCTCCGCAGGTGGCTCGCGCCGGCACTGAGTCCGAGCAGCCGAGTATGGTGCTCAGCGTTTCCCTGCAGTCTCACCCGTGCCTGGAAGTCGCAGGGACAACTACGTTCGCCAAGGACGCCGTCACTGCACTTGCAAACCGCAAGGCGCTGCGTGAGCGGGGCTACTACGAAAGCGAGGCCCAGCTGCAGCGGGAGCCGGACAATCCTGTCGATCCGCATGCCGTGGCCATCTTTGTGGATGGTGAAAAGATCGGCTGTCTGCCCTCCTACGCCGCTAAAGACTTGGCATTGCCAGCCGGTGCCAGCGAACCGGTGCGCTATCAGCTGCACGTGTTGCGCGAAAAGAAGCTGTTGGCAAAGGCATACGTCTGGCTGGGCCACGGCGAGCCGGAATGGCAATTCACAGCGCAGAATCCGCCAGCGCTGACGTCCACGGAGAGAATAAACAGCTCCCACTCGGAAAAGACAGCAATGGTGCGCGAAGCGCTGCAGGGCCGTGGTGAACGGGCACAACAATTCAGGCGTGGCATGGTGGACGGTGTCCACTACCTTGAACTTGTTGAGCCGATAAAGCAGCTGAAACGCGAAGGTCGGCTCGAAGAAGCCCTCAACCTTTGCTACAAGGCAATCGAGGCCGCCGAAGAAGATGCGGGAGGTCGCGAGTCTGCACCTTGGTACACGGAGCAGGCCGCCATCGTCCACCGGAAGCTCGGCCAAAGACCTGACGAGATCGCAGTGCTGAAGAGATGGCTGGCACGCTGCCCCAAGGCTCATCGCGCGGGCAGCCGCATTGGTGAACGGCTTGCGAATCTCGAGGCGAAATGAAGTCCGTCGAGGAGTGAACTGTTCCGGAAATGATGCCGCCGCCTATTTTGACGAACGTGGGTATGTTGGCCTCTCGTTAAAGTTCGGCGCGTGGCGATGTGGTGGAGAATGTAGATCTCGACGTCTGGGTGCTCCTGTGGCGAGCGGGACCACCCGAATCGGGTCGGATCTTCTGGATTGATGGACAGAGCTAGTACCGGATTGGTACCATGAGGTATGGCTATGAATCTGCGAGTACCCGAAGAGCTGGATCGAGAGCTGGAGAAGCTTGCTCTTGAGGAACATACCTCAAAGTCCGCGCTGCTGCTTCAGGGCGCCGAGATGGTGCTACAACGTCACCGGCGTCGTCGTGAGATCGCTGCGAGCATTGAGTTCGTCAAGAGCCATGATGCCGAGCTGTTGACCCGCCTCGCTGATGCATGACGCAGTATCTCGATATTGAGGATGCTCTCCAAGTCGTCGACGGCTATGGCTTTCATATCCGGGACATCGGCCTGTTTGCCTCCGCCCTCGCCCGTCCGGGAACCACCGTGCTGGGAACGGAAGCATATCCGGACCTTGCCTTGAAGGCAGCGGCGTTGCTGGATTCGGTGGCCAGGTTTCACCCGCTGCTGGACGGAAACAAGCGCACTGCCTGGACACTGATGGTGTCATTTCTTTGGATCAACGGATTCAAGCACAACTTCGGGACAAATGAGGCGTTTGATCTTGCCCTGGGAGTGGCCGCTGGAAATATTGGATTGGAACTATCGGCCGCGGTGATCGTGTCCCATATTGTTCCTCGCTAACCGATGGCAAGGACGGTAGGCTCTAGTCGGAGTCGGCGGGCGTACCTAGCCAGGATTCATGAAAATGGGCCTGTTCCCGCCGGGAACACTTTTCCTTCTGGACCGGTCCGGACTGCGTCGTACTGGGCCGAACTTCCGCAGTAACTCGCTACTTCCCAGTGTTTGCAAGGGGTAAAAGCCGGTTCGAGTCCCACCTTGGGCACGCTAAACCCCCTGTTTACAGGGGGTTTTCGTGTTTAAGTGGCTTTTAAAAGGGTGAGAACTCCTGATAAGCCAGATGGTGTCTAAGCCGCTGGATTGCCAGGAGTTCGCGTATGCCATCTCCTCACTATGCCGTGTTCATCGACGAATTTACTGCCACTGATACGGCCGCCAGTGATCTAGGGCAGGCTTTGGCGGCATTGCGCAGCTTGCCGGATCCTTGAAAGAAACGCGGGGTGCGGCACCCTTTCGCGCACTTGCTAGTCGTCATGGTGTGCTCCGTACTGGCCGGGTCGCCATCGCTGGTGGAAATGACTGTATGGGCTACCGCCACAGGGCTCCGGTCATAGCGATTTAATGGGTTTGAGGTGGGTCTACCTTCGCCCTACGTGGGCTCACTTTCAATGACCTAGCGAATCGCCGTATGCGGGCCCCCATGTACGGTGGTGTGCGAGGCGGGACGGGAAACCCGTCCCCCCTACTCGATTTCTGTATTGTTGCGTGGCCCTGGTCGTGCGCGGCAGTTGGTTAGTCTAGGGCTCGAGGCTTGTTGCAGCGTCGAATGCGTCATCGACGACGATGAGGTAGTTTTCTCGACTGGCGGCGAGTGGGATGGAGTGATCGCCATACTTGTTGAAGGCGACGTCGACGGCGTCGATGGCGTTGGTGATGTTGAGTTTTCGTAGGAGGCGCGCGATGTCGAGGGTGTCTTTGTCTCGTTCGGCGGCGATCTTCATTGCTAGAAGTGTTTCGCTGTCTGCTGCCTGGATGGTTAGTCCGTCGAGTTCTTCGAGGGTGATCCAGCTGGCGTTGTCGGGGATGAATGCTGATGCATTGGAGTTGAGCCAATCACTGGCCAGGTCGTAGTCCGTGGCCATCTCAGCCACGATCGAGTTGACCGACGCTGTCTCGGCGTAACTGGCGTCGATGTCCGCAGTGGGACGGTTGCCTATGCCTTGCAGTACGAGCGCGGCTCCGCCTACGAGTTTGATGTCACTATGAATACCGCGAGTGGCCAGCCTGTTGCCGAGTTCACGGAGGAGGGCCAGGATTTGGTCACAGGTGAGTTCGCCGGCGCTCATGCTGTTGCCAGGCTGCGTTCGCGGATGAAGACGTTCATAGCGGCAAGCTCGCGAGGTGTTTCAGACTGTGTTAGTCGCCTCATGGGTTCGCGGACTCTCCTGTAGGACTCGGCTGGCATCCAGGCCTCTTTGAGGGGCCGGATGCGTCTGGTCCAAGCCGGGGCGGTTTGGTCGAGACGGTGTGCGGTGTAGTTGGTGATTCCCGCCAGTGCTGCCGACCATTGTGGGTCATTGAGTTGTGGGTTGCGCTGGAGGAGCGGTCGGCCTGCCTTCATTGATGCGGTGGCGTAGTCGGCGAGCATTTTGATAGCGAATTCAAAGTCCTTCTTGGCCAGGAGATCTGTGAAGGTGGCTCCGTAGTCACGCCGGTCGGGGTCGTAGTCGCTGCCGCGGGGCATGGAGGTTGCGGGGGACAAGGAGAGCCCGAGTGCTGCCAGGACAGCCAAGGTCTTGCCGAGTTCGGCACGCTCGTGTCCGGCTTCGAGGTCGATGAGGAATTTCCGTGAGACCCCTGCCGTGTCGGCCAGGGCTTGTTGTGTCAAGCTGTGATTCATGCGCTGGGCGCGGATCAGCGCTCCCGCGGCGGCGGGTGTGTCGATGTTGTTCCCAAGTGTCATGATGCTGTCCCTTCCGAAACCATTGTGTCACCGAACGGTGACACTCGCATCTCAAGGACCCGGCGCGGCCGAGAGTGGCGGGGAAACGGGGTGTGTTGACTGTGTCAACACATTTGCTGTGTGACTGGTTAGGATCGAGTCGTACTGGGCCGGTTTGGGCCTGTGGTTGCGGTGTTCCCTTTGTTTGTAAGGGCAATAGTGTTTGTAAGGGCAATAGTCTGGTTCGAATCCCACCTTGGGCACATATGTTCGAATAATGACCCTCTGAAAACAGGGGGTCATTATTCGTTTCATGGTCCGCACAAGCGTTTACTTCATGGCCTCAGGTGCATCAATCTTGCCAAATGTAGGAAGTTGTTCGTGGTTGCTGGAGTTGACTCCCGAAAAGGCTGGGGGAGTGACGTCAAACGCACTTATGGGTGAACTGTCCGTCCTTCCCCTCTGGCCAAAGCTCTGGCGAGGTGTTGACGGCTTCGCAGTCGAATGACCCGCAATGACGGGACACGGGTAGAACAAGTCGTTCCGACGCGTCCTGAAGTGGCTCTCGGCCTTTGACTGATTCCCCGGAGAGGATCGGCAGTCGTTCTATTGACTTCAATGTGAACCGCCCTGGGAACTACCCCGTCAACAAAACGGCATGATTCATGGGATGGTTCACGAGTTGAAAGAGTCGCAACCACTGCACGGAACATCCACTATCTATCCTGCCAGCGGGTACCAGACCTGCCAAGGACAATTAGAGATCGAGGCTTACTTTTGGCTGCAATTGCGCCCGCTCCGTTGTGATCCACCGCTGACCAAGGCAGGAAAGGCGACGACGGCGAGGTGCATGACGACCAGGATTAGAACGGCCTCAGGCGCGTCTCCACTGGACGGGATATGGGCGTCCGGGCCAGGCTACCCGTGGTCACTTCTACCGTAAGCCAGTCAAGCAGGCGCCTGGGTCGTAACGAAAACAAGGTGACAACGGGCCACGCGAGGGAGGCCATCGCCACCCCTGGCACCGTCAGCTTCCCAGTGTCCAGGCAACGCAAGTGTTCATGGCCCGGAGTTACCTGGAACATGGAGATACCGGTCGCCACAATGGCCGTGCAGGCTGCCAATGAGCCGATGATTGACACAACATCGGCCGTGATGAACCTGCCGGCCGCAGTCCGCCGCCAGCCACGCGCGAAGTCGACCGTGAAGTGGGCGCCGGTCCTGTGGGTCACGGAGGCCATACTGCTAAATCGACACCTGGCTACTTGGCTCATCTGGCATGCAGCGACTCCTTGGGCTGGGGACGGCGGACCAGCAGTGGTACACCCTACGGGAGCTGGATGCAGTCCCTGCCGCAATGTTTTGCGTGCATTCCTAGTGGTTTTTTGGGCTCCGGGCCCAACTGCAGCATGGTTTACGGCGCCTATACTTCACTTCATGGGTGATGAACGTTCTGTGCTGGTGGTTGAGGATGATGCGGCGTTGGCGTCGTTGCTCCGGGAGTTGCTCGAGGGCGAGGGATACACAGTGGTGACTGCCCATGATGGCCAGCGTGCGCTGCATGAAGGGCTGAGCCGGCCATTCGACGTCATCGTGATGGACAGAGGTCTGCCTGCCATTGAGGGATTGGACGTACTCGAGCGCCTGCGCCGCAAAGGTGTCACTACCCCCGCACTCGTCCTCTCGGCGCTGAGCAATCCGGCCGACCGAGTCGAGGGCTTGGACAGGGGTGCCGAAGACTACCTGGGTAAGCCGTTCGACATCGACGAACTGCTGGCAAGGATCCGGTCCCTCCTGCGCCGACATGCCGACACTTCCGCCACGGTGCGGATTCCAGGCGGGACTCTTGATGTCGGCACCCGGACGGTGTTGCTCGACGTCGATGGCCGGGTGGTCCTGTCCGAACGGGAATGTGAATTTTTGGAGCACCTCGCGCGCCGTCCGCAGCAGGTCTTCACCAGGGCTGGCCTGCTTGAGTCGGTCTTTTCCGATGCCGACGACGGCGGCGTGGTGGATACGTACGTGCACTACTTACGCAAGAAATTGGGCAGGTCGTGTGTGCTGACGGTGCGGGGTTTGGGTTACGTCCTGGGACCGCTAGCGTGAACACGAGGGATGCGAAAGAACTCCGGCGTGCCGTTGTTCGGCTGTCTATGCAATTTACGGCGCTCATCGCTGTCCTGTTGGCCTTGATGGGTGCTTTGCTGTACTCAATCGTTGCCGCCAGTACCGCGGAAGCCATGAACAAGAGCTTGATCAACGCGACACAGGTTGATTCTCCACGAGACGTACCGGCTGGAGTCTATGTGGCGATATCCGAGGAGGGCCGCCTGAGCGCCTCGCCGGTGATGCCGCAGGGGCTCCCTGACACGGCCGCGATGAGCCGTGTGGCGGCCTCGCACTCGGATGAACAAGTGGATCTCTTAGTCAACGGGCGAACTTACCAGGTACTGACAACATTTCGCGGTGACAGGGTGATCCAAGCTGCCATGGACACCCACGAGGGCCGCGAGGCGCTGAACCGGATCGTGTTGGCCATGGTCGTCGCCGTCGCGGCTGCGGCTCTATTGGCGGCCGGATCGTCGGTGTGGATGGCCAGGCGTGCTATGCGTCCCTTGGCTGAAAGCCTGTCATTGCAGCGGCGTTTTGTGGCCGACGCCAGCCACGAACTTCGGACGCCGTTGACATTGCTTAGCACTCGCGCACAACTGCTGCGCCGAAAGTTGACCGGACCCGGGCTTTCGCCGGAGTGGGTTTCCACTGAGGTTGCTCGCATCGTCGATGACTCAAAGATGCTCACGGGAATTCTGGATGACTTGCTGATTTCCGCCGATCCACGGGGAGCCGTGGACCACACCGCAGTCGAACTTCTGGGCGTTGCCAGCAGTGCTGTCGCCTTGGCTGCACCGCAGGCACTGAAGCAATCCATCCGGTTGGAATCGGTCGTGGGTGAGGTCCCCATCACAGTGCAGGGTTCTCCGGTGGCACTGCTGCGGGTGTTCACCTCTTTGATTTCCAACGCCCTGGACCATGCCGAAACAGCCGTGCGAGTCGATGTCGGCCTTCTCGCTGGCGAGGCGCGCATTCTCGTCACCGACGACGGGCCCGGCTTTGCGCCGGGAACTGAGAGCCGGGTCTTTGAAAGGTTTTCCTCTGCACGCGCAGAAAGCCGCGACACCGATGGCACGCGCCACTACGGGCTTGGACTGGCACTGGTGGCGGAGATCGTGGCCTTGCACAACGGCAAAATCATGGTTGAACCGGCGTCACCGCACGCGGGTGCTGCCGTGGTGGTTGTGCTGCCTCTGTTACGGCATCGAAAAACCGATGCTCAGCCTTGACTAAGAAAGGACACAGAATCAGTGGGGATGATGGAGACAGGAAAGGTCACCACTAAGCGGATTGGAACAGGTCATGGCGACACGAAGCAGCGGTAGGAAAGTAGCGGCGGGCATCACCACGTTTGTGGCCCTTGGCAGTTTTTCGGTCGCGGGTATCGCAGCCGTGGCCGTGGACCTTACCACCACGAGCCACGCTGCCACTTCCACCTCGAGTTCCGGGCAAGACGACGGTACCTCACAGGAGCAGGGCGGCGACAATGGTTACTCCAATGGCACCTCCGGGGGGAGCTCGGTCCAGCAAGGTAACGGCGGGACCACTAGCGTCCGATCGTCAGGATCCTAAGATGGAGGCCGCGACTTCTTGGACCGTTTGGGGACTCACTGCGTCCGTGACCGTCACCGACGCCTCGAGAATGACGGACGCGCAACGCATTGTTCAAGACGTGGTCTCCGACGTCGATGACGCCTGTAGCCGCTTCCGCACGGACTCAGAGTTGATACTCAAGCACGCGGAACTTGCCGTGGGCGCACCGGTCAGCCGGATGTTGGCCTTGCTGGTGGAAAGCGCCCTTGACGCGGCCAGGTGGACCGATGGCGACGTCGATCCTACCCTCGGTAAGGACATGGACGCCTTGGGATACGACCGTGACATTTCACAGCTAAAGCTGGAGCTGGCCGGGACGGCCGTGACGGAATTTCAATCGCGCGGGAGGAAACCCGGCTGGCAGAGGATACGACTCGAGGGGCAAACCTTGGTTGTGCCGGAGGACATTCGACTCGACCTAGGTGCGACTGCCAAGGCCGTCGCCGCGGACAAGGCAGCCGAAAAGGTGGCCACCGAATTGGGCTGTGGAGTCCTCGTCTCGCTGGGAGGGGACATCGCAACCGCCGGCAGCGGCCCTGACGGCGGTTGGCAGGTTCTTGTCCAGGATCTTTCGAAGGATCCGTGGCAACAAGTCACCTTGCAGGCTGGGCATGCCATGGCGACCTCCAGCACGCAGAAGCGCCGCTGGACCCACGCCGGCAGGGACGTCCACCACATTTTGGATCCTCGTTTTGGTCTTCCCGCGGAGCCCGTCTGGAGATCGGTTACCGTTGCGGCGCCCTCGTGCCTGTTGGCCAATGCGTTCACCACCGCCGGAGTCGTCCGTGGTTTTGGTGCCGTGGAATGGTTCCAGCAACGAGGCATTGCCGGGCGCTTTGTCGATGGCCAGGGACGTGTAGTCGCCACAGGAAGTTGGCCAAGGGACCACCACCAGGGAACGGTCTCCATGGCGGGAGGGCAGCACCATGGATAACGCCATGTGGGCCTTTGGCCGGGCGAGCGGATTCGTTTCTCTGGCCTTGTTTACCCTGACAGTCCTCTTGGGCATCGTGACACGCTCCGGCCGGCCCCTGCCAGGAATTCCGCGCTTTTCTCTCACCTTGCTCCACCGCAACCTTTCCCTGCTTGCCACAGTTTTCCTGGCGCTTCATGTGGGGTCGTTGATGCTGGATTCCTTCGCCAAGCTCACCGTGACCGATGTGGTGGTTCCTTTTCTCGGGGCCTTCAAGCCGTTCTGGCAGGGACTTGGAACGGTGGCCTTTGACCTGGTGCTCGCACTCGTGGCTACGGGTCTGTTGCGCCACCGCATTGGCCAGCGGAGCTTTCGCGCAGTTCACTGGTTTAGTTATTTGATGTGGCCGATCGCTCTGGCTCATGCCGTCGGCAACGGCACCGATGGAACCAGCAAGTGGTTCCTGTTGTTCGCCGCAACATCTGTAGTCGTTGTTGTCGGAGCCGTGGCATGGCGCCTGTCGGTGAACTTTCTTGAAACTGCCAAAGCCCGGCAAGGAGGACTTTCATGAATGCACTGGAGACAACAATGCCCGCTGCCGAGGAGTCCTGGGGCACCGAGGGGAACCTCCAGCTGTTTGCTGCTGGGGCCAATGCGGACCTGGCCAGCCATGAGTTGACCTTTGGCGCCCTGTCCCTTGACCGTGTTGACGCAAACTTCATCTCTGTCCTGGAGCAGTCGGGCCTGACGGGGCGTGGAGGGGCCGCCTTTTCCTCGTGGCGCAAGCTGGCGGCGACGGGCCAGGGCCATGGTCCGGCCTTACTGGCCGCCAGGCCCGTGGTGGTCGCCAACGGAGCCGAAGGTGAGCCACTTAGCTTCAAGGACAAGACCCTACTGATCCACGCGCCCCACCTGGTGATTGACGGCCTGCTGATTGCCGGAGCGGCAGTGTCAGCATCGCAGGTGTACCTCTACACGACACCGGCGGCCAAGAAGTCGGTGGAATTGGCCGTCGCGGAGCGCCGCGACACCCGCAAGGTCAAGGTGGTGGAAGCTCCGGAGACCTTCATCGCAGGTGAGGCAAGCGCCGTCGTCAACTCCATCACCAACGGGATTGCACTTCCACTGGACAAGCGTCGCCGCCTGAGCGAATCGGGAGTCAAAGGCCGGCCCACCCTCGTGTTGAATGTGGAGACCTTGGCCCATGTGGCCCTCATCGCCCGCCATGGGGCCGGCTGGTTCCGCACGGCCGGATCAGACCGGGACCCCGGAACGCGGCTCGTATCCGTTTCGGGCCATGGCGCGGAGCAAGTACTCGAAGTGGAAGGCGATGCAAGCCTATTCGGCATCCTGGCGAGCTCTGGCGTCGACCTTTCAGAAGTTGGGGCAGTGCTGGTTGGCGGCTATCACGGGCAGTGGGTCCGGCCGTTGGGCTACCGCCTCTCACCGTCAGGGCCGGGGAACCATGTGGTCCGCCCGGGAGCCGGGGTGCTCCATGTGCTCGCAGCCTCGGAATGTGGTTTGGCGGCCACAGCCGGGATCCTGAACTACTTGGCGGGGGAGTCTGCCAAGCAGTGCGGCCCGTGCATGTTCGGCCTGCCCGCGATGGCCAGGGTTATGAACGCGATCGCGTACGGTGACCCGGATCCGCGCCTGGTGCAGGAATTGGAGCGGCTGGGAAATCTGGTGGGCGGCCGGGGTGCCTGCCACCATCCGGACGGCACCGCCCGGCTGGTGGCCAGCGCCCTAGAGACATTTTCCGACGACGTCGGGGCCCACCTGGTGGGCACCTGCACAAGAAAGTCCGGGAGGACGGCATGAGCGAGACACTGCACATCGACTGGACCAAATGCGACGGGCGGGGACTGTGCACCGAACTGTTGCCAGGATTGCTGTCCCGTGATGACTGGGGATATCCCTTGGCCAGGGCAGCCCGAAACGGGGGCCGCACCAACGTGGCGATGGGCGCCCGGGACGCCGAGGCGGCCCGTGATGCTGTCAAACTGTGCCCGAAATTGGCGCTCAGCCTGACGGTGCAGCCCGCCGGCACAAGGCGCTAAATGATACCGCTTGCCCGGGTCGGGGCGCCTAGATCACCGTTGGCGATAGTAGTCCCGCCAGATCAGCTTGTGGACAGGAATCTTGCGTGGCAGGTCCCTCAGCCCTGGAATCAAGGGCAGCAGCGTTAGCAGGAGCGACAGCACCAGCATGGTGGACACCACGAGGATATCGGCATTGGCGGAGGACTTAAAGGGCTGGATCTGGTAGAGCAGCGAGAACAGCCACAGCCAGGACTGGCCAGGGGTGTCGCCCGTCTCGTTCATGACGCCCCACTGGTCTCCGGTCAGGTGAGCGTTGGCGGCAAGTCCCTGAAAGTAGCTGCCATCGCCGATGAACAAGATGGAGGGCGTGTAGTCCAAGTTGTAGGGCAGGCCCGCGCTTTGCAGCACGCCGTCCAGGTTTCCGCCGGCGGCCATGGCCAGCAGAGAGCCCGTCAAGGCCGGCACCGGACCGTAGGCGCCGGCAGCGACCTGGGCTGGATCTCCGTCGGGTGCGGCTGTGAGCGCAGCGGTGTACGCGGCGGTCCACTTTGCCTGGTCGACGGGGGCGGCCGCCGACCACTGGGCAAGAGCTGGCGGCGGGACGGGCAGGGTCTTGAGCGGATTGATGACGAAGTCGTTGGCCGTGTCAATCGGCAGGCGTACACCGGAGAGGCTTTGCAGGTCGATGAACCCGAGGTGCTGGGTGGCATCTGGCGTTGCATTATAGGGCGGCCCATAGCCGGCGGTATCGCTGGTGCCGCCCAATTCAGCTGTGGCCGTGGCGACAAAGTCCGACGGCGCCTCAGCCGCCCATGATTTCAGGCTCACCCCGGGATCGTCCGGGGAGCTGAAGATCGCCGCGAGGCCCACCACCAACAGCCCGACAACGACGAGGCCAATCGTGAGCTCCTTGAAAAGATCATAGTCGCGGACACGACCGCGCCAAGGCCGCCCGGCAACGTTCTCGCGCTTCCGCCACGACATGGGGGAAATGTTCCTTCTCATGGCAATTGCGCCTCCGCATCGTTTTGGCCAGTTGTTGATTCGCGCAACTGGGCATCGGTCTCGGCCGCATCCAACGGCGGGACCACGCCGTGGGTGCGAACCAGCAGCACGTGGAGTACGACGACGGCACCGACGGCAAGCGGCAGGAGCATGATGTGCCACATGAAGACCTGTCCCAGGTTGGCCACGTTGAACCATGCCCCGACGCCTGCGGAGTTCAGAGCATCCTTGGCTTCGAATGAGATCCATTGGGAGTCAAAGTTCGTTTGCAACAGGTACCCCGTGAACGCGGTGACGATGGAGACCAGGAAGGCCAGCATGCCGGTGATCCAGGTCAGCAGCCGGCCGCCACGCCACGCGGCCATCCAAAACTTGATCCACAAGTGCACCACCATGAACATGAAGAACAGTTCGACGCTCCACAGGTGCACGCTGTTGGTGAAGTGGCCCAGGGCGGACACGTGGTACCACTGTGGTCCGTTCAGGCTCAAGACCACGCCGGAAGCGATGATGAAAACCAGCCCGGCCACAGCGCCCATGCCAAAGACATAGGCCCACGACGCCACGTAACTGGGTTGGTCCTCGGGAAGCAATTTATCCGGTGGAAGGCGCTTCAGGAACCAACGGCGGGACTTTCCTGTCCACGTATAGGCGCCGGTTCCTTCCGCCTCCTGATCGGAAGCCTGGTTAGTATTCATTTCCGACTCTTTCCGCCCGGAAACGGAAGGACCAAGGCCAGGCCGAAGAGGATGATCATCACGATGATCACGACAAGGTTTCCGGACTGGATGGTCACATCCCCCCAGCCAAAATAGGTCCCTGGGGTGATGGGTGCGGCCGCGGCTGCCACCAGTTCATACATGGTTTTCTCCTAACATTGGGGCGTGGACGATGAGCACGGGGCAATGGGCGCGGGATGCGCAGGCGGAACTGACCGAACCCATCAGCAGGCCGGTGAATCCGCCAAATCCACGCCGGCCCAGAACCAACAGTGGTGTCTCCTTGCTGGCCTCGATCAGGCTCTGCCGGGGAGGCCCCTGTTTTAGTCGGGCGGTCAGGTTTTCGGGCCAGTCCATGCCAAATGCGGCCTCAATCGCTGTGTCCAGGATCCCCTGAGCCGCCCCCTTGAAGTCAAAGGTGCCAACGGAGTAGGGAACCTGGTAAAAAGTGGGAATGCTCCAGCACAGCAGGGCCTGGACGGGTGCGCCCAGCCGGATGGACAGGCCGGCAGCTTCCCGCAGCGCCGCAATGGAGGGTTCGGATCCATCGACCCCCACAACAATGGCTCTCGGATCCTGTTTGCTTGTCATGATGCATTCCTTGTGTTCTTTGGCGGCGTCCAGACCCAGTCGTGAATCTCCGGCAGATCCTCAAGATGCTCCCGGATGTAACTTTCGTGCTTCTTGAGCATCGCGTGGCAATGGCCCGTCAGTTCCTGTGCCACGTCAAAGTTGCCGCTGGCCCGGGGCAGGGCCGCCAAGGCCAGGTGGTATTGGCCCATTCGGTTCAGGACCACCATGTCGAATGGTGTGGTTGTGGTGCCTTGTTCGCTGTCGCCCCTGACATGGAAGCGGCCCGGGTTCCGGCGGCCGTGCAGGAGTTGTTGGATGGCTCGGGCGTAGCCGCGCAACCTCAAACCGGGGACATGGCGTTGCAGCAGCCATGCCACGGCGAGGGCTTCTTCCGTGGGAACATCGCCGGCGCAGGCCCCTACCACCAAGTTCACATGGTCCTTGCTCAGCAAAACATGCTCGGCTATGGCCAGAAGGATACCGGAATCCGGTGGCAGGTAGACGTGGATGACCGATCCGGACAAGGATAGGACTGTGTCAATCAGGCCGGGTCCCTGGTGGCTGAAACCGTTGTGATGATTGCGCCAACAGGTCAATGTGAGCAGGATGTTCAGGCTGGGAACGGGGTTGCGCCAAGGAAGTTCCCGGGCGTGCTGCAGCCATTTTGCGTGTTGTAGGGTCATGGAGGCACTCACCATGGCAAACGCCTCGTAGGTGGCAAAAAGCCCGTGACGGCCCGTGAGGACATAACCTTCCAGCCAGCCGTGGCAGAGGTGCTCCGAGAGGACCCCCATGACCTGCCCATCAGGGGAGAGGTGGTCATCGCCGTGGTGCGCCGGCTCCATAAGGCACCTGTCGGTGACCTCGAAGACGGCGCCCAGGCGGTTGCTGTTGGTTTCGTCCGGGCAGAACAAACGAAATCTCGAAGCTTCGGCGGTGTCCGAGTAAATATCCCTGAGCATTTCGCCCAGGGGCCATGTGGACTCATGCATGAGCGACCCGGGGGTGCCAATGTCCCAGGCGTAGTCCTCCAAGGGCAGGATGGGCAGTGGTGCCACTTCGGGGCCACCGTGGGCCAAATGCGCCGGGTTTTCCCGAACCCCGGCCAGCGGAAGCAGATGGGCACGGAACGTTCCCTCCTCGGGAACACCATCCACAATTGCCGGCCCGGTCCCGCCCTTGGGCGTGCGCAGAATGATGGCTGGCCAGTGGGACTGGCCCGTGGATCCGTGGTTCCGGGCATCGTCCTGGATCTGCAGAATCCGTGCATACGCGCGATCCAGTGCCATGGCTTGCTCATCGGATTGGCGTCCCAGGACCGTGGGCCCGGAGATCTTGTAGCCGTTGAGGCACAAGATGGGCAGGATGGCCCCGTCCCGGCACGGGTTGAGGAACGCCGAGGCCTTCCAGGCGCCCGCCAAGGGAGCCGTTTCCGCTTCGCCGTCGCCCACAGCACAGGCCACGAATGGCTCGGGGTTGTCCATCGCGGCCCCCGTTGCGTGGGTCAATGAATAGCACAATTCCCCTCCTTCATGGATGGAACCGGGAGTCGCCGGGCCCACATGGCTTGGAATGCCTCCTGGGGTGGAGAGCTGCCTGATCACGTGCCGGAGCTGCTCCAAATCCTGGCTGACCTGGGGATAGATTTCGGAGTAGGACCCTTCGGGGTACAGATTGGCAACGACGGGGCGACCGCCATGGCCGGGGCCCGCTAGGCCAAGCATCTTGGCCCCGGTATTGCGAATCAGCCGGTTGAGGTGGACGTAAATCAATGAAAGCCCCGGGCTCGTACCCCAGTGTCCGAGCACCCGAGGTTGGATGTCCTCCGCCGCCAATGGTCGGCGCAGCAGGGCATTGTCCTGAAGGCAGATTTGCGCCGCAGTCAGGTAGTTGGCGGCATTGAAGTACCGGTGCAGGAGGGAGAATTCTACCGGCCATCCGTCTTGACGGGACCCTCGTGGGGTTTGGCGGTTGATTTGAGCAAGGTCGCTGTTCAAGGCAGGCTCCGTGTCCATTTAGTTGATTTTGAGCCGGGGCGACCTTCGTTCCGACGCAGGCAAACAATGTCCGTTACTCTCAGCGTGGCACGCAAGGATCCATAGTGTTAGGGCCCTTGGACCCTGTCCAGGTACGCCATCGGCACTGAAAGATGGAGGGGAACGCGCAGCGGGGCTGAACTGCTCGAAGTGCACGCGAATACTTAAGAAAGATGGTTCCAGTCATGGAAGACCAGATAACCCGTGTGGGTCCACACATTGTGGTTGGTGTCGACGGATCACCCGAGTCCGTGCTGGCCCTGAAATGGGCACAAACGCTGGCGGGCGTACTTGAGGCAACCATCACGGCCGTCACAGCTTGGCACTTTGAGACAGCTTTTGGCCCCTATTCGGCGTCTGAATGGGATCCCGAGTCAGACACCCAGCAGGTTTTGGATACCGCCCTGACACAAGCGTTTGGGGATCAGTTCCCCTCAGGCTTGAGGGCGCAGGCAATCCGGGGCCGTCCGGCACAGGTCCTCATCGATGAGGCAAAGTCCGCCAAGATGCTCATTGTCGGCTCCCGTGGGCATGGGGGATTCGCTGGCATGTTGCTGGGGTCTGTCAGTTCGGCATGCGCTGAACACGCTAGTTGCCCGGTGTTGGTGGTTCATGGGGCAGACGATGGTGCGGAAGTGGCGGCTGTGGGCGCAAGTCATGAGGACGCCGATGAGCCTGTCCGTAAGAACTGAGCCGGCAAACTTCACACAAATTTCACTTGCCGGCACAGCCCGCCTCAGCGGTGAGCAGGTTCTTCGCGAACTCCAGTCCTCGGAAAGTGGGTTGAGCGGAGGTGAAGCTGCACGTCGATTGGCCGCCGTTGGAGCCAACGCTTTAAGGACCCACAAGGCCAGCCCATGGTCGGTGCTGGGCCGGCAACTTCGCAGTCCGATCTTGATCCTTTTGATTGTCACGGCCGGGCTGTCCTTGTTTCTGGGGGACGCTACGAATTCGATTGTCATTGGGGTCATCTTGGTGGTGAGTGTGGGTCTGGGGTTCAGCAACGAATTTCGGGCCGAACGTGCCGCCGAAGCACTCCATTCCCGCGTCACGCACACGGTCGTCGTCCTTCGGGACGGGGCCGCTTGCCAAATCGACGTCGTGGTTCTGGTGCCCGGTGACGTGGTTCGTCTGACCCTGGGAGCGATCATCCCGGCGGACATCAGGGTCCTCACCGCGGAGGGCCTGCTGTGCGACGAGAGCATCCTCACGGGTGAGTCCCTGCCCGCGGAGAAGGATTCGGTCCCCATCGTGGGGGACGCATCGTTGGGAGACTTGTCCTGCTGTGTTTTTATGGGCACTGTGGTCCAGTCCGGCAGTTGCACCGGCGTCGTCGTCGCCACCGGCGGACGCGCCGAGTTCGGCAAGATCGCACTGGGCTTGGGGGAACATCAGCCGCAAACGGAATTTCAGAATGGCCTAAAGCGATTTTCCTTCCTGCTTTTGCAGGTGGCAGTTGGCCTGACCACCCTGATCTTCATCGCTAATCTGCTGCTCGGGCGCCCCCTCCTGGATTCGTTGCTGTTCTCGCTCGCCATAGCCGTTGGCATTACGCCCCAGTTGCTGCCGGCAGTCGTCAGCACCTGTTTGGCAGCCGGAACTCGTGCATTGGCCAAGCGGAAAGTACTTGTGAAACGTCTAGTGTGTATCGAGGATTTAGGTGACATGGACGTGCTGGTCACAGATAAGACAGGCACCTTGACGGAAGGACGCATCAGCTTTACCTCGGCACTGCCTGTCGGCCCGGACATCTCCAAGGCCGGCCTGTTTACGCTGGGGCTTCTCTCCACGGAAGCCGACTATTCGCAGGGGACCGCCACCACAGTGGGCCAGAATCCTTTGGACGCTGCATTGTGGGAAGCCCGGGAAGCTGCCGAATTTGAGTCAACAGACCATCGTCGTCTGGGCATCATTCCGTTTGACCACCAGCGGCGGAAGACCAGCGTTCTGGTGGCTGATGCGACTGGAAACCAGCAGATTGTCACCAAGGGCTCGCCCGAGGATGTCTTGCTGCTGTGCGAGAACATTCCCGCATTGGCGCAGGAGATGCTCAATGAGCAGTTCGACGCCGGTGCGCGGGTTATTGCCGTGGCCACACGTGAGGTAGCGGGCCGAGAAGCCATAGTGCTGGCCGATGAGCAAGGACTGGTCCTGGCCGGTTTTTTGGTCTTCCTTGACAAGCCCAAGGCAAATGCCAAGGAATCGTTGGTGGAGCTGGCAACCTTGGGCATTACTGTAAAGATTGCTACGGGGGACAACGCTAGGGTTGCCGAAAAGGTCTGCAGGGATTTGGGCCTTGAGTCGGGGGGAACACTAACCGGCTTAGAAATCGACGCCATGACTGATACCGACCTCGGGACTGCTGCCAAGGATGCCAGTATTTTTGCCCGGGTCTCACCGGAACAGAAGGCGCGGATCATCAGGATGCTGCGCCAACAGGGCCGGGCCGTTGCGTTCCTCGGCGACGGGGTCAACGATGCGCTGGCTCTGCACAAGGCAGACGTCGGAATCTCCGTGGAAACCGCCACAGACGTGGCCAAGGATGCGGCGGACATTGTCCTGATGGACAAGGATTTAGGTGTGCTGGCCGAGGGGGTCAGGGAAGGGCGGCGGATCTTTGCCAACACCATCAAATACGTGCTCATGGGTACCTCAAGTAACTTCGGCAACATGTTCAGTGCGGCAGCAGCCTCCGTGGTACTGAGCTTTTTGCCCATGTTGCCCGGACAAATCCTGCTCAACAACTTGCTCTACGACACGGGCCAACTGGCCATCCCCGGGGATCGTGTCGATGCGGAACAGCTGCTCGCCCCCTCGCATTGGGACATCGCTTTCATTCGCCGCTTCATGCTCCTTTTTGGTCCGATCAGCTCACTGTTCGACTTTGCAACGTTTGGGCTGATGCTGTTTGTCTTCAATGCCGCACCTGGGGAGTTCCGGGCGGGCTGGTTTATCGAATCCATCGCCACTCAAACTCTGATCATTTTTGCCATCCGAACCCGCCGCGTGCCGTTCCTGCGCAGCCGGCCGTCGGCCGGTCTGCTCTGGGCCTCCTTGGCCGTGGTTGCCGTTGGCATCTCCCTACCGCTCTCGCCACTTGGAGCACTGATCGGCTTCGACCCGCTGCCCATTCCCTTCTTTCTGGCGCTTTTGGCCATGACCGTGGTGTATTTGGTGCTGGTTGAATGCGCGAAGCGGTGGTTCTTTTCCCGGCCTGTCCAGCAGTCCCCGACTGTTCGACGGCGCGGCCGGGTCCACCACATTCACCGCCGGGCAGCCCGGTTCAGCGTGCCAGAATCGCTCGACGGGTACTAGCGGGAGTTTCCTAGCTATTTCGTTTTTGAAGGCTCCGACAAAATAAAAACCGCGTAGGTTACGGCGTGTCGGGGCGTTCATTTTACCGAAATATGTATGACCTAAAGTATTGTAGATGGTATGGCGCTCTATAAGAAAACGGTCAACGGCAAGGTGTACTGGTACCTGCGTGAAATGGCGCGGGTCGACGGTCAGCCGAAGATGGTCTCCGAGCGGTATCTGGGTTCCGCGAAGGACATTGAGAAGCTGCTCGATGCCAAGGAGGCGGTCTCCGTTCCGGAGAAGACCCGGCATCTGGGCTTCGGGGACAGTGCCGCGGTCTGGGGCATCCTGGGCCGGCTGGATGTTGCCGGGATCATCGATTCGGTCGTGGGCGCCCGACGCAAGGACGCCGGGGCCTCCGTGGGGACGTACCTGGCATTGGCGGCGTTGAACCGGGTCGTGGCGCCGACTTCCAAGCTGGGTTTCGCTGATTGGTGGAAGTCCACGGCGGCGGACCGCTTCACGAAGATCCCCGCCAAGGTGCTGGACCACCGTCGCTTCTGGGATGCCATGCACGGCGTGTCCCTTCCAGAGCTGGCGGTGATTGAGGAACGCATCGCGGTGGCAATGGTGACCGAATTCAACCTCGACATTTCGGCACTGGCCCTGGACATGACGAACTTCGCGACCTACATTGATTCGGCCAACGAGGTGGCCCCGATTGCTCAGCGTGGCAAGGCGAAGCAGAAGCGGGCCGACCTGCGCCTGGTCGGGCTGGGGCTGGTCATCACCCGCGACGGCGGCATACCGTTGCTCGCCCACGCCTACCCGGGCAATAAGCCCGATGTCACCCAGTTCCCGCTCATGATCGATGCGCTGGGCACCAGACACAAGAAGCTCGCCGAGACTGCCGGAATTTCAGCCTCTCCGGAGGTGACGGTGGTTTTTGATGCCGGACAGAACTCGGCCTCCAACTTCACGCAAGTCACTGACACCGCCCTGGCCTTCGTCGGCTCCGTGCCGCCCTCCCACGTCCCGGACCTACTGAAAATTCCCGCCACCGACCGCAAGGCCGTGGATGCGGCCCGGTTCGGCGGACTCAGCGCGACCGAGACCCGCAGGGTCGTCTACGGTACCGAACGCAGGGTGATCCTCACCCACTCACCAACCCTGCACGCCAAGCAAGTCGCCGGGTTCGCCCAGACCCTGGCCAAGGCCCAGCTGAAACTCGACGAGCTCGCCGATACCCTGGCCCGTGGCAAGGCAAGGCGTACGACCACGGAACTGGCAGCGCATATCAAGACCATCACCGCCGATTCCTGGCTGCGCCGCGTCCTGGAGGTCACCATCACCGGTAACACCCCGGCCACCCACCGGCTCACCACCACCGTCAACGAGGAAGCAAAGGCGGAACTCGAAGAAGAAGTCTTCGGCAAAAGGGTTCTGGTCACCTCCCACGAGAACTGGCCTGTCGCGGATCTCGTGGAAGCTTACCGCTCCCAATCCGATGCCGAGTTCGGATTCCGGCAACTCAAAGACCCCCACGTCGTCTCGTTCTCACCCATGAATCACTGGAGCGAGCACAACATCCGCATCCACACCTTCACCTGCGTCTTGGCACTGCAAATCGCCCACCTCATGCGCCGAGAAGCCGACAAAGCTGGCGAACACCACTCCGTTCGGGAACTTCTGGAACGCCTCGCGAGCATCGGTGAAACCGTGATGATCTACCCCTCCACCGGCGGACGCCCCAAAGCCCGACGCATGCTCACCGAAGACATCGACACCCACGCCAAACTTGCCGAGATCTTCAACCTCAACAAATGGGCACCCAAGAAAAATTAGGTCATACACTCCCAACCACTCAAAAGCGCCTCTGACCAGCACAAACACCAGTCTGACCTCAATTAGCTAGGAAACTCCCGCTAGTCACCAGGGAAGCCACGAACCGGGCCACGGGAGGCTGGCCTGCCGGTGTGTCAAAGCCGATCAATGCTGAAACTATGACACCTCCAACAATGCCCAGCCCGCCCGGTGTCAGCGGCAACATGGCTAGGATGCTTCCCCCGCCGTACACCGTCAGCAGGGGCCCGATGTCAAGATAATGTCCGAAGGTGGCCAAGAGCACCCAAAGCGCTGCAGCGTCCAAAAGCCAATTGGACGCGGCGAGCGTAACGTCTCGGCCGAGTCACCTAGGGTTCCAGGACAGCAGCACGATTTGACTGGCCATCATGCGAAAAAAGTTTTCGACGGAATCTTCCCTTACCAGGGGCACATGCCGGACCACTCCGCGTGCGGCCTGGATGGCCCGGTCCGTATGCCGGGTCAGGAACCAAATCCCCACACCGGTGGCCAGCAAAGTAGAGAGGGCCGCCGCCGGGCACCACATGATTGACGCCCATGACTGCTAAATCGATCCGAAGCAAAGTGAAGTAGCTGGGCCTTCCGACACCTAGGAGGCTTGCCGTCAAAGCGGAATAGGCGAGCAGGGTCGATAATCCAGACAATCAACACGAGCGCGGAGGCAACTGCCAAGAGCCACTTCGGGATGTTCCCGTGCACCACAACAGGAGCCGGAACGTGGCCGGCCACGGGGTCGGCGGGCAAGGCAAGCCCAACGGGGTGCTCATTCTTAGAGTTCCTGGCTTGCATTGCCCTCCGAGTCCTCGATTCACAATTGAAGTCGCACGCCAGCTAAAGCGCACGTTCAGGAAATACCCGGGGTTCCTTTTGAGCCTAGGCCCTCAGTCGGCGAATGGATAGGGTCGAAAGGCACAGAACTCTAGAGAATTCAGAGCTGCGCGGAGCAGGGGCCTTGGTGGCTGAGGTGTTCTGCGACACATCGCCGATTAGGGTCTTTCGACTCTCCGCCGCAGGTATTTTCGAGCCTAGCGTTGAACCAACGTAAGTTTCGCTGTCCGTGAGTTCGCGGCAGCACCCACACGGCGACAATCCATCCGGTTTGGCGCTCAAGGTCCGCCCGCGTCATTCCACGGATGGGCAACACTCTAAGGAAACGCCATGACCATCCTCATTGGCAGCATTGTCGCCATCGTCATTGTGCTCGTGATTGCGGCAGTGCTTGCCGTCCACGTAGTCAATCAGTATGAAATGGGCGTTGTTTTTCGCCTGGGCCGAGTCACGGACGTCAAAAAGCCCGGGCTAGCGCTGATTATCCCCTTGATCGACAGGATGCCAAAAGTCTCGATGAGAATCGTCACGATGCCTATCCAGTCCCAAGGCATCATTACCCGCGACAACGTCAGTGTCGACATTTCCGCCGTCGCCTATTTTCGCGTCGTGGATGCCGTGAAATCGCTGGTTGCCATTGAAAACGTGTACTCAGCAATCGACCAAATTGCCCAGACCACCCTGAGAAAAGTCGTCGGGCAACACACCCTCGATGAGACGCTGGCCGAAACTGATGTCATCAACTCAGGAATCAGAGAAATCCTGGATGTGACCACGTTGGAATGGGGCGTGGAAGTGACCCTGGTCGAGCTTAAGGACATTCAGCTCCCTGACAGCATGAAGCGTGCCATGGCACGCCAAGCGGAAGCCGAGCGCGAGAAGCGCGCAAAAATCATTGCCGCCGAAGGCGAATCATTGGCCGCCGCCGCGCTCGGCGATGCCTCGGACACCATGATGGCACACCCGCTGGCGCTCCAGCTCAGGAACCTCCAGACGCTGGTGGAGCTGGGCGTCGACAAGAACACCACGGTTGTCTTCCCCGCCCCGCTGATGAGCACCATCAGCGAACTGGGTGCTTTCATGGCCCGCGAGACCGCATCGGCGAACGCTGTGAAGGTACCTGGCGTTGCCGCGACGGGAATGCCTCGCGGCCTCGTTGACCCGCTTGCCGCCGTCGTCCAGAACCCCGGCCAGGCAGACTCCTACGGGATTGTTAGGACTATTTGATTTATGCACGCAGGGAAAGGACAGGCTCCAATGGCAAATAAGCAGGACATTGTGGTGGGGGTGGACCAGTCATCCTCCAGCAGGGCCGCCCTCGCTTGGGGTGCGCGGCGGGCGGAGCGGCTCCGCCTTGGCCTGCTTCTGGTTCATGTGATCCCTGATTATCTGGTGTCACCCGGGAATCCCGAGTACCGGAGTGTTCACGACGCCATCGCCGGCTTCCTGGAGAGTGAGGCAGGCACGGCTCGGGAACTCGCGCCAGCCGTGCATGTGCAGACCAGGCTGGTCAGTGGGGAGACGGTTCCTGTGCTGGTGGAGCTATCCGCCGGTGCCACAATGGTGGTGGTCGGAACGGATCGGACGGCCGACTCACATGGGGAAGGCTTCGGTGCCGTGAATCTGCAGCTCGCCATGATGGGCCGGTGCCCCGTTGCCGTGATCCCGGTACAGCACACAGCAGTGGATGCCGGCGTCGTCGTCGGCATTGATGGTTCCGCGCACTCGCTGGCTGCCGCCTATTTTGCCGCCGACGAAGCAGTGGAAACAGGGAAGGAGCTCACAGTCATTTACGCTGCCGGCAGTTCCTCCGGTGCGCGGATGGCCACGCGGGACGATCCGACGGGGCGCATGATCCTGGAGTCAACCGTCTCCTGCCTGCGAGCCCGCCACATACACCTGAGCGTTTCCGACCGCTTCGACTCCGAGGATGCACCGGCCAGCGCCCTGGCCGGTGCATCCCAAGGGGCTCAGATGCTCGTGGTGGGAAGCCGCGGCAGGGGAGCGGTGCAGCACGCGATCATGGGCTCAGTGACGCAGGATCTGCTTCTGCACGTTCCCTGCCCCCTGATCCTGACCCGACCCGCCGGGCGAGGATGACTTTGAGTGCCTTGGTTTCCGCTGCCCGGGAGAACGTGTCGTACGCTTCAAGGAACTGGTCAAAGGTGAAGTGGTGAGTTGCCAGTTGGCCGGCCGGGATCTTGTTCCGGGCCACGAGTTTGAGCAGCATCGGGGTGGTGCTGGCATTGACCAGGCCCATGCTGATGGTGATGTTTCTGATCCACAGCTCCGCCATGTTCAGGGTGACCGCCTGCCCGTGGACGCCGACGTTGGCCACGTGGCCGCCCGGCCGGACCAGATCCAGGGCCATGGTGAGGGTTTGCGGGGTTCCGACGGCTTCAATGGACACGTCGACGCCGGCACCGTCTGTTAGGGCCAGTACCTGGGCTTTCCAGCCCGGGGAGCCGGACACCACTGTGTTGGTGGCCCCGAAATCGAGCGCCTGATTGAGACGGTTTTCATCCAAGTCGATGGCGATGATCGTCGCTGCTCCGTAGAGTCCGGCTGTGGCAATCGCGGCCAGGCCTACGGGGCCGGCCCCGATGACGGCGACGACGTCGCCCGGGGCGACGTGCCCGGCCTTGACACCAATTTCAAAGCCCGTCGGGAGTATGTCCGAAAGCATGACACCCTGATCGTCGCTGACATTCTCCGGCAATTTGTACAGCGAGTTGTCCGCATACGGCACCCTGACATACTCTGCCTGGGTCCCGTCTATGAGGTGACCGAAGACCCAGCCAATGCCGGATTCACCTTCATCGCCAAGGCAGTGGGAGTACAGTGAGATTCGGCAGTTGGTGCAATGCCCACACGACTTGATACACGAGATGATGACGCGGTCGCCCACTGCAAAGTTGCTGACCGTCGAGCCCAGTTCAATAACAGTCCCGACCCCCTCATGGCCAAGAATGCGCCCATTTTGCACGGCGGGAACGTCACCCTTGAGGATATGCAGGTCAGTGCCGCAAATGGTGGTTGTATCGACGCGCACAATCGCGTCGGACTGATGGAGAATTGCCGGATTCGGGACATCGGTCCAACTGATCTGTCCTGGACCGTCGTAGACGAGCGCCTTCATGGTTTGTCCTTGTGTTGGGGGTGGTATTCGGGCAGGTGACTACTCAAACGTTGAGCGCCGTGCGTCGGTTAGGGGTGTAGTCCAATTGTCGGCCCTGGTGACGGGGAACCGCCGCCCATTAAGCGTCACTGTGCTGATGCGCACCAGGTGTTCCTTGTTGCCGCCCCTGCCACGGTTGAAGGGGCGGGGCTTGGGATTCGGCGGGCCCGGGTTCGTGGTGGAGCTCTTGGCTGATACCGCGAAGGACCACGCTCAAGGCTTGCTCTGTCCTCGCGTCGTAACCATCGATTTCAAAGGACACCTGGGCGTTGGAAGTTTTGGCAAGGAATTTGGCTCCTTTGGCGGTGCGGAAAATGACCGAACCGTTGTCCACCGCGTAGTTGACCGGAAAGGTTTCGGCGTGGCCTTCGATGACAACGGCCAAACGCCCCAGATTCTGTCCTTTCAGCAACGTCCAGCACTGGGGCGTGGAGAGCATTTCAATGGCAGGGGAATCGGGGGTAGTGACTGCCGGACTAGATTTCATCGTCATGGAACCGACTCTAGATGCTTGGCGCCCGGTGTTGTAGGGCACAAAGGCCCCAGCGGCTTGAGCTGGGCGGCCATGCTTGGCAGTCGAACTTCCGGGAACGAGCGTAGTCTGTCAATAGTTGCCCGGTGAGGTGGGCCCGTGTCCGATGACCGATGTCCGATCGAAGGTGGGTCTATGAAGGAATTTAGCGCGGATTCGGCTTCGCCATTGCTGCCGACTGCCGCAGGCACAAGGATTGAGGACTTGCTCCGGGAATTTGTTGATCGGGCGGGGGAACTGCTCTCCACACAGGAACGAATGAGGGGCTTGCTAGCGGCGGTTGTTTCCGTGGCTGAAGACCTCAGCCTTGATGCTGTTTTGGAGCGGGTCGTGAAATCCGCCTGCACGCTCTTGAACGCCCGCTACGCCGCGCTGGGGGTTATCGGTGAAGACCAGTCGTTGAGCCACTTCATTACCGTTGGTATTGATGAGGATCTCATTCGCAAGATTGGTCCCTTGCCCACGGGGCACGGGGTCTTGGGCCTGCTGACCAGTGACCCGCGCCCGTTGCGCCTGCACGACTTGCACGAGCATCCGGCTTCCGTTGGATTCCCTGAGAACCATCCGCCCATGGTGTCTTTTTTGGGTGTCCCCGTACGGGTCAGGGGAAAGGTCTTTGGCAACCTGTACTTGACCGAAAAGGCTGGCGGGGAAGACTTTACAGTCGAGGACGAGGAATTGGCTGTGGCGCTGGCGGCCGCGGCTGGGGTTGCCATTGAAAATGCCCGTTTATTTGAGGATGCCAGGCGCCGTTCGCGTTGGCTGGAAGCGTGCATGTATGTCACTGGCCGCATGATGGATGACGAACGTAATATCACCGAAAGCAGTCTGGACATGATTGCGGAGACCGCTCTGGCCGAATCGGAATCCGCCCTGACCATGATCGGGGTATCTTCGGACACCGGACCTGAGCTCTATGTCGCAGCGGCCGCCGGGGAACGGGCACCGCTGCTGGCTGGCCGCTCGCTGGCGTTGGACGCACCGGCGATCGCAGAAGTGTTGAGGACAGGTGTCCCGACGGTGTTCGAGGATGCCACCGAACTGCTAGGCGAAGCAGACGGGACGGCGTTTGGGCCAATAATTGTCATAGCGTTGGGCCCGCAGGGAACAAATCAGGGGCTTTTGATCTTGGCGCGGTACCTGGGTTCAGGCAGCTATTCCAAGATCGTGGTGGAAATGAGCGCCGTGTTTGGATCCCATGTGGCGTTGGCCTTGGAACTGGCCCGGACGCACAGATTGCGTGAACAGCTCATGGTTTTCACCGACCGGGACCGTATCGCCAGGGACTTGCACGACGTCGTCATTCAGAGGCTGTTTGCGGCAGGGCTCAGTGTCCAGAGTCTGCAGCGATTCATCACGGACAAGACGGCATCCGAGCGGATCAGGGCCGTTACGACCGAACTTGACGAGGCTATTCGTGACCTGCGCAATACCATTTATTCATTGAGGGTCAGTGCAGATGAAACAGAACTTCTCAGTGACTTGATCCTGCGGGCCGTTCGTAATGCTGCGAAGCCGCTGGCCTTCGCACCACGGTTGAATTTGGCCGGCCCCATCGACTCGGCAATTTCCGAGGCGACGGCCAAACACCTTTTGGCAGTCTTGACTGAAGGATTGAGCAATGCGGTGCGGCATTCCGATGCGGGAACCATCGAAGTTTCCATTGACGCGACGGTGAAGAACGTGACTGTCACAATTGATGACGACGGTGTTGGGTTGGGTGTCCCGGGTCACGGAAGTGGGCTCTCCAACATGGAACAGCGGGCAAAATTGCTCAACGGGACATTTGAGATTGATAGTGCAAACGGCGGAGGAACCCGCATGAGGTGGTGCGTACCGGTGGCAGATCGTCAATGATGTTCCGGAGCGCTCCGCCATCGTGTGTCGGTTATGAAGATGGCAGCCTGCGTACGTCGTTCAAATCCCAGCTTGGCCAGGAGCGAAGAGACATAGTTCTTGACCGTCTTTTCGGCGAGAAACATCTCCTGGCCAATGTCCCGGTTGGTCAAGCCGTGCCCAATAAGCTGGAGTACGCGGGCTTCCTGCGCGGTCAAAGCCGAGATTCTAGGATCCGTCCGTTCTGGTTCTGCCAGACCCTGGACCACTTTAGCCATGACCTCGGGGCTGAATAGTGATTCCCCCCTGGCGGTGCGACGAAGGGAGGTGAGCAAGTCTGTGCCGTCAATTTCCTTCAAGACGTAGCCTGACGCTCCCGCAAGGACGGCGCCGCGCAGGGCCTGTTCGTCGTCGTAACTGGTGAGAATAAGGCATCGCAGCGTTGGATCCACGGACCGTACGTCGCGGCAGACTTCGATGCCCGTTCCATCGGGCAGGCGCGCATCCAAGACCGAAACGTCTGGATGCAATGCCGGAATGTGACGGGTCGCCTCTAAAGCGGAACCGGTGGAACCGATGACCCTGAATCCCTCTCCCTCGAGGAGTTCTCTTAATCCCCGCCGGACGAGTTCATGGTCGTCGAGAATGAACACCGTTATGGGCGCTACAGGCTCCAGTGTGGTCAGTCGATCAGGATCAATTAGCCGATCCATGGTCCTTATTCTCCGTTCGTGGTTGTGGTTCCCGCTGGGGGTTCTAGTGGCGGGTCGATGTGCTCTACCTACGGTTGTATCAGTGTTGTCAGTCTTTCTTACCCGCCATCGGCCAACAAGGGCCTAAAGTCATGTGGGGGTAGCCCAATTTCTGTGTCTCGAGTTGCGGGGGAGCCGACTGTAGTTGACGGGTGCCTGAGGTGCATTGGACGGCGATGTGCGTAGTATCCCTTCCGATACGGACTGCGCTGCACACCTTCGACAAGTCATCCACCATGATGACCACGTCGGCGGACTCGCTTGCGGCCGTGGGCCCCGTTGCGCCCATGGCGATTCCAATGTCAGCAGCAGCCAAAACGGGAGCATCATTGACACTATCTTCGACCATCATGATGGGTCGGGGCATGAGATTCTGCACTATCGAGACTTTGTCGGCAGGCTGGCAAGCGTTTCCACGGCGTTTTCCCGGAGAGGATCGCTCATGATGAGTGCCCCCGCATAGCGGGAATCGACTCCAACATGGATTGTGAGACGGCCGCCGGAAAGTTCTTCCTCATGGATTGGACCGGTACTTCGTGACACGAAGCTCCGCTTGCCCACCACAACGGCGTGCTCCCCAATGTCGGCGAGGACTGCGTCGGTGGCAGGTTCGGCAGCGTCACTGGGGCGGTCGATTTCCAATCCGCGAGCCAAGGTGGCGGTAACCACTGATGAAGCCAAAAAATGCGCTGAATATTGTTCCGCGGAGCCCGCCAAAACCAGGAGTTGTTCTGCGTTGGGAGATCCTGTGTTCCCGGGTGCAAGCGTTACATTCTCCAGTGTCGGATGGCCTTGGGTCAGAGTGCCAGTCTTGTCAAAGACCACAGTCTTGACACGGGACGGAGAATCCAATGTCCCATCATTTTTGACAATGACCCCGTTCCTCGCTGACCGGCTCATCCCTCCGAGGAAGGCCACGGGGGCGACAATGAGCAAGGGGCACGGGGTAGCGACGACGAGCACTTCGGCAAACCTCATGGCCTCCCCGCTGCGCAGCCAATCAACGTCGGCAAGCATTAAGGCAAGGAGGGTGAAGGGGACGGCACAGCTGTCGGCCATTCGGACTACTGGTGCTCGGCTGGTTGACGCTTCCTCAACCAACGCCACAATACGGCTGTATTGAGAGTCCGACGCTCCGAGGGTGGCGGATATGCGGGCAGCTACTGGACCGTTGAGCGATCCGCTGAGGACGAGGCCGCCCTCGACGACTTCTGCCGGCAGGCTTTCGCCTGTGATGGCCGATTCGTCAAACGAGCCCGACGCCGAAAGCAACCGGACATCGACCGGCACCACCTCGGCGGGGCGCACAAGCAAAACGTCCCCTGCAACCACATCTGCGACCGCAATGTCCTCCAAATTCCCGCCGTCAGCTTCACGATGTGCCGTTTGAGGGGCACGGTCAAGGAGGTCGTTGAGTTCAGCCGTCGCCCTGCCGGAAGCGTACTTTTCCAAGGCAGAACCCCCTGCAAGCACCAAGACAACGATGAGCGCGGCGATATATTCACCAACGACAATGGTGCTGACAATGGCTGTAACGGCCAGCAATTGTGCGGGACCGGGCTGGCCCAAGGCCAGTAGCACGAGCACAAGTCACCCGACAACAAGGGTGGCGGTGATCATGAGGTGGTTGCGTATCAAGGCCATGGTCACTTTCTGGTTCACAGGTTCGGCGCTCAGATCAGGGGCGGTTCGGGACTGTTAGGGGAGCAGGTTCAAAGACGTGTCCCAGTTGAAGTTCTCGTGGGCGGGGCTGACTTGCAGGCCCATGACCAGCAGCATCATGGCCTCGAGTTCGCGTGCCCGGCGAAGCGGGCCAACATCGATGGGACGCAAACCCGACGCGGCAACAACGGAGCTGACCTTGAGCTTGGCCTGTTCCGAGTCGCCGGCAATGAAGACATCCAGTGGCACTCCGGACACGGATCCCAATTCCAACGGCTTCGCGAAACAGGTATTGAACGCCTTGACTACTAAAGCATCTGGACTGGCGTGGAGCGCGATTTCTTCGGCTGCCGACGTCCCCGCAGGGGTCACGAGACTGTCGAAGGTGGCTAGGTCAACGGGGTTACTAATATCCACCACGACGCGTCCGGCGAGGGCGTCACCGTAGAAAAGCACCGACTTCTTTGCCTCGGCAAAGGGGACAGCAAGGAACACTATGCCGCCTTCGGCGACGGCGCCTTCCCCGCCACCCTGGGCCCCGGCCCCGAGAAACTCGACGAGCTCGCGGGTCTTTTCCCCGTTGCGTCCTAGAATCTGCACGGAGTGCCTGGCCTTGAGCATCCGCACAGCGATGGACCGGGCCATATTGCCGCTACCTACGATGGTGATTTGTTCCATGGCGGGGGTGCCTTTCAGAGGGTGATACATGGGTGTAGGAAAGTCTGGATTTGGTGTTTTCATTCAGCTGAGGAATGGCTGGCATTTGCTTGAGGGGTCCACCACTGCGCCGGATCGGCCACCTTGAATTTGCGGCCTGTGACTAAAGTCGGAGCAATGCGGACGAACGCATTCTTGTGCCCGGAGTGCCAAGGGAAGAGCATCAGCGAATAGCTGTCCAAAAGATCCTCGGTCGAATTGATGAGCGCCGCACTGCCTTTCACGACAACACTCCATGCAATGCCGCTGGCGGGGTCGACGCCGTCAGCCTCCATGGCTACGGGCGTCTCACCCTGCGTTGCGGCAAGCTTGGTTCCTTCGCCGGTGCGAAAGACAATCGTGCCATGGTCGACGGTGAAGTTTATGGGGAAAATGTCGGGGTGGTCCGTGACCCAGAGGGCCAGACGTCCCACGGAAACTCCGCGAAGCAGGGCCCAGCACTCGTGAACGGGTAGTTCTTCCGTGGGGGTAGCGTCTGGGTTGTTCATCATGGAATCGAGCCTATGCGGGCGGCGCGGGTGCCAATAGAGTCCAAAGACCCGCAGCAGTGGCGATGCACAAATTTCACTGCGGCGACCCCGGTCGGCGGGCGGCGGTTTGCTCTACGCCAAGAGCCTGAGCGGTACTAGCGGTCGCCCGCGGTGCGGCGCCGGGCGGTCCAGGCCAGGTAGCCACCTAGTGCCGACACCGCACCAACACCGCCTGCCACCAGTGCGTTTTGCCAAGTCCGCAGTCCCTTCCGGTCTCCTGCCGTCAGTTCACCGATTCCTTGAACAAATGCCGCAACGATCATGCCGGCAACCAGGCGGTTACCAATTCGTTCAGCCCGGACCATCAGCGGAGCCAACTCCTCTGAACGCAAGTGGAGCTCGACGCCGTCGTCCAGACTGTCAACTAAATGTCGTATCTTATCGGGGAGTTCCGCACCCAAGTCTGCGGCGTCCATTCCCCATTTGCTGAGGTTGCGTGCCAAATTGTGCGGCATGGCCCGTTCGAAGGCCAAGCCCCTGGCAAAGGGCTTGACCACCGTGCCCAGGTTGAAATCTGGATTCAGTCGCGCACCCATCCCTTCAATCATGAGGATCATTTTCGTTAGAAGGGCCATTTCGCTGGGCAGCTGAAGGTGGTGATTTCGCAGCATAGCCAGTATTTGCCCGATGAGGGGCGAGATTTCAATTTCACCCAATGAACGCCCCTGATACTGCGCCATGAAGTGCAGGACGTCCTGCCGCAGTACGCCTCGATCCGTGCTGGGTCGGTTGATGGAAAGAGCCAGCAGAGCCCGGCAGATTCGGTCAGGGTCATCGACGCTGAATGCCATTAACAAGCCTCCGAGGTGGCCTCGGAGCTCTGCGCCAACTTCGCCCACCATGCCGAAATCGATCAATCCGATCAGACTGGTGGATTCAACTAAGAGATTGCCCGGGTGCGGGTCGGCATGGAAAAAGCCATCCTCAAAGATCATTTTGACGGCAGCCCTGGCTGCCAGATCGGCCAAACGGTTTTTGTCGGCGGTCGGCATGGCGAGGACCTCGGCGCCGTCGATCTTCAGGCCAAAGATTCGTTCGATTGTCAGTACCCGTGACGTGGTGGTGGGCCAGAAGATTTTCGGAATATGGATGCTTGGGTCGTTGGTAAAATTCTTCGCGAAACGTTCCGCGTTGCGCCCTTCTTGGAGGTAGTCGAGCTCGGCGCGCAGGGTTTCGGCAAAGCCGGTGGAAATCGCCTCAAGGTTATAGTCGGCCACGGCCGCCCAGTTGCGGCTTGCCTGGTGGGCAAGGTTTTGGAGGATCTCAAGATCCTCCTGGACTTGGGCCACGACGCCGGGACGTCGAACCTTTACCACGACGGCCGTTCCGTCATGCAAGGTAGCCGCATGGGCTTGGCCGATCGAGGCACTTGCCAAGGGGGCGTCGCTGAAGGTTGCGAAAAGCTCTTCGGGTGCAGCCCCGAGCTCTTGTTCGATGAGTGAACGGATGATCCCGGCGGGCACCGGCGGCGCCTCGGTTTGAAGTTTGGACAATTCCACGAGGAAGTCTGGTGGAAGGATATCGGGCCGGGTAGACAGCACCTGCCCGAGTTTGATAAAGGTCGGTCCGAGCTCCTCCAAGGCCCTTCTCAACCGCTCGGGATTTGTGACATTGTCAGGCTGCCAATTGCCCGAGCCCAGATGCAATCGTCCTAGGCCAAGTCTGGCGGCTAGAGAACCGAAGCCATGTCGGGCCAGAATTTCCGCGACCTCAGCGTATCGCTCAAGATGGTTGCCCATAAATTCTCCCGACGAAGGTGGTCTTCGCGCCTCTTTCGATCGATGACATCGAGTCGGTGCGAAGTGGTTCAAAGTGCTATCCGAGTGGTAGCGGGCAAACTCGAACAGCTGGCATAGTGCCATGGCAACGAGCTTAGCGTCCGTGCCAGCAGAAAAGTAGCCGCCATTGATTCGCTGCCCAGCCCCGCTTTCGCCCTTGGCAGGCCGATTACTGCGGCAATGGCGATCGTCTCAGTGCGCAAAAACCACAAGGAAACCATTGGCCGAAAGGAACTTTCGGGCCGTCAATGACTGAGATTTCCAGCATTTGGGCGCCCCGTATCCACTGGCGTCAACACCCTGATGATGGCCACGCCCGGGACTGATCCGCTCCCACACCGCCTTGTAATGACTGCAGGAACATGGCCGATTCTGGCATTATGGGGGAATACCATCCGGAACCGGTTCATCTCTAGCGGTGACTGGCGCCCGAACCGGTACATCAACACCATCGCGTTGGCGAGAATGCGCACAATCAAGGACTCCCGAGCTCGTCAAACGGAAAATGAACACTGGACGCAGTAGTCGCGGATTACTTCTACTCGCGCTTGAGCGAGAGTGCCAGGTTCGGAATGGCGAAGGACAAGAGAAAGATCGGCAAGATGCGCTTTCCTCCACAGCGGAAGCTGGCTATTTCGTTTTCGGTAACTTCGAATGTCTCGATGCGGCTGGAGTTTCGGCCATTGCGGACTTGCAGGGTGTGCCGACCGGGTTCAAGTGGTATGTCGATGGTCTTGTTCAGTTCCAGGGTCCCTGCCTGTTTCCCATCGACCACGGCGTCGTAGCTGCCGCGTCGGACTTCCATACCGATGGTTTTGTGCGTTAGCTTCAGTGTTGCGGACATTATCTATATCCTCGTACCTGTTCAATCGGTGTCTGGACAAGTGCCAGGCGAAGTCGATTTGCCAACTTCTGCAGCCATGACTTTCACAGTTTTCCATAGTAGTGCGGGTGGTAGTCCGATGGCGCTGCAGCGGATCCGGTGAGGGACGCTGACGAGAGCTGTGCCCGTAGCAAAGCTGTTCACCGCATGCTTTGTGACGTCGCAGGGACGGTGCCGGCGAACACCGAAAGGATTGTTCTGGCGGGTCCTGCGATAGTGCGGTAGTTGTGCATGTCTGACTCTGTGACCAAGTGTCCGTAGATTTCGTTGCACCGGGAGCAGAAGTAGGTAACTTCCATAGTGTCTGGCGGGCACCAATGGCGCCGGCAAACGGAACTGATGAAGGTGTGGGCATCTGTGCCGCACTTCTCGCACCAGATGGGTTGCTTTGTCTGGCCCTGGATCATTGCTCCGGGTGCCGACTGACTGGTGTTTATATTTCGGTCATACATGGTCTAAAACCCTTTCCTGGCCGCGCACCGCGGCCAAAGGGCCCTAATTCCCCGTTTGTCAAGTGATGCCGAAGCCACACCAGACAGGACCAATGGCTCTTATGCGCCCACGGTTCCGGCTGGATGGTCGTTCGTGGTGGGTCATTCGGGCGCCGCGCGAGGCGCGTCCGCCATTGGATTCCACCAGGATGCGGGGTCGGCGACCTTGAATCTGCGTCCGGTAACTGAGGTTGGTGTGATGCGGATGAAGTGGTCCTTGTGGCCGGCCTCCCATGGAAAAAGAGGGAGCCCGACGGTGTCGAGTACGTCGTTGATGGCGACGATGTCGGTCGCCTCACCCTTGATGACCACACTCCAGGCGACCCCGGAATCCTGATCCACCCCGTCCGCCTCCAGCGCAACTGGCGTCCCACCGAGCGAGGACGTCAGCTTCGTGCCCTCACCACTCCTAAAAACCACAGTTCCGTGATCCACCGTGAAGTTGATCGGAAAGATATCCGGGTGGTCGTGAACCCAGACAGCAAGGCGGGCAACGGATACAGAGCGCAGCAGCTGCCAACACTCATGGGTGGCCAGTACGGTGGTACCCGCCGGGGCTGGGTTCTTCGTCATGTCTTCGAGTCTAGATCGCCCAAGCAACCGCGGCTAGGGCCAAAGTCCCACATGCCGAACGGCAGGGTATGCACCACTTACCCTGCCGTTCGGTCCTAGGTGCGTGGGTCGGTAGTGGTTTGAGTTTTTGGCCGGGGCGCGGCAAAATCGCTATTTCCGGCATGGATTTCTGCCGTTTCCTGGCTCGTGGAGTGCTGGTGCGGTGGTTGGTGATTTCGAAGCTGTGTGACGGTCCTGATCACTTTCAGGCCGGCCATGGCGGTGACCTTTTTGGCCTCTTTCCTGTGCTTAGATTGCCGGGTTGGTGCGGTGGCTGTGGAGTTTGAGCAGGTTATGGCACGCCGCGAGGAACTCCCACTCATGTGCTGCTTTGCCCATGCCGCGGAGCAGGAGGTATTTGCCTTGTCGGGTGTGGATTTGCCCGAAGACCGGTTCCACAATGGCCTTGCGCCGGGCATAAATCTCCCGGCCTTTCTTCGTCTTCAGTCTCCGGGCCATGCGTTCACTGAGGGTTGCTTTGGCAGGGATCCTGCCCCGGGGTGTTTCCGGAATTGGGGCACCGTGCTTCATGCGCCGAGTGGAGATGAAGAACCCGGTCTTATGCGCGGCCTCGATCTCCTTGATGTGTTCAAGATTCGCCGCTGAGCAGTACCCGGCATCGGCACTCCACGTCACAGGAACCGCACCCACCGTCGCGGTGGTGTGCTCGATCATGGGGAGCAGCTGCTGGATATCGGTCGGGGCGTTGTTCAGCACGGTGGCGATGATGACTTGGTGGTCGGCATCAACCACAGCCTGGGCGTTGTAACTGTAGTGGTAGGAACCGTCAGCGGTCTTCATGATCCGTGCGTCCGGGTCCGTGAAGTTCCGTTGCGTCTTCGGTTTCGGCACCGCCGTTGCCGCGGCCGTGTCACCGGCACCGGTGATGTCATCATCATCACCGCCACGGGAACGGGCCTCCTCCTCGGCAGCGTGGCGGGCTTTGTCCGCGGCTTCTTCCTCGATTGAGGCCCGTGCCACTGCCATCGCCTCCGCCCGTCCTTGCCGGTTCGCCAACTCCGCCGGCAGTTCGTCCCCACGCTTGCCCGGGCCGAAGCGGGCGTCTTCATCGGCATCAACGGTTTTTGCTTCTTCCATCAACGCACTGATCTCCTCAGCCAAGACTTTCTGTTTCTCGGTGAGCCGGGCGTAGGACATGGCCTTGTGCCGGGACGCGTTCGCCCGCACTTTCGTCCCGTCCAGGGCGACCTTGCCCAACGAGACCATGCCCGCGGCCTGGCACAGTTGCAGGGCCTGCAGGAATACGTTCGCCAACGCGGCCAGGTGGCGTTGGCGGAAACGTCCGATCGAGCGGAAGTCCGGGGCCTGCTGGGCAGCCAACCACCGAAACGCCACCACATCGGTACAAGCCCGTTCCAGTTCCCGGGAGGAACGGACCCCGACGCAGTATCCGTACAACACGATCCGCAACATCAACCGTGGATCATACGGTGGCTGACCCTTCGCCTTCCCATAGGCCCTCTAGAACCGGTCCAGGTCCAGTTCCTCATCAACGAGTTCGCCGATGAACCGGGCCAGATGATCCTGGGGCAGCCACTCATCCAAAGACGGCGGGACCAGCATCACCGCGTCAGGCTCAAAAGCCCTGAACCTCTTGTTCACCCCGCCGTTGGCATCGATACGGCCGTCATCAACAACCGGCACACGCTCAACCACTGACTCATCAAAAAGGCCGCCCTGGGCACCAGCATCCATACCCCCGATTCTCCCAGCCACCCACCAAAAACCCGGCTAATCCTACGGCGTTTTAAAAACCAATCCCCGACTACTGACCCACGCACCTAGAAGGCTCCGCTTTTGCCTCATAGCAATACCTGCGGGAAGCTGACTCGTTGCCTCGTTTAGAAACCTCCGCTAAGGATTCTTTGTCTGTTTGATGTTGACAGGTGGTTTCTCCGGTGAGGTTTTCTGAGCCAGTGAGAGTTTCTCCGGCTCTCTGGTCAGATTGAGGATGTCGCATTGGAGGTGAACGGGTCGTAGGCGCTTGAGGGTGGCGTTCATCGTGATCACGGGCCGTTTCCATACGGTTGACTGTTTCACTGCTCGCTGGTTCGGGGTGGCCGGGACGTCGTAGTACTTACTGACTTTCGCCCCGTAGGGTTGTTTCTTCGTCAGCTTTTGCTGGGGCAGGAGGTAGTTCGTGAACGATCGGTCCGGCTCCCAGACTTCGTTGAGTTTGGCCAGTTCAGGGGCTGTGTCGTAGCGGTGGTATCCGACGGTCTTCCGGACGATGTGCCAGTTCTTTTGCTCCACATGAGCCCCGTCATTTTTGTTCCCTGACCTAGTCCTGGTAAAAGTCAAATACTCCTGCTCACACCAGCGGAACAGCTCCCAGTTGATGAACTCGCTGCCGTTCTCACTATCGAGTCCATGGATGGGAAACGGGAAGGCCGCCGTGGAATCGTTGGTAGCCGCAAACACCCATTTCTGGGCTTCGTTCTTCACCGACCGGGTCACGGTCCATCCCGTGGCGATGTCAATGACATCAAGGGTGAAACAGAACTCGCCCCGGGAATTTCCGCCCTCATGGCCAACTAAATCTATCTCAACAAAACCGGGGACAGCGTCGTCCCACTCGGCCCAGGTCCGCATCGGAATGGAGTCTTTGAGCAGCGTCCCGGGCTTGGTATGTGAGCGTCCCCGCGGATCCAATTTCACCCGGTCACCCTTGAGCCCCTGTCGATCGTGGCCGGGGAGATACGTAACAGCAATTCTGCCGTCACATCGTCAATATCCAGTTCCTTGAACCGGCGAAGACGCGGCCCCAGATCCGGCAAGGCCGCCCGAAGGGCACTGGCCTTCGTGACTGCTCTGCGCTGACGATTCGATTGCTCCATCGCTCACAGTGCCCCGCCAGCAACCACCAACACGGCAGACGCGCCGCTACGCGGGCATTACCAAATGATTCTTCGATAACAGCTACGCGGGCACCTTTGATGAGTCAACGCGCTCCGCGTCGCTCCGTTGACAGCCGTGGTGCCGAAGCTTACGATGAGCGCAACCGTTCACAGCCGTGACCGGCCCAAGCATGTTGTTGTGGAATACAAGCGGCCATGAATTGGGGGGCCATCGCATGAAAAACCATATTGCTCAGTCTGGAGTTGTGCTGGCCGAAGCTCCGGCATTAGATGGCTATCAGGCAGAGTCAGGGATGGCTTACGCCTATGCGGATTTCCTGCCCGGGGACCCAGAGGCAATTTCTGCACAAGCGTCCGCCAGAGCGTTGGCGTCTTCCGAGCACCGGGCGAAGATGTGAATAACATCGTTGTCGTCGAGGATGAGCCCGCCCTCGCCCGACTCTTAGAACGGATCCTCAGTGGTGCCGGCCACACGGTCACAGTGGCTGGGACTGTTGTTGGCGCTCTGGCAGCGATCCGCAAGGCCGACCCGGAACTTGTCCTTTTAGATCTCATATTGCCGGATGGACGCGGCGAGGATGTCTTGGCCGAACTGATGCAATTTCGCCCGGCGAGTCGAGTGTTGGTGCTTTCATCTATGACGCAGGTGGACACCAGAGTGGGTGTTCTGGAGGGCGGTGCAGTGGATTTCTTGGCCAAACCCTTTGCCAACGCCGAACTGCTGGCCCGGGTCAACGCCCGCCTGCGAACGCCTACACCGCCCTTAGCCGTCCCTCGCTACCTCCGAAGAGCTGGCGTCGAGATCGATGTGCAACAACGCGAACTCGTGGTTGATGGGCGCCGCATCTCCCTAACCCAACGGGAGTTCGTGCTCCTGGCCCACCTCCTTCAGCGGGCCCCGGAGACGTGTACCCGAACCGAGCTGCTTGAGAGCGTCTGGGGCACGCACTTCGACGCTGGCACGAACGTCGTTGACGTCTGCGTGCGCAGACTGCGATCCAAACTCTCGAACGATAAAATCGAAACGGTGCGCAATGTTGGATATAGGATCGCGATCTAAGGTCTTCTTGGCCGCCGTGTGGGCGGTGTTTGCGGGAGTGAACTGCTACCTCACCTTCATACTGCCCGGCAAGGAGACCATCCCGTTTCACCTCGTATGGGCCAGTTTCGCGTTACTCTAAGGACTGTGCCCCTGGCCCCGGCGTGCCACCCAGGTTGTCTTTGTCATTATTATCACGGTGACCGGGTCCGCCCTGGTTGGGCATGCGATGACAGGGACCATCGCATGGGAAGAATGCACCGAGATCTTTCTGATGGGCGGGATTATCGCGCTGTTGATCTGGCATGTTAACCGGCAGTGGAGTGCTCAGGTCCGACTGCGCGCACTGCAGCAAGCTGACCGTCACCGAAGTCAGCAGAGGGAGAATGCTGCTCGGTTCGGATCCCACGAGGTACGCACGCGGCTGACAATCGCTAGGGGCTACGCGCAACTGATCGCCGACCAGTCGACCGAGCTGACGGTGCGCGAGGACGCCGAGCTGGTGGTAGCCGAACTCATTAAGGCGTCCGCATTGGCCACCAACTTGCTCACCCTGGTCCGCGTAGTGGAGCCCCCGAACACCGAACCCGTCGACGTCGACCGGATGCTGGCCGCGATCCTGCGCCGATGGTCAGTGACCGCCGACCGGAACTGGAACTCCCGCAGTGCAGTCGGCACCGTCCAGGGCGACAACGAGCGACTCGAGGCTATATTGGATTGCCTGCTCGAGAACGCAGTCAGGTTCACCGGCCCAGGAGATACCATCGCTATGACCGCGGACGCCCAGGGCGACGAGCTTGTGCTGATTGTTCGGGACACGGGGGTGGGTATCCCATCCACTGATCTGGACTCCGTTTTTGAGGTCTTCCGGACAGGTTCCACCGCAGGCGAGCGAGCCGGCAGTGGGCTGGGCCTGGCCATCGTCAAGGCCGTCACGGAAGCCCGCGGCGGCACCGTCGCGGTGGCCAGCTCGCTCGGCCACGGCACCGCATTCACTCTGCGGTTGCCGCTACGCCCAGCGCCGCCAGCCACGCTCGGAAAAACCGCCTCCGCTTCGGCCGACCGTGATCCCCATGATGAGTCGGTCGATGTACGCAGCTAACGCGGACACCCCTCCGCGCTCAGGTACCTCCCGCTCGGCGTCGACCACCGCGTCGGAACCGGCATGACTCACCCAGCGACGACCATATCGACGACGGCCGCTGGCTGCTCCAGCTCGTTGACCCGGACGGCGACCGTGATCTTCCATATTCCAGCCACGGGCAGGACCATCTCGGCCCGGTAGCTTCCTGGCTGCTCCCCGGGTTCGACTTTGGCCGCCAGCGGTCCCAAGCCCAGATTCGGTTCGGCCACACTGACCTGGGGCATGCTGATTGGCTCAATGGACTCACCTCCAACATCGGTAAGCTTGAAGGTAAGGACGTTTACTCCCGCAGCCCCGGGGCTAAAGTGGCCGGTCAGATGCCCCGTTCCAAGGTCCCCAACCACCTCGGTCTCAACGGGGGCCTGCACCACGGCTGCTCGCGGATTTTGCAATGTCAGTGCTGAGGTGAGACCCAGCACCATGACTACCCCAATAGCCTCAAGACGCACGGCCAAGGCTAGGCGGGACCAAGCTTTGCCCTTGAGCCCCTCGTTCGCCAGACGCGGGAGAAGCCCAAACCGGTTCCATGCCGCAAGTGAGCCAATCGACGCGACGATGGCCAGCTTTACCATCAGCAACTGACCGTAGGAGGTGCCGACAAGAGTCGCCACCGACCCCACCATCACCACAGCGAGGATGGTGCCCGTAACGCCGAGTAGAACAACCAGACCCCCAGCCAAAGTCGAGAACCTGCCCAGCACCACTGCAGCGTGGGTGGGGTCACCTTTGCGCCGTCGGGCACGGGCCAGGTGCAATACCAGTCCCACGAGGCCGCCCAACCAAACTGCTGCCGTCGCGGCGTGAACCAGGTCCGAGCCCATCACCAGCCAGCTGGGTCCGTACGTCCGTGTGTGGCCGATGGGCAGAACGGAGATCAGCGCGACTCCCGCCCCCAGCGTTCCGGCCCAGAAGGAGCCGGTGCCCGGGATTCTCGATGCCAACAGCATCAGCACCACCCCGGCAAGGGCCAGGACCAGCGTCAACCCCGCACCCCCGGACCACCCGGTGGCAAAGTTGGCTGGATCAGTCAACCCGACGAGACCCGAACCTCTCTCCCGCACCGCACTGAGGGGTATGAGCAAGGTGTAGGCGCTGATGGCGAGCAATCCAGCCACCCATGGCAGTCGACGAGCCGCCACGGTGGTCCGGGCAACGAAGAGATCAAAAACCGTGAGTCCAACAAGAACGAACAAACCCAGATATCCAACGGCGTTGAGTGCTCCGTAGAGCACGTCCACCACTCCGGAGCCACTCGTGACGACGGCCGGGACCGCCCCGCCTGCCTTCCCCACGCTGAACGACAGCACCCCGGAAATAGGGTGGGAGTCATCGGAAATGACACGCCAGCTGAGCTTGTAGCTGCCGTTGGCAAGTTTTGGCGGCAGGGTGGCTGTGACCGTCGCGTCAAGTTGGTCTACCTGCAGGATTCGGTGTCCGCCGCTGCTGTCGTAGAACTGGAAGCCATCAAGGACAGGGGCGACGGTTTCGCCGAAGACAAATTCCACCGAGGCAGGGGCTCTGGTCAGGGCGGCGCCATCGGCAGGCAGGGAGTAGAGCAGGGCTGCATGCGCCAAGACTGGGGTGGGTGGCATCACCAGCGCTATGGACAGCATGGCGAACAGCAGCGCGAGCAAGCGTCGGCCCAGCAGTCCCGCTGCCCGAATTTTCTGCCCGCGCATTTGACGGGATGGTTCTCTGAGCACGATCGTCTCCTCGTCCTGTATGACTGAGCCCATGCAGGCAGCGTACGCCGCCGCCCAACCCCCACGTGCAGGATTGGGCGGCGATGTACGCTGCGGTGGTGCTAGTTGCCCGTAGTAAAGCTCCAGGTCACGGGTGCCAGCAGATTGCCTGCAACATCCTTAATCCCGTTGCCGAGGGTGACGGTGTACTTGGTGTTCGCCAGCAGGGTGCCGGTTGGGTTCAGCGTCGCCACCTTTGTGGTGCCGGAGTAGCTGACAACTGACGGGAACACGGCGCCGTTGGAGCTCCGCTTGATGGTGAAATTCCCGTTGGCCGCGGCCGAGGCGGGCAAGCCTGTGACTGCCTCGCTGAAGGTTGCGGTGATGTTCGCTGTCCGGCTGACCCTGGTGGCGTCGACAGCCGGGGTCCGATTCGTCACCGTCGGGGCGGGGCCGGTGATGAAGGTCCACGTCTTGGCGGTGAGCGGGTTCCCTGCCACGTCCTTGATCGCGCTGCTCAGGGACAGGGTGTAAGTCCTGTCACTGACCAAGGCTGCATCAGGGGTTAGCGTGGCCACCCGGGAGGTGGTGTTGTAGTTGACCTTCGAGGCGATGGTTGCCGTTCCCAGCTTCAGGGTGAAGTTGGGGGTGCTGGCAGCAGTGGTGGGCAGGCCCGTCACTGCTTCGCTGAAGGTTGCACTCAACGGGGTCCGGTTGGTGGCCGTTCCCAGTCCGACGCCGGTGGCTCCGGCGGAGGGGTTGGTGCTGGTCACCGTCGGGGCGGGACCGGTGATGAAGGTCCACGTCTTGGCGGTGAGCGGGTTCCCTGCCACGTCCTTGATCGCGCTGCTCAGGGACAGGGTGTAAGTCCTGTCACTGACCAAGGCTGCATCAGGGGTTAGCGTGGCCACCCGGGAGGTGGTGTTGTAGTTGACCTTCGAGGCGATGGTTGCCGTTCCCAGCTTCAGGGTGAAGTTGGGGGTGCTGGCAGCAGTGGTGGGCAGGCCCGTCACTGCTTCGCTGAAGGTTGCACTCAACGGGGTCCGGTTGGTGGCCGTTCCGAGTCCGACGCCGGTGGCTCCGTCGGACGGGTTGGTGCTGGTCACCGTCGGGGCGGGACCGGTGATGAAGGTCCAGCTCGTCGCTGCCAATGAACCGCCTGAGACGCTCTTGATGGCCGTAGTCAACGAGAGGGTGTAGGGCTTGTCAGTGGCCAAGGCCGACGACGGGGCCAGGGTCGCTGTCCGCGTTGCCGCGTTGTAGCTCACCGAGGCCGCGACGGCCGTGGTGCCCTGCTTCAGCATGAACGTGGTGTTGCTGACGCCCGTGACGGCTTCGTTGAAGGTGACTGTCGGCCGAACGTTGGTCGCCACACTGCTGACCCCAGCTGCGGGGTTCTGACTGGTCACTGTGGGGATGGTGGCAGCGGGGGTGGCTGTGAGCACCGGCGCCGAGACCGTGTTTCCGGCCGCGTTCCAAGCTGTCACCCTGTATGCGTACTGTCCGGTGCCGGCTGTCTTGTCGGTGTAGCTGGTGATGTTCGCCAGAGTTGCGGCTATCTGGGCGTACGTGCCTGCCGTGCCGTTGGTCAGTGGCGCACGCTCAATCTTGTAGCCGATCTCGTTCTTCGCATTGCCCCAGGTGGTGGGATCCATGATCGACACCGGCGTCCCGTCAGTCCAGCTCAACAGCACGTCATTCGCCGGTCTGGTGAAGCTCACTACGGAGATGTCTGCCAGGGTGCGGGGTGTACTGACTGCGATGGGCCGCATCATGTCCATCTCCTCGTGGCTGAGGATGTGGCAGTGCCACACGTATTCCCAGCCGAAGTTGGTCATGACATTGCTGATTGGGTCGATCGGATTGCCGTTGGTGTCGGTGTTGTTGAACCCCGCCTCGTAGCCATTCACACCAGTGATCGAGCCCTTGGCGCCCAGAGGCATCATCGGGTTCAGTGGCCGGTTGCTGTCCGGGACAGCGAATGGCAGTTTTGGCAAGATGGGCCGGACAGCCACGATGGTGTCCTCCAGTGGGCTGACACGTACTGTGTCCTTCCAGCCGATTTCTGTAGATTCAGGTGGGATGATGATGTTATCCCACGTGACCCTGTTCAACAATTGCACGTCATTGAGGTGGAAGTGCAGCGGGTGGGTGTCCACACCGTTGTGCGTGATCTTCCAGATCTGTGTGCCGTCAGCGTTGGTGGATATGGGTGTCACCTTGAGGCTGTTGATCCCCTTGGTTCCATCCAGGAGTTCCGTGGCTGGGTTGACGTAGGGGTAGAGGATGATGTTTTGCAGTAGCGGTGTTGCTCCTGGCGCCTCCAATCCGATATTGCCGGTCATGCGCCCCCACTCGTCAAAGTTCGCTGCGTTCATCTCATCGTGGACGCTCTTGCCCTGGATGGGAACGCTGAGCTGGGGCCCAGCCAAGGTGTCGAACTTGAACTGCTCCCCACCTTGTTCGGCGATGCGGGCAAAGCCGTCGCAGTTCGCGGCGGGGTTGATGGCTGCGTTGCAGTAACCGCTGCCAACGAACTTCGATCCGTAGGCCTGATTGTATGCGGCCTGGCCAACCACGATGGGGTTCTGACTTGACTCAAAAACTCCGGCGGGGTTGCCAGCTGCATCGGTGTGGTGATCGAACGCTGCCATCAGCTTGCCCATTTGGTCAGCCGTGGTATTCGGCCGGTCGAAGGCCAGTGCAGGCGCTGCGTTCGATACCTTGACCTGCATGACTGAGCGGGTGTCAGGACCGTAGCCGGGCAGTGTCGAGGGTGCGCCGGCCGGGAACATGTCCGGTGCACCTGTGTAGTAGTCGTAGCCTGGGATCCGGCCCGGGAAAGCGGCCGGCGCATCGTTGTAAAGGATCAGTGTCTTCCCCCTGTAGGCGGAGAAGTCAACGATCACATCGGCCCGTTCGGCTGGTGCGAGCAGCAGCGAGTGCTGATCGACGTTGCCCACATCGAACCTGGTTGCGTCCATAATGAACGTTGTCTCATGGGCGGGAACCACGGCCGGGGTGGGTAGGAAACCGCCCTCGTTGCCAATCTGGATCCAGTCAGGTCCCTTGGGGCTCTTCGCGGTGTCCGGTGTTGGCATGACGACCGGGTCGGTCTGGGCCAGGGAGAGTTCGCTGGCCTTCAGCGCAACCTCGGTGCCGGTTGCAGGATCGGCGACGTACCACGAAAGGTTCCAGAATCGGTCGTCGGATCCATTAAGGATGCGGAACCGGTAGGACTTGGGGTCCATGGTGGTCGTTGGGTAGGCGGTGCCGTTCACTACAGGCGTGTCATGGAAGGCCTCCATGCCCACTGAGTTGTTCGGAGTCGACGGGATCAGGGCAGGCTCACAGAAGTCGGCCGTGTTTGAGTCGCACGTGGGGTCAAAGTAGGGATTGGCCATGGGTGGGTACTTGGCGTCCTTGGCTGGCGGCCAGAACCACGGGCCGTAGAACCAGCGGCCGAATGCGCTCATACCGCTTGCGTCGCCAGGGTTTTGCGCGGGCATGTAAACGTGTGGCTGCCAGAGGTTGCCTTCACCGCCCCACTTCTTGGCGTCCCAGGTCGGGTCAAGCTTGGCCATCCTTGTCGCGCTTGGAACGAAGGTCTTATCCTGGATGGTCAGCGGGATCCCCATTCCTAGCCCTTCAAGAGCTCCGCCGGGAGCCATCAGCTTCTGTTCTGTTTCGTCAGTGATCATGTAGCCTGCTTCCTCACCGGCGTACACGTTCAGCCGTGTGATGCCCCACGAATGGTCGTGGTAGAACATCATTCGGGCGCTCTGCTGATTGGTGTAGAAGAACGTCTCGGCACCGGGGCCGGGATCTGGCATGTCCGGGACGTTGCTGACGCTGACGCCCTTCGGATACTTGGTGTTCTCACCGGTGGGGGTGACCCACTGGTGCGGTGTGCCGTCGCTGATCCACGGGGTAATGCCGCCGTGGAGGTGCAAGGTGGCACGGTTCTCCGAGTAGCACGTGGTGGGCTTCGGCGTTTCCCCGCACATCGGGTTGCGCACACCGTCGAGGACACTACCCTCGTCCTTGGCCATGTCTTCAGGAACCTTAGTTACCGGGTTGAGCGTCATCATGTCGGGGCCAGCACCTGCACCCATCACCGAGGTGTCGACCGGCAAGAACAGATCGCCATCCACGCCGGTGGGTAGGAGATTGCGGAACAGAACACGGACGGGCTTGTTCTTTGTAGCGAGGATGGTCGGTCCGAGGTAATGCGGGTTGTCCACCCCGTTGAAGCTGATGGGACTGTCGGGGATGGATGGGTCAACGTTGGCGTTGCCAAGGGCTACCTTCTTGCCAGGGATAACGCCGGTTGAGAGCTGGACGTAACCGCGAAGCAGGGTGGCCGGCAGGTCCCGGTGGAACTTCATCCGGTATTGCACAACCGCGATTTCATAGTAGTCGGTGCCGGGATAGGTGGTGGTGTCGGGCACCGCAACCGGGATGTACTGGCCTAGGTCGTTGGCATTCTCCTGGCCTTGGCCTGGCAACGTGTCAACAAACTTCTTGATGCCGGGAGTGAGATATCCGGCCCCGGGGGTGGTCACGACGATCTCGGTGACCGAGCCCTTGACAGCCACTTTGGCCGTGCCGCTGGCGCCCTTGTCGGCGACGCCCACGGTGTCCGCAATGGTCACTTTCGGTGCTGAGAGGTAGCCTGCGCCACCGCTGGTCATGTCGATCCGGGTGACGCCGATGGTGGCCACAACGTTGGCCCACGCGGTGGGATCTGTCTTGCTGGCATCGGTGACGGTCACTTTAGGAGCGGAAGTGTAGCCACTTCCGGGGTTAGCTATTTCAATGCCGGTCACCACGCCATTGGCATCCATGGTTGCGCTGGCCGTTGCCTGCACGCCGTCGGCGACATCAGGCTTGGTGATGGTCACCAGGGGCTGGGTCGTATAGCCCTTGCCTCCGTCGGTCAGTTTCAAGTCATCGACTGTTCCGCTGGCCAGCGCCTGTGCCGCCGAACCTGCAGCTGGGTCGCCGCCTGTCAGGGTCACTTTGGGTGCTGTGAAGCCGAAACCCGTCTCATTGACATCGATGCCGGTGATGACGCCAGTGGCGATCTTTGCGGTGGCCTTGGCAACCGCCGTGGGCGTGACTCCGGCCGTTGTGATGGACACCGAAGGCGCGACGGCGTAGCCCGAACCCGGGCTGGTCACGGTCACACCCGAGATGGCTCCTGTCTTCGGGTCGACCTGGGCCGTTGCCTCGGCGCCCGTGCCCGGATCGGTGATGGTCGGAGTGACGTCTGCCCCGAAGGAGTAGGTGCGGTCGTGGGAGAAGTCCGGATAGTTTGTGGCCCCGAGCTTGAGCGTGGAATCCTTGGCCGGGGGAACGTTGGTGGTCATCCCCGGGTCGCCGCTGGCCGGCGTGCTCAAGGTATCACCATTGGCGATGACCTCGGTGTCAACAGGAATCCCTTGGCCGTAGAAGCCGATCACATCGTTTTGTTGGACTGTCACCGGAGGCACGGAGTAGGTTGCGACCTCTCCCGTGGCCACGAGCGGCTTAGGCACCTTCAGGGCATCGCTGGCGAAGACGACGGTGTATTCGCCGGCTGTCCCGGTGGGTCGTAGCACCAGCGCGTGGAAGAGGCTATCAGCCGATGTGGTTGGACTCCCTCCAGCATTACCCTGGTTCCAACTCTGGAAGTCGTGGAGAGTGCCAGCCGGCAGTTTGGCATGGTCAAGCACCACCAGCACCGGGCCCAAAGTACCAGTTGGCTTCGCGTAGTCAGTGGCGTACTTGCGCTCGGTCAGCGGGTTGCCGTACAGGACCGGCGTGGGTGTTCCGACGCCGATGCTCACCATTGCATCCGCCAGGGTCTGTGGGCTGTTTGCCCAGTTGGGGTAGGGCCCGAAGTAGTGGGGCACTTTCGAGGAGTCGGTGGTGCTCGAGGGGACCGCGGCCTCCGCGGCATCGGGTCCGGAGAGGTTGGTGAGCCCTCCCAGCGGTCCGATGCTGCTGACCAGCAGTGCGAACGTCAAGATGACGGCCGGTCTGCCCAATCGGCGCCTCGGGGCCCGGTGGAAGGGGTGGTGGGCGGGTGATTGCATGATGATTCCCCTTACAAACGGAGCACGGGATTCCGGGCTCTATGTGACGAGTGTCATCCTGCGCGGTTCAAAAGGGGCGATTTATGACATAAGTGTCATCTAGCCTCGAGCATTCTAGGGGGCGGGACTCTGATAGATCAGACCGTGCGGCTCGATACCAGCCATGACCTGTACTTTCGTTCTGCGGCTGCCGAAGACGGGCGGAAATGCCGGTACCGGAAGGCCGGGCGGCTCAAACAGGTAGTTGATCCTCTGTCGGCAGGCCTGTCTGGCGCAAAGGTGCCCTGATCACTGCCCAGTTTTCGGTGAAAATACGTGACATGAAGAGCAGACAAAGTCCTAAGGGCGGCATAAGACGTCGTGTATATCCATACGTGGAAGGACTTCATCTACGTAACCCCAAGGTCACCCAATGCTATTCCAGGAAGGTTGTTTGTCAACTGCAACTTAGAACTGACCATTGGCTGCAGTTTGTTTTGACCGGCCGCGGCAATGGGTTGACCGTTGGCGGCAAGTATTTTTGACCCCTGGTCAGGCGCCCGGGGCGTGCTGGGAGGGCGGGCGCCTGACGGTTGTGTGGGTTTAGCTCATGGGTCGGGTTCCTTTCCCGTTTTGGGCTTGCATGAGACGGACGGATTCGCCGCTGGTTTGGCAGAGGTGGGCGTGGTGCATGAGCCGGTCCACGGTCGCGGTTGCGATGGTTTTAGGCATCAGTTCATCAAAGCCAGAGGGGTGGATGTTGGAGCTGATGGCTAGGGAGCGTTTCTCGTAGGAGGCTTCCACCACCCGGTAGAAACCCTCTGCAGCATCGCCGGAGACCGGCAACAGGCCAATATCGTCAATCTATGCGGATATCCGCATAGATTGAT
>NZ_JBCHVD010000011.1:0-108119 GCF_046736435.1 Arthrobacter sp. LAPM80
GGATTTCTCTGTCGCCGAGCAAGCGGTTCAGGTCCTGGCTACTGATGTCACCAATATCCCTTTCGATGGATCGTTCCGAGATGGCTCGAGCCACAAGAACCTTAGATGGGACCAATGCCTGTCCGTGCTTTACCGCTTGTTTAACTTCCGGTGTCCTGGTTTTGTCGGCTGGAAGCCGTTTGGCATTGACTGCCGGAGTCGGGGGATCTGGGAAGAGCGGGCAAAGACGTCGGCATCTCGTGGGATGGAAAGCGAGAATCCTCGACCCATTCGCGGACAAGATCCTGCTCAAATCCATCCAGCCAAAGATCTTCTTTGGCGATGCGAGCGGAGAATCCAACCTGAACACAAACTTCCAGCAGGTCATCCAACTCGACCCCTAGTTGAAGTGACAATTCTGTCACCGGCTCAAATGCATCCCGCCGGAATTTTGCAAGTTGAGGATCCTGCAGCTCGTGGTACTTACGCAGCACTCCGCCAGCGGCGCCGGCATCGAGGGGTGTCAGCAGGGAAAGATCGTCAATTTTGCGTTGACCACTCGCCTGAAAAGCGGTGACCATATTATGAACCGAAACGCTGTTCGTCGCGGCAACTTCCGCTATCGGGATTGTGCCGGCCATGTAGTTGGGGTCTTGCTGGGCGAGCGCAGTTTCACGTAGTTGTTGCAACTCCGCGAAGTTGTCAATCTCTAGCGGCACGTTTGTTCGTCGACTTTCTCATGGCGGGACCTTCGGTATGGAGGAGTTGTTTTAAACAGTGAGCACTCAAAGTCTGAGGTTGGCGTACGGCAACTGGCCAAGTTCTTTCTTGAACGCCAAAAGAAGGCACTTCTCCACGTGTTCAGGATCGGCGTCCTCGATGATCTTCCAGCCGATTCGAAGCCGTGAAGGGTCTTGGATTTGCCAAATGAGGCGGCCGCCCCAGTGACCCGCCGGTTTTCCCTGCCCGAAGTCGAGATATTCCGCGATTCGTTTGCGCAAGCACCCTTGTTCCTCTGGCGCCGCCGGAAGCCTTTCCCAGATACAGGAGCTGGACACCGGGCACCAGCCGAGCCGTCGCCTCAGAACGCACAACGCTGGGGTCCTTGCCCTTGAACCATCCGCCGATGCTGGCCTCGGCAACCGGTGGGAGTCCGTAAAGGCGGGCCATTGCCTGGGCAATCGCGGTCATCCGCGGGCCTCCGCGAACCGCGGTGCCATGGACTCCATCTGTTCCATGACCAGTTTAATGGCCTCGGGCTGAGTGTCCGGCGGATATCCGTTGCGGACCAGGAGCCGTTTGATGGACGAACGCAGTTTAGCCCTAACATCATCGCGGACGGTCCAATCGGTGCGGATATCCCGGCGCATCACCTCCACCAGCTGGCGGGCGATTTCCGCCAGGACACCCGTGCCCATGACGTCCACGGCAGATTTGTTCTCTGAGATGGCATCGTAATACGCCAGCTCATCGGAGGTCAGTGCCGGGGTGAAGGCTTGCCCGCGGTTGCCCTCGGCGGCAATCTCCTTGGCCATCTCCACGAGTTCTGCAATGACTTCCGCGCTGGTGAGCTGCTGGTTGGTGTACTTTTTCATCAGCTCCGTGATCCGCTCGGAAAAGGCACGCTGGCGAACAATATTGTTGCGTGTGGTCGCCACGGACTCCTCGGCCACCAGCTTCCGCAGGGCCTCAATGGCCAATTGCGGGTTCCTGGCCGCCTTGGTCCTGGCGATGAACTCCGGGGTGAGGTCATCCAGTGAGGGTTTGGGCATGCCAGCGGCCGCATAAATATCCAGCACCTCCCCGGATGCCGTGGCACCGGCGATCAGCTCACCCAGCAGACGCTGGATCTCCTCCGGGATGGGCTCCCCGGACGCCTGCCGGTCGGCGGCGTCGAACTTGGCCATCCAAACCCGGATTTCCTCATACATCTGCACCTCGGGCCGCAGCTCCACCAGCGTTACGGCACCGGAACACAAGGCCCACGCCCGGGACAGCTGGCCACTGTAGCGCCGGTACTTGGAGGCGAGAGTTTCCGGATCCGACGGCGCGTTCCCCGGTGTTGTTGGATCTCGCAGGTAGGAAACGGCGCCGGTGGTGGCATTGATCCACGCCTTGGGCCCACCCTTGTTCAGCACGGCCCTCCAGTTGAAACCGGCCAACAGCTGGCGAAGGGTCCCCAGCACGGACACGGTCATGGCCACAGCCTCATCCACGTCCTTGCCCACGGGCTTGTTGGCCTGGTCGGACTTCGTATACTCGCCCAGGGCCTTGGCCAGATTCTCCGCCAGCGGGGCATACGCCACCAGCAGACCGTCCTCCTTGCCCTTGAACGTGCGGTTCACCCGGGCCAGAGTCTGCATGAGCAGGGCTCCCTTCAGGGGCCGGTCCAGGTAGAGGGTGTGCAGCGGCGGGGCGTCAAAGCCGGTGAGCATCATGTCCTTGACGATCACCAGCTCCAGTTCGTCGTCGGCGTCCTTGAGGCGGGCCTTAACCACGGCATTCTGGGAGTCGCGGCGCACGTGGTCGGAGACGGGCGGAGCGTCGGTGGCATCCCCTGAATAGACCACCTTGATCTTGCCCTTGTCCAACTCGTCGGAGTGCCAGCCCGGTCGCAGCTCCACGATGGCTGCGTACAACTTGGCGCAGATTTCCCGCGTGCCACCCACAATCAAGGCCTTGCCCGGCCCCTCAATGAACTTGTGCATGGCGGCCCGGCGGCCCTCCCAATGCTCCACCAGGTCCGCGGCCAGCGCGGCAATGCGCTCCGGAGCACCATAAACTGCATTGACGACGGCGACGCTCGCCTCGATGCGCGCCCGCTCTGTGACGTCTAGGCCCACCGTGGCATCATCGGCAGCCGTGTCCAGCTGTTCCTCGGTTACGGAGCCGGCCAGGCCCACCTTGATCAGCCGCGGCTCGAAGTAGACGGGAACTGTAGCGCCGTCCTCCACCGCACGCGTGAGGTCATAGATGTCGATGTAGTCGCCAAAGACGTCGCGGGTATTGCGGTCCGCAAAAGAAATGGGTGTGCCGGTGAACGCGATTAAAGTGGCGTGGGGGAGGGCGTCACGCAGGTGGCGGGCGTAGCCGTCAAGATCGTCGTAGTGGCTGCGGTGCGCCTCATCCACCACCACAATTATGTTGCGCCGGTTGCTGAGCAGCGGATGGTCCGTGCCGGCTTCCTTCTCGGCCTGGCTACGGCCAAACTTTTGCAAGGTGGTGAAATAGATGCCGCCGGTGGTGCGGTTGCCCAGCTCGTCGCGCAGCTCGGCCCGGCGCCGGATCTGGCGGGGGGTCTCGGGAAGCAGCTGGCTTTGGCGGAAAGTCTCGAACAGTTGGCCGTCGAGTTCGTTGCGGTCGGTGATGACCACCACCGTGGGGTTTTTCAGCCGCGGGTGGCGGATCACGCGGTTGGTGTAAAGCTCCATTTCCATGGACTTGCCCGAACCCTGCGTGTGCCAGACAACGCCAGCCTTGCCGTTGGATTCCACCGCCTGGACGGTGCTGCCCACAGCCTTGGTGACGGCAAAGTACTGGTGTGGCTTGGCAATGCGTTTGCTGAGCCCGTCAGCATTTTCGTCAAAGGCGGTGAAATCGGTCAGTAGCTGCAGGAACCGTTCCTGGTTGTACAGGCCCATCAGGGCCGTTTCCATCTCGGTGACGGCCTCCCCGTCCACGGTGAAGCCAGGCGGGACAGGCACGCCGTCGTCGTCCACATTCCACGGGGAAAAGTGGTTGAACGGCGTGAAGGGTGTTCCGTATTTAGCCTGGATGCCGTCGCTGGCCAAGGTGAACACGCAAAAGCGGAAGGCCATGGGGAATTCGCGCAGGTACGTTCGCAGCTGGGCGTGCGCGCCGGTGAGGTTGGCGTGTGCGCTGCCGGCTTTCTTCAGCTCAATGACGCTCACCGGCATGCCGTTGCAATAAAGGACGACGTCGAAGCGGCGTTTGTAGTCGCCAGCCACCAAAGTGACTTGGTTGACGGCCAGCCAGTCGTTCCGGTCCGGGTCCGCGCTGAGCAGGTGGATGGTGGCGTTGACGTCCGTGCCGTCGGTGTCGATGTAACCCAGCTTGTAGCCGTTGACCAGATAGCCGTGGATGCGCTGATTTTCGGTGATGGCGTCGTTGGATGTGGGGGACGTGATTTCCGCCAAGGCCTGCTTCACATACTGCAGTGGGACCGTGGGGTTGAGCTTTTGGAGCGCAGCCAGCATGCGCGGACGAATCAGCAGTTCGGCCCACGACTCGCGCTCTCCCTTACCTGGAGCGATCTCTTCGCCGTGGGTGGGGCGCCAGCCCAGTGGCTCGGCAAGCTGTTCAAGGGCCAAGCCCTCCCAGTCGGCCTCGGAAAAGCCTGTTACCGCCAGTGTCATGATCAATCTCCCCAACGTGCATTCGGATTCACTGTTGACCGTACCAGTCGGTGGCGTTTGTGGGGTGTTGTGAACTGGTACCAGGGGTTATCAGCGAGTTCGTGCCTCCTGCGCAGACCTCCAGGGTTTGTCATCCTTCAGGTCCGGCCGGTAGGAATCGCTAGGATTGAAAGTCGAGACGAGTGACAAGCCCGCAAGCTGGAGGAAACCCCATGGCCAAGAAAACCAAACGCCCCAAAGAGGTACGCCGCAACGTGACCTCCGTCAGCGAGCTGCGGGCAACCCGCGCAGTAGAGGCCATCACCCCGGGGTTCATGGCCTGGTGCGGGCGCGAGCGCGGCATTGAAGCGGCTCTGGCACTGGAAATACTGGGCCCTGTCATAGCCCTTGTTACCACTTATTTCCAGGAGTCGCCGGCCTCGGTGGCCACGAATTTTGAACCGGTGGCGTTTGCCACCGCCCTCGGCCAGCTGCTGGGTCCAGAGGATGCGGAAAATCAGCACGAAACGGTTTTCGTCATCGACGCGATCAACCTCTACCTTGAATTCCTGCTGGACACGGACTCCTGGACCGGCACCAAGGAAGCATTCAACACCATCGGCGAGCTGTTCCAGGAGGACGGCGGGGGCCTGCCGGAATTCATCGTCCCGAATCTGGACCCGGCCAAGGAACTGGCAACCCTGGAAGGCACCGAGTTGGCAGGCAAGGCTGCGGCATTGCTGCGCTGGTTGGATGTGGGAAAGGAGGTGACTGCCACGGGTGCATTGCGGCTGAAGGATATTGAGCCCGCCGCGGCCGCCATCGGGCTTGCCGTCCGTGGGTCCACACCGGCCAAGGCGCATCAGGATTCCCTATTCGGTGATCCTGGTACGGACGCAGTTCCGGTCAGGACTGTCAAAACCATGTTTGACGAGCCCCGCCTGGCGCTGCTGTGGATTGTTCTGGAGCAGACCGGACTCCTGCAGATCGGTCAGGGCAGGGCCAGGCCAACCGTGGATGCGCAGAATTTCCTCACCCCGGGGTCCTTGGGCCGTTTGAACCTGCTGCGGGACTTCACCACCATGTACATCCGCCTCTCCGTGCTGGGGCCCGAAACGAACCCGTGGCTGTCCCAAATATCCATTGCACAAACGGCAGTCCTGCTGGCAGCCACCACAGCGAACCCTCCTGAAACTATTCACCTTCGCCAGCTCGCGGAGAACGGTCTGGAAACCGGACTGATCATTGACCCCATCACCGCCGCATTTCTCGTGGAGAGGCTCGAAGCCATGGTGGAGCTGGGTCTGCTCACCATGGACCAGCACGTGGTGTTGCCTGAAGGCCTCATCGGCTGTTTTGCTGGCGCGCTGGCCGATTCCCTCAAGTTCCAGGACGAGGGCTTGGAAATTGAGCTCCCGGACTTCCCACCACCGGCGTCCTTCCAGCACACTCGCCAGCACACTCGCCCGGCGCAGCGAAAGCCGAAGAAAAATGCCAAGGTACAGATCCTGCAGCTTAAAATCATGCTGAAGGGCTCCAAACCGCCCATTTGGCGCCGACTGCTGGTTCGCTCCGACCTGACGCTGGCTTCGCTGCACCGCATTATCCAGATGTCCTTCGGATGGATGGATGGCCATCTCCATGAATTCCGTGTGGGTGGCTACAACGGAACCGTATACGGACCGGCCGGGAACGACTTCGGCTTCGGCGATCCGCCCATCGATGAGGCAGGGGTGGCCATCGGAGAGTTGCTGGCCGCGGAAAAGGACTCCGTTGCCTACGTCTATGACTTCGGTGACGATTGGGACCATGCCGTTACTGTGGAGAAGGTTCTCCCGTTCGACGACGGCGCCCCCGCCGTGCGCTGCACCGGCGGCCGGGGTGCCGGGCCGGCCGAGGACAGCGGCGGGGTGTGGGGCTGGGCTTCGATGGTGGAAGCCGTCAACGATCCCTCCCACCCCGAACACGACGAATACCGCGACTGGTTGGGGCTGGTGCCCGGGGAGACGCTGGATCCGAAGTACTTCGACAAGGACGAGCTGAACGAGGAACTCATCGACATGTACTGAGCCGAGCCGGGCTGTGAACCGTTCAAAGAACCACGACGGAGTTGGAAAGTGCGACGGGAGATGGCCAACAACACCTACAGCTCGAAGAGCGCCTCCTGAAGAGGTGTTGAGGCGGCCGAGACTGGCATGATGTCCGTCAGGATCCATTCCTGCCACGGAGTGATGAATGCGGTGACCACGCGCCAGCGCCGGCTGATGGTGGCACTGGCCATCAGATCCGGATCGGGCAGGTACAACAGCGTGAGGTGGAGGTCATCGCCGTCGGCCGCTGCATTGGCAATCAACCACTCGTCCAACTCCCGGCCCCAAATCGGCAGTTCCGCCGGGAAAAACAGCTTCAGCGCCTCCGGTTTCCAGCCCTCACGATTGCCCGATGCCGGGATCGTCACGACTTCGTTGCTCAGAGTCCAGCCAGCCTGGGGACTGTGCGACCAAGTACACGTTTCGTCCTGAAAACGCCACTCATCCGTCTCATAATTTACTGCTGCCGAACCTATTACCCACTGCCCGAATTTGTCAAGGGTTTCAACAGTGGCACTCAAGGCCGGGGTGGGGCTGTCCATCCCTACGGTTTGGACCACATAGTCCCACGTCAGTTTCGTCGTCACTCTGGCAGACTAACACCGGCCGCGGCTCAAGGGCTTTTGATGCGGTCACCGCCCACCAAGAAGGCACCTCGCAATCTCCAGGTCTCATCCAGTGAGATCCCTAGGGAGCTGAACCCTCCACGGCACTCCTCGACGGATAGTTCGCATCTCCTTAACCTGCCGTTCAGCTGATCTCCGCCAACGCGCTTCCCTGCCTTGCCACAGTGGCTGCATTGCATCCACGTTAGGAAGGTTCGCCATGAACGATCTAAAGAAGCTTTTGCCCATGCTCGGCCATACCCGCGGCAAGCGCAGCGCCGTCACCTGCATGCTCAAGTGTGACAACGCCTGTTCCAAGGCCGTCTGCAACACCTCCACCAACAGCTATTTCCGCGACATTGTCTCCACGGAGTTCTCACGCCGCTCGGCGATGGGCATTGGTCTGGCCGGCATCCTCAGTGCTGCCGTCATGGTCCAGGGCAGCGGTCACGGCGGCAAGTTCGACGGCGGCAACAACGGTCACGGCGGCAAGCTTGCGTTCGCGCCGATCAAGCCCGTGGACGCGGCCGTGGACGCCTTCAACGTCCCCGCCGGATACAACTGGCAGCCCATCATTCGCTGGGGCGATCCGCTCTTCGCGAACTCGCCGGACTTCGACTTCGCGAACCAGAGCCCCGCGGCGCAGGCCGGCCAGTTTGGCTACAATAACGACTACTTGGAGATCCTGCGCCAGCCCAACGGCAAGAAGGGCCTGCTGGTTTGCAATCACGAGTACGTCAACGCCAAGATCATGTTCCCCGCCGCCCCGGCCAACGAGGCGGAGCAAGCACAGCGGCGCAACATATTCCGCAACGCCGTGGGCATGAGCGTGGTGGAACTGGAGCGTGAAAAGAAGGGGCGGCCCTGGAGTTATGTCCGTGGCGGCACGCTGAACCGCCGCATCACCGTGGACACCACCTTTGAGTTGACGGGCCCACTGGCTGGTTCCGACTTCGTCAAAACTGCTGCGGACCGCGAGGGCCGTTTCGTCCTGGGCACCCTGGGTAACTGCTCGGGTGGCTCCACCCCCTGGGGCACCATCCTCTCTGGCGAGGAGAACTTCAACGCCTTCTTCCGCACCAACGGCACCAGCGCCGAGGACCGCCGCTACGGTCTGGGCAACGCAGCCACGGGCATGGGCTGGGAGATGGATGATCCCCGTTTTGACGCCCGCGGCGAGGACTACCGCAACGAGCCCAACCGCTTTGGCTACATTGTGGAGATAGATCCGGAGAACCCCCACTCCAACCCGAAAAAGCACACTAGCCTGGGCCGCTTCAAGCATGAGGGCGCCAACGTCATCATCGCGGACAACGGCAAGGTGGTGGCGTATTCGGGCGATGATGAGCGCTTCGACTACCTGTACAAGTTTGTTTCGAAGAACAAGTACAAGAAGAATGACAAGGCGCACAATATGACACTGCTCAGTGAGGGTGATCTGTACGTAGCCCAATTCGCGGGCAACTCCGCAGCGGAAATTGACGGCTCCGGCACGGTGCCGGCAGATGGCAGCTTTGATGGTTCCGGCGCGTGGCTTCCGTTGGTGGTCGACGGCAAGAGCGCCATCTCCGGTATGAGTGTCCAGGAAGTCCTGGTTTACACGCGGCTGGCCGCCGACAAGGCCGGCGCCACCAAGATGGACCGGTGCGAGGACGTGCAGCCGAGCCTGACTACGGGCAAGGTGTATGTGGCCTGCACCAACAACAGCAAGCGCGGCGTGGGCAGTAGTGCAGTTGCCGACGAGGTGAATCCGCGCACCGAAAACCGCGACGGTCACGTGGTGGAAATTACCGAGCGCCGCGGAGATGCCACCGCCACAACGTTCAACTGGAACCTGCTGATGCTCTGCGGTGACCCGGCGAAGAACACGGAAACCTACTTCAGCGGCTTCCCTGCATCGCAGGTCAGCCCCATTTCCTGCCCGGACAACGTGGCGTTCGACACCGAAGGCAACCTGTGGATCTCGACGGACGGGGCGCCGTCCACCATTGGCTACAACGACGGCCTGTTCAAGGTGGGACTGGAGGGCCGCAACAGGGGCAACGTGGAGCAGTTCGCCTCCATGCCGCGAGATGCCGAGACGTGTGGACCCATCATCCACGACGACGAATCCATGGTCTTCGTGGCAGTGCAGCACCCGGGTGAGGACGGGACGTACGGGGCGCACACCTCATTCTTCCCCGACTACGTTGCCCAGGGTGCCACGCCGAAGCGTGGCCAGGTGCGCGCGCCCCGCCCGTCGGTGGTGCAGATCTTCCCGAAAGACTGATTTCACAGCTTCCATGCTGGTGGACCCAAATGTTTCGGAGATGCTGGGACTCTCCGAAGATTTCTAGGTTGTTCGCAGGGTATTGATGCGGGCGCTGCTTTCCGTTACCACGGAGTCCAAGAGGGGGTGGTCCCAGCCTTCTTCAATTGCTTGTTGCCGGACGGAAGGCAGCGCTTTTTCCAGAGCCACGAGCGTGCGACTAATGACTCTGTTCGCCGAGGGGCGCCTCATCCCCCAAGAAATTGCCTCGATAAGTAGATGCTGACCTCGGAGGTCGTTGAGGAACGCCTCGCCGCCGACGCGCAGGGACAGCTCACGTTCATGGTCCGGCCAGACGGACGTGGGTACAACATCATAGGCGGGCGTTAGACCGATCTCCCCGCCGTTGAGAAGTAGGGCCAAGTTTCTGGCATGCATATCGCAGTTTCCAAGGACTGCGTTGAGAACCACCATTTCCAATAGTTGTATGAGTGCTTTGGCGGGTGCTGTTGCGTGAAGGCTCAGGAGATTGGCCATGTCCAGCAGACGAGGAGGGGTCAACCCGTCTTGTTGGTACTTTTCCTTGATTCCGAGGGCCTGGGCAAAATCCTCCTGATGGATACGATGAACCGTGCCTAATTCGTCTTGTTCACGATCAAACCGTGTGGCCAATAGGCCAGGGCGTCCGGAGATATCTATGACGCGGGCATCGGAAGCGCTCACCGACACTCCAAATTTAGTGGTCTCCTTGATGAGTCGAAGACCCATGGCCTCCAGTTGGGCTATGCCGGGCCAGCGCTCCGAACCCTTCTCAGTAAGGCGGGCTGGCTTGAGGATGTGGGTTGAAGGGTGTCCGTTCAGAGGGATTCCTATCTGGTCACCGTCTACGACAACTACAAGTTTTCCTTGAAGTCCACCCAGACTGGAACGAACACCAGGTCCGACTGAGACGCCCAGGGGTGCTGATGTAAGATCTGAAACCACTTCTGCGAGTTCATCATTGCTGAGCCAATGAACGCCTGGTAAGCGGGCAGCCGCGGGCGAATCCGGGTCGACCACTTGAATAGCTCCGGCACAGTCGAGGCCGTATGCGCGCAACAGCCCGAAAGTGTCGTCGTTGGCTACCCGTGCGCGATCAGCCAGGAGAGCTCGGACCTGATCTTCAGGCAAGAGACCGTCAATAAATGTTCGTGTTTGCGTGGCCGGATACATGGTCGGCCTGACCGGGAGGCGAACAGAAAGTAGTGGGAACCCTAGGCCGAAAGTTTCCAATGCCAGTGGAGTATAGGTCAGGGAGGCGCCGCCGCCGGGGCCGTCAGAAGTCAACACCCCAACGCGAGTATCTTTGAATAGCACGTCGAGAGTGTCACCCATCGGCTGAGCGCCTAACTCTGATGCCTTTGGTGGCGGCTTGCAGATTCTCCTGCTCGAGTCGAATCTCTCGAGCTATCCGATTTTCTCGAGGGAGCATGAAGACATCGAGACCTATGGCTTCGGCGACCTCAAGTAACAGTTTCGTGCTGCCGAACCGTCCGTTTTCCATTGCGCTGATCTTTGGTCGAGAAATCCCCAGTTGCTCGGATAGTTCCTCCTGGGTCATTCCAAGGGAGATGCGGCGCCTGCGAATGGAGTTGCCTAGGCGCTTGGTAACCAGTGTTGCTGTCATCTGTATCCCTCGTTATAAGGGCCGACTTATGTATCCATTTTTGGGTACGTAGCCACTCTATCACGCTAATGTACCCAAAATCGGGAACATTGACCAATTTTTGGTCTAATGATCGGTCTTTGGGGACATTAGGGCAATGGGGAGCCGAGGATAGTGGTATGGGCTCAAAAAAGTTCCCGGCCGACAAATGCGGGTACTAGTGGCGGAAGGTAGCCTGGATTTCCATCGAGCTGAACATGCCGGTCAGCATGGCCTTGGTGTTCTCAGTTGCCTGCTTCTTCAGCTGCGCCTACGGCAGTCGGATCTTCACTGACTTTCCGCCAGCAGATAGTGACAGGTCATCCTCGGCGAGGCCGGATATATCCACATATGCGTTGACTGTGCCTGCTCCGCCAAATATCGTTCGACGCCCGGAGATGATGTTGGGCAATATGAGGTTGTCATCCTTGTCATCGACCACAACTTCAAAGTCGCCGACCGCGGCGACGTACTTGCTGGTGTCTTGGATGGAATTCAGCAGAGCTGTTTCACTCTTGCCGGACTGGAACGGGTTGAACCCCAAGAGACTTGCACCATAGAGCCCGGACAGCACGGCGACTAAAAAACAGCTACCCGGAGAGCGACAGAATTGCCTGGGCGCATGGCTGCCATCGGATTCCTTTAAGAGTTGAAAAATGCGGGGGTTGTTCCCACCGGTTGGCCTGTGCGGCGGGCATGGCCGATGCAGCCCATGCAATATTACTTGGAGGCCAAACGATCGCGAACTTGTGCCAGCGTGTGACGGTCTTGGCGGTGTCGCGACACCGCCAAGACCGCGTTAGACCGCCGCCGAGACGAGTGCTTCGGCGTCCTTGACGCACAGCTTCCCTGACATTAGCTGGGGGAGCAGTGCATCGCGGGTTGCGGCGAGCGTAGAGTTCTCCTTGAGCGCGTTTTGGGCGACAGAATGGAGAGGGATTGCCTTGGCTTCGAAGGACTGCATAGTCTCTGAACCAGCTAGGCGCACTTTGAATTTCTTGAAGTTGCCTCGGCTCAGCTCCAAGAACGTTGCGCCATTGGCCAGGGAGATGAACTCGTCTACTCGACTGAGCATTTCATGGAACAACCAATAGCGCATGCTCGGTTCGTTTGGCTCCACCACAATGAATCCTTGGTTCACCGCAGTTGGAACCTGTGCGATGGCAAACGCACCGATTGTGGCTCGAGAAGTCATGAGAATCGCGCCCGACTGGAACAAGTCCGACGAACATGCTGCCAGGCCTTCGGTCGTAATGGGTCGCGAAGTAGCCTCCAGATACGGGCCACGCAGCGCGGTCACGTCTGTTGGCGTTGCCCAGTTGGTGTCACCACCCCAGTATTCGGGCACCTTGGTGCTTGGCGTTCCACCACCGCTGACCTTAGCTACGTCCGCGAATGACTTGTCTGAAAACTCGACATCGAGGATGGATTTATGGAACAGGGTCTTCGTAAGCTCAAGCGAGGTTTCAGCGAGTTTGGTGTTGGCGGCGATCTTGTCGTCGAGGGCGCCCAGGACTTCGGCGATGGCTCGCTGCTCCTGGATCGGGGGCAAAGGAATATCGATGTTTAAAATCAGTGAGGGACTGATGTTTGGTTGTGCAGATCCGTATGCAGAAGACGTGAAGTAATCGACTGTGTCCGGCAACTGGAGAAATTGGTAGAGGTAGTTACTGTCCAAGTGAGTTGGAAACGTCACACGGAAGGCGCCAACTCGCTGGTTGACGAGGGCTCGCTGGTCAAAACGCACCCTGCCAATTTCTCCAACAGTGGCGCCAGACATTGAAATGAGGGAATCACCAAATTGCGCCTCGAATGCAACAGCGCTGGCCGCCACATCCTCACTAACAAATCCACAATTCTCCAAGACCACGTTCCCCGGCGTGACATTTCTAATCTTGATAACCGGGACACCGGCTGCCCTCCAATCGGCGCTCTTAAACGCGAACCCGGATCGGACTGTCGCTACCTGTGAAAGTTTGACACTTGGAAATCGGCTCATGAAACCCTCCGCAACTGCTCGCGCACTACGGCTGCCAAGCGCTCGGACTCGTCAAACTGGGCAAACAGTTCAGCGGAGAGTCGGGCGATCTTTTCTTCGATCGGCTCGCCGTCGTCCTTAACTTCGGCGGCGCCAACGTAGCGGCCCGGGGTGAGGGCGTAGTCGGCGGCCTTGATCTCCGCGAGGGTGACGGACTTGCAGAAGCCGGGTTCGTCGTCGTACGCCAAGCCGGAAGCAACAGCGGAAGTAGAGCCGCGCCAGGCGTGGAACGTCCCGGCGATCTTGGCAATGTCCTCATCAGAAAGAGCGCGCTCCGCCCTATCCACCATGTGCCCCAGGTTTCGGGCGTCGATGAACAAGACCTGCCCGGTCCTATCAACAGACCCGCCAGCTCCCAAGGTCTTGTCCTTGGCGAAGAACCACGTGCACACGGGAATGCCGGTGGAGCGGAACAGCTGGGTGGGCAGCGCCACCATGCAGGAGACCAGGTCCGCCTCAACCAGCTGAGCACGGATCTCGCCCTCACCTCCTGAGTTGGAGGACATGGAGCCATTGGCCATGACCACGCCCGCGGAACCGCCCGGTGCCAGCTTGGAAATGATGTGCTGAATCCACGCATAGTTCGCATTGCCCGCCGGCGGGACGCCGTACTTCCAGCGCGGATCGGACTCCGAACGGGCCCAGTCCTTAATATTGAACGGGGGATTGGCCATGATGAAATCGGCCTGCATGTCCGGGTGCTGGTCGCGGGCAAAGGTATCACCCCAGCGCGAGGCCAAATTGCCGTTGAGCCCGTGGATGGCCAGGTTCATCTTCGCCATACGCCAGGTGCGCTCATTAAGCTCCTGCCCATAGACCGAAATCTCCGAGCCCTCCTTGTTGTGCGACTCCAGGAACTTCTCGGCCTGCACAAACATGCCACCGGACCCGCAGGCGGGGTCGTACACGCGGCCGTGCGTGGGCTCCAAAACCTCCACCAGCACGCGCACCACCCCGGCCGGGGTGTAGAACTCGCCGCCGCGCTTGCCCTCGGCGCGGGCAAACTTCTCCAGGAAGTACTCGTACACCTCACCAAGCAAGTCGCGGGCCTTGGTGGCCCCCTCACCGGTGAACTTGGCCGAGTTGAACAAGTCCAGCAGCTCGCCCAGGCGGCGCTGATCAATGTTGTCGCGGTTGAAAATCATGGGCAGCGTGGCGGCCAGTGACGGGTTGGCGCCCATCACGTACGCCATGGCGTCATCAATGAGCTCGCCAATGCTCTTGGCATGCTCGTCCATCGACGCAACTGTGCCCTTGGCGTTCTGCGCCAAGTACGTCCAGCGGGCGCGGGCCGGAACCCAGAACACGCCGCGGCCGGTGTACTCGTCCACATCGTCAATGAGCTGGGCAATTTGGTCCTCATTTAGCCCGTCCGCCACCAGCTCCGTGCGGATCTGTTCGCGGCGCTCATCGAAGGCATCGGAAACGTACTTCAAAAATACGAGCCCCAGGATCACGTCCTTGTACTGTGAGGCGTCCATGGAGCCGCGCAGCTTGTCGGCAGCCTTCCACAGGGTGTCCTTTAATTCCTTCATGGTGGACGGGGCGGCGTCCACTTGCTTCTTCGGGGGCATGATCCAGCTTTCTTTACGTTAAATCGATCGTAGCGTCCACAACGAGCCCGCCGGCGCTGACGCCGTCGCGGATGATCGTGGTGAGTTCGGTGAGCCGTTCCAACCGGAGCCGGGCTGCAGCTTCTTCACGTTCCAGCTGGGCCAGAACGGGGCGCAATTGTTGGGCCGTGGCATGCGGCACCAGGCGCAACGCCCAGTTCCGCCAATCCTTGGTGGCCGCGGAATTGATGTCAGCGGCCAGCATTTCCGGCATAAGCCCGCCGGGATCCTTCTCACTAATCCGCAACACCCGTGCCGGATATTCGATGACGGACCCGCCCTCCGCATCCACCATCGCCGAGGGAGTGGGAACAGTGGCAAAAACGACGTCGCCGGGCTCGCTCAGGCGGGCCTGTGGATGGTTGGCGGCCAGTACCAGCCGGTTGATGCGACGCTCCGCAGAGTCGCCGCGTCCGGGAGTCCCCCCAAGTCCAAGTTCCGTCAGTCCCAAAACTCGGGCTCCGCCGTCGTCCGCTAGGGGAAGGCCCGCAATCAGGCGCACACCCCTTACATAGCGCAGGTGCTCTTGGGACAGCAGTTCATCCACCGTGGCGGTGGCTGAGGACCCATGGCCCAGCGACAGTGCAAAGGGAAGCGGGCCGGGTGCGGCGGCGGGGGAGTTGAGCTGGGCCAGGAGCCGGTCAGCCCGGACGGCTTGCTCGGAAGCGTCCGCGTCCGGGCCAAGGCCGGAGACCTGCCGGACCAGCGCACCTCTACGAGCTAAAAGCCGGGATGTGGGTACGATGCGGGCAAACCGCATGGCGTGGGCGCGGATGGTGGATGCCGATCCCATCGAGACAGCAAGATCGCCCACCAGGTCCTGGACGGTGTCGTGGCTCAAGGCTGTGTCAGAGAGGTCGGCGACCATGGTCCAGCGCTCGGCAATAGGCACCGACGCGTGGGCCGGGCCCAGCACCCACAGTGCCAAGGCCTGCCGGGTCTTCGCCGGAACGAGCCCCGCAGGAAGCCGGATGATGGCGCGCACCCTGCCCGACCGCAACAGAGCCGCACGCACAGCACCGGACCCCGGCTCCTCGAGCGCATCCGTCAACGCCACGGCCGGGGCCACGATCACCCCGCGCTGCGAATCGTCCATCTGCAGCACAGTGTTTTCAATGTCCGCAAGAATCCTCATGGCCCGCATCTCCGGGGCCCCGGGCGGCGGGTAGGAGGCCACATGCACGGCCGGTTCCGCCACAGAGAACTCGCCCGAATTGGTGAAGTGCAGGCGCTCTCGATGAACGCCGTGGACCAGCAGGCGGCGCAGCGCCGTGCGAGACGCCGCGTCCCGGCCGCTGCGAGTGAGCAGCCGCGGATCGGCGTCCTCGGGCAGCCTGTGGAGCACGGCTACGAGCAGATCGCTGCCGCCGCTTGTGGGGTCCACAAACACCGGTTCCCTAGTGTTGGAGTGGTTGGAAAGTTCGACGGCGGTCATCGCGGCAAGGTCGATGGCCGGGCCCGCCAATGCCGTGTCCGCGTGGTCCCGCAGGCCCGACCGGAAGCGCTCACGCATGAGCGTTTCGAAGGCGGCTTCGGGTGAATAGGCGGCCTCAATGAGCAGGTCTGCGCGGGCGGCGAAGTCCATGGCGTCCCCGCCCAAGGCCTCGATCTCCGAGTAAAGGAAGTCGTTGTCCGGGTCGATGTCGTCGGCGGCGTCGAGCAGGTCATCCGCGGCCATGCCGGCAAGGGGCTCGCCCACCAGCCGGCGCAGCGTGATAAGTGCCGTCAGAGCGACGAATGCCGCTTTAGGATCTGTCCGTGAGGAGTCGTGGCGGGCGAAGGCAGCCATGTCGTCGGGTGCTTGCGGGTTGTTGCCGTGCTGGGTTGTGACAAGCCACTCCCGCACCTGACCGGCGTCGAACAAATACTGACCGCGGTTCAGCTTGATTGGCTCCGGGAACGGCGTTGCCGTGCCCTGGCTGCGGCGCCGCCACATGGACACAACTGGGCGCTTCACCCGGGTCAGGGTAGCGATTTCAGCCAGGGAGATGCACAGAGTGGTCGACTGCCCGTTCATGTGCCCCCCGATTAATTGGTGTCAGAACAGCTTATGCGGTTATGCACACCATGTGCACAAAATGTTGATAAGTCCCCTTATCAATGAATTTCTTATCAAACATCGGCGCAAGCCATAGCGTGTTCCTGACAGCAACGGACACCATTCATCATTTGGGGGAAGCACATCATGGGCGGGAACAACGCAGCTACAGGTACGCCCGGACGGCGGTTGATTTACAGCAGCACGGGCGACGTCCTGGGACTGGCGTTTGGGCGGTTGTTTGGCTGCCCACCGTTGCCGGGCGGCCTCCGCCGACCACCGGAGGCCGGCACTGCCCCTGATGTGCCTGATGAACAAGGAACGCCGACACGGAACGAGGAAGAGGGCCATGACGGCTGAGGAGCACAAAGACGAAGAAGTGCCGCTACGATCTGGCGCGGCGGCAAAGCTGGCACGTGAGCTTGGCGGAAGCACTGCAGGAGCGGTGCCGGCGCCCAAGACTCCACCTGCCGCAAAGTCCGGTGCCGCCGCGAAACGGACATGGAAGTCCAAGGCGCTGGTGGGCGCGTTGGCCGCCGTCGTACTTCTTGGCGCGGGTACATTCTTTGGCACCACGTTGCCTGACCCGAGCAAGAGCGACGCCTATGCACAGTTGGCGGCAGAGAAGTCTTCCGTCGAGAAGGACCTTGAAAATTCCAGGACCTCGTTCCGGACGTTGGATGAAAAGCTCGCGGCACTGAGCGGAACCATCAAAGGCCGCGAAGACAAGGTGACTGATCGTGAAAGCGCGCTGGCGGCGGCTGAACGAAAGGTTGCCGAGCAGGAGACCGCGGTCAAGAAGCGAGAGGAAGCTGTGACCGGTGCTGAAGCGCAGAAGACCAAGAACACCTTTGGCGACGGCACCCGGACCGTGGGTCGAGACATTGAACCTGGCACCTATGTAACTGCAGCCGACGTCGGCTCCTCCTGCTACTGGGCCATCCTGGCCAGCGGGACGAACGGCTCGGACATTGTGGATAACGACCTGCCCAAAGGGGGCCGCCCGTCGGTGACCATCATTGAGGGGCAGGACTTCAAGTCGAGCCGCTGCGGCAGCTGGACCAAGCAGTAATTCGCCGGACTTTCCGGTTGATCATCACATTCACTCGAGGCCAACAAGGGCCGGAGTGCCATAGACAAGGACACTTGAATTGACCAACAACGTTTATACGAAGGCGCCATCCGCACCGTTTGCCACCGATCCGCAAGATGCGGGCGTCGGAACCAAATCCTTCCTCACCACCTGGCTGCTGTCCTTGTTCCTGGGGTTCTTTGGCATTGATCGTTTCTACCTGGGCAAAGTGGGGACGGGTATTCTCAAGCTCGTCACCCTGGGTGGTGCAGGCGTGTGGGTACTGGTGGACTTGGTCATCACGTTGGCCGGCAAGCAGAGGGACAAGAAGGGCCAGCTGCTCGCCGGCTACGCCAAGCACAAGGTTGTGGCCTGGATTGTCACAGCAGTGTTGCTGGTCATCGGCTCCGTGTCCGGGGGTGGAGCGGCGGGCGGAACATCAGAAGCATTGGCCGAGAAGCCTGCAGCAGTTGCGCCGGTGCAAGCACCCTTGGAAGCTCCGGTTAAGAAAAAGGTTGACACCGCTAATGAGAAGAAAGCCGAAGAGCCTGCCAAGAACGACGCACCCGTTGTGGGTGTGCCGTTCACGGTGGACCTGAAGAAGGGAAACGTTGCCAGAATCACCATCATCTCCGCTAAGCGGACAAATGTTGTGAGCACGAACCTCCTTGCCACTGAGCCGAAGAACGGTGAATACCTGCTGCTGGACGTGCTGTGGGAGACCGAATCCGGAACCACCTCCTCCAACCCGCTGTACTTCACCGCCAAGAATGAAGACGGCCGCAAGGGAGACTTCGCATTCTTTGCCGACGATCTGCTGCCTGCCGGTGAGGTGGCTGCCGGCGACAAGTCCCGCGGCTTTGTTGCCTTCGACATTGCGCCGGGTGCCGCAACCGTTGGCGTTACGGATCAGTTGCTGCAGCAGAAGGCCCGGATCCAGATTCCCGGATAGCGGGCGGCCTGTTGTTTCCGGCCGCTGGCCAAACCCACGCGAGAGCGGCGCCTGCCTGGAAAAGGTGGGTGCCGCCGTCGTATTAGAAGAAAGACGCCGGCAGGCCCGTCCGAATACGTACGGTTCAATCGCTGCGATGATCCTCCCGGGTGTTGGCCACGTGCGTTTCGACGGTGCGGGCAGTCAGCCATAGTCGCTGGGTGATCCCAATCTTGGTTCGCCCCTCGGCCATGAGCGCCAGCACCTCGCGTTCCCTTGAGGTGAGGGACTCCAAGGCCTGGTTTTGGCGGGCGGCACCCATGATTTCAAGCACTAATTCAGGATCGAAGGCGCTTCCTCCGTCCCTGACCCGGCACAGGATGTCCAGAAACTCGCCACGCAGCGTGACAGCCGCCCGGGCGCCGTCGTCCGTATTCTCAGGAGGCATTCGCACGTCGAAGATGACCAGTTCCGGGCGCAGCGCCCTGGTTTGTTCCACAGCTTGCGTGGCATCCGCGACGGCGGCCAGCACCTCGTGGCCGGCGGCTTCCAACAACCCGGACAGGCCCTCGCGGAACAAGGCGGAGTCTTCGGCAATGATCAGCCGCATGGCAGGACCGCCTCAAGCGTGGTTCCACGGCCCTCGGCGCTGGTCAGCCGCAGCTCGCCGCCGAGTGCGTTGACCCTGTCGGTTAGCCCGGCCAGGCCGCCGCCTTCGGCACACCGGGCCCCGCCGCGGCCGTCGTCGCTGATCCGCAGGGAAATCGATACACCCTGCTGCTTCAAGACGATACTGATGCGTTGTGCCTGCGCATGTCTGGTCGCGTTGTGAACTGCCTCGGACGCGACAAAATACGCTGTGGCACCAACAATTTCCGGCACCTCCGGCAATGGCTCCACAATATGCAGGGTGAGCGGGGTGGGTGAGCGTCCACTAAGCTGACGCAACGCCGCGGGCAGGCCGTCATCCAAGGCGCTGGGGCGAACCCCATGGGCGAGCTGACGCAATTCGGCCACCGCCGTGCCAAGCTCCGTCACCGACGCGTCGAGCTGGTCGTGGAGTTCCTTGCTGGGCAGCGGCAGATGCTGCTGGCGTCCACATCTGCCAGCGACGCGGCAAGTTCGAGCTGCTGGCGGCCCATCTCCACAATCGGGGACAGCGCCTTGAGAATGGTTGCGTTGAAGGTTTGGTCACCCTGCCGGCTCTCCGCCCGACCGGGGACGATCACACCCGCAGGGCCGTGTCACCGGTGGCTGTACGCAGCACCGATTCCAGGTCTGCGGGCCCCGCGGCATTGGCAAAAACCCTCTCCTGAAGGTCGGCAACAGCATGCCAAGTCGTTGGAGAACTCCGGAACCATGACCATCATTGTGTGGTTGGGGCTGCTGGCCATGCCTGTCTTGCTGGGAGGCGTTTTGGGGGGCAGGCTATGTTGCCCGCCGGGGAGCACCGGTGCTTGCGGCAGTGGGGACGATCATGTGCTTTGTGGGGTGGTGCTAGGGAGGTGCCACCGTCAACGCCGACTACCTTGTCAATCAGCTGGGGCACAGCGGTTTCGCCCAAGCCGAGATCGTCACGATCGGTGACGCACTCCAAGCCGGCGCGGTTGCCATGGTCGCCGGGCTCATCTGGCTTGCCGGGCACATCGTGGGATTGATCCTGATCGGCGTGGCCCTGGGATGTGCCGGCATAGTGAAGTGGTGGGTGGCCATCGCCTTGATGGTCTCGCAGCCGCTCCATTTCATCGCGGCCGTAGTCATCCCGAGCCGCCTACTTGATGTGACCTTGGGATGGGGGTTGACGACCCTGGCAAGTTTGATGGTCAGCATGGCGATCCTGCGCACGAGCAACGACGACTGGGACCTGCCCCCGGTTGCCCGGGCGGGGGCGCGCTGAGCCGGCCTTGTACCCCAAACCCACGTGCCGCCGTCGTTCTTCAAGGAACGACGGCGGCACGTTCGGCTAAGCGCTCAGCCCCCGCGCAGCTTGTCCATGTCGCGGCGGTCCTTCTTGGTGGGCCGGCCCGTCCCGCGGTCGCGTTGCGGCAGGCCCAGTGCCGGAAGTGTTGGGCGCGGGGGAGTGTGGTCGGTGAAGCAATGCGAGGCGGCTTCCGCGCCCACGCGCTTGTTGATGAGCTGGCGTACTTCCAGGATCCTGTCATAGCCGGGCTGGCGGACACGGACCGTGTCACCGGGGACAACCGTGTGGGCCGCCTTGGCGTTGGCGTCATTGAGTTTCACGTGGCCCGCCCGGCACGCGGCGGTGGCCATGGACCGGGTCTTGTAAGCACGGATGGCCCAGAGCCATGCGTCGATGCGGACCGAGGCGGGGGCTGACTTTGGAATGCTCATGATGGATCCACTCTAGCGGTGTCGCTGAACGCGGCGTCGAAGGTCAGTGCTGACGGGGCCAGGTCTCCTTCAAAGGGGACTGCGAACGGTGTACAGCTGTAGCGAGTACGTCATAGGGATCTCCTGCTGGGACACGGGTTAAGTGTTCCACTTCAACCGAGTACTCGGCAGCCTTTGAGGCGATTGGTGGCAAGCACGGGTGTGCGCTGACAGCCAGCAGCTACACGGAGAATGCCCACTTCGCCTTAATCAACGCCGCACAGAACGGGGCCGAACTCTTCGACGCAGACGGCAAACCAACCTTCACCTCCGACGGTGTGGTTGACGGAAGCAGGCGTTTCGTCGACTTGATGCAGGTGGACATGGTCGTGGGCGTCGCCAACGCATAATACGGCCAGGACACCAAGGCAGTCGACGATTTTGCAACGGGCAAGGTTGCCATGATCATCAACGAGAGCAATGCTGAGAACAGCATCATTGCAAACGGCATGAAAGCCGATCAGTACGGCGTTGTGGCGTTCCCCGCGCCGGCAAACGCCAAGTCAAACGTCGCCAGCCATGTAGCGGGAATCAACCTTCCAATCTTCAAGAACACGAAGAACAAGGACGGCGCCCTGAAGTTTGTGAAGTTCATGACGAGTCCTGATGCGCAGACCGAATTTGGCACGCCAATCGCTTCCCGCCCGTCGGCATCTACGCCACACGGTCCAAGCTCCTGCCGTTGGCAACGGCCCGGCAGGCCGTTGAAGCAGCCAGCTAGTTCCCACGCCATCCCCGGCCAGGCCCATGTGATGGTTGTTGTGCCCCTTTTACCGTCCCTGACATAGGTGACGGCCACGGTGTCGCAGGCCGTTTGTCCAGAAGCGTCACGACGTCACTTTGCTAGTACCTGCATGGGTACTCCGAACCGGCCGGCCCACCTCGGGTGCATCCTAGATGGCGCAGCCGTCGGGGCCGCACACCTCGGCGCCTTCTCCTCCGGTTGCCGAGACCATGGTCAGCGGGTTGGCTTCCTGCCACGCCTGCTCCAACGCCTGGCCGAACACTTCAGCGGGCTGGGCACCGGAGATGCCGTACTTCCTGTCAATGACGAAGAACGGGACGCCCTGGACGCCAAGGGCGCGGCCCTCGGCGATGTCGTTGCGGACATTATCGGCGTACTTTGCGCTGTCAAGGGCCTCGTTGATTTCGACGGCGGACAGGCCTGCCTCGGTGCCGACGGCTACCAGTGCCTCGCGGTTGCCGATGTCGACCCCGTGCTCAAAGTGGGCCGAAAGCAGGGCTTCCTTCACGGCGTCGCCCCGTCCGTGGGACTTGGCCAGGTGGAGCAGTTCGTGGGCGCGGAAGCTGTTGGCGACCACCACGTTCTCGAACTTGAAGTTCAGGCCCTCGGCGGTGGCGGCGCCGGTGACGTGGGTGAGCATGCCCTTGAGCTGTTCGGGGTCCATGCCCTTGCGCTCAACCAGGTAGCTCAGCTCGGTGCCGTCATAGTGCTCGGGGAGGGTGGGGTCCAGCTGGAAACTCTTCCACTGCACATCCACGGAGTCCCTGTGCGGGAACGCGTTAAGGGCAGTTTCGAAACGGCGCTTGCCAATGTAGCACCAGGGGCAGGCCACGTCGGACCAGATTTCAATCTTCATACTGGCGGCAACGGCGGCGAGCCGGCGCTTATTCCGCCCCTTTCGACGGGAAACTAATGGCTGCCCCACCGGGACCCGGATCTCGGGCCTGCAGTGGCGTCGCGTCCGGTGGGAGCAGCCAAATCTTAGGCGTCCACCAGTTCGCGTTCGTGCAGGTAGTTCGCGTAGGCGGCGGTGGTCAAAAAGGCGGGAAATTCCTCGCTCATTGCGACGTTGGTGAAGATTTCCAGGGCGTCCTCGAAACGGTCCCCGTCGAAGCGGGGGAGCCTGGCAAACTCCTCCTCGAGCATCTGGCAGACCCAGTCGTAGGTGATGAGCTCGCCCTGGTCGGTGATGGCCTGGCTGTGGATCCACTGCCAGATCTGGGAGCGGGCGATTTCCGCTGTGGCGGCGTCCTCCATCAGGTTGTTCAGGGCGACGGCGCCGTGCCCGCGCAGCCACGACTCGATGTACTGGATGCCGACCCAGATGTTCTCGCGGATGCCGTGTTCGGTGATGGTGCCCTGGGTGCCGGCGACGTTCAGCAGGGCACGGTCGTCGAGTTCGACGTCCTCGCGGGTGCGGCTGATCTGGTTCGGGTTCCGGCCAAGGATCTCGTCGAAGACCTCCATGGCAACGGGAACAAGGTCGGGGTGGGCGACCCATGAACCGTCAAAGCCGTCGTTGGCCTCGCGTGTTTTGTCGGCACGGACCTTTGCCATGGCGTTGGCGTTAGCTTCAGGGTCGCGGCGGTTGGGCACAAACGCGGCCATCCCGCCGATCGCCATGGCGCCGCGCGTGTGGCAGGCACGGACAAGCTGTTCGGTGTAGGCGCGCATGAACGGGGCTGTCATGGTGATCTGGTTGCGGTCGGGCAGGACGAACCGGGGGCCGCGGGTGCGGAAGTTCTTGATGACGGAGAACAAGTAGTCCCAGCGGCCGGCGTTCAGGCCGGCCGCGTGGTCGCGCAGTTCGTAGAGGATTTCCTCCATCTCGAAGGCTGCCGTGATGGTCTCGATCAAAACCGTGGCGCGGATGGTTCCCTGCGGGATGCCCAACAGGTCCTGTGCCTGGATGAAGATGTCATTCCACAGGCGGGCTTCCTGGTGGTTTTCAATCTTCGGCAGGTAGAAGTACGGTCCCTTGCCCGCAGCGATCAGGCGGCGGGCATTGTGGAAGAAGTACAGGCCGAAGTCCACGACTCCGCCGGCCATCGGCTTGCCGTTGATCAGCAGGTGCTTCTCCGGCAGGTGCCAGCCGCGGGGACGGACCACGATGGTGGGCAGTTCATCGGCCGGGGCCAGCTTGTACTCCTTGCCCTCGGGGCTCGTGAAGTCGATGCGTCGTTCAAGGGCGTCAATGAGGTTCAGCTGTCCGCGGATGACATTGCCCCAGGTGGGTGTTGAGGAGTCCTCCATATCGGCCAGCCAGACCTTGGCCCCTGAGTTCAGGGCGTTGATCGTCATCTTGCGGTCAACAGGCCCGGTGATTTCAACGCGGCGGTCCTCCAAACCGGGAGCCGGGGGAGCAACGCGCCAGCGGGGGTCTTCGCGAATGGCGGATGTTTCACGCAGGTAGCGGGGGTCGCTGCCGCTGAGGATCTGGCTGCGGCGGGTTTTGCGGGCGTCGAGCAATTCCTGGCGCCGCGCCGTCGTAGTCCTGTTCAGTGCGGCGATGAAATCCAAGGCCTCGGGGGTCAGGATTTCATCCTGGCGGTGGAGGGGCGGTGCCGTCAAGGTGATGCCGTTGAACGTGATTCCGTTCAGGCTGTTCGTTGAGTTCATGGGGGTTCTCCAAGGCTGAGGTGAGGGGTGGGGGTTAGTGGAACTGCTCGGCTTCGGTAGAGCCTGCCAATGCGAGGGTGCCGCTGTTAGGGTTCAATGCGCTCGCCACCGCATCGAAGTAGCCTGTGCCTACTTCACGCTGGTGTTTGGTTGCGGTGTAGCCGCGTTCTTCTGCGCCAAATTCGCGCTCCTGCAGTTCGACGTAGGCGCTCATCCCATCCCGGGCGTAACCGTGGGCAAGATCAAACATCGAGTAGTTCAGGGCGTGGAAACCAGCCAGGGTGATGAACTGGAACTTGAAGCCCATGGCGCCGAGTTCACGTTGGAACGCAGCGATCGTGGCGTCGTCCAGATGCTTTTTCCAGTTGAACGACGGTGAACAGTTGTAGGCGAGCATCTGGTCGGGAAACTCGGCGTGGACGGCGTCGGCAAACTTCTTCGCCAGGGCCAGGTCCGGGGTGCCGGTTTCCATCCAGATGAGATCCGCGTGCGGTGCGTAGGCCAGTGCCCTGGCAATGCACGGTTCAATGCCGTTGCGCACAGTGTAGAAACCTTCGGGGGTGCGCTCGCCGGTGATGAAGGGCTTGTCGCGGTCATCGACGTCGGAGGTGATCAGGGTGGCGGCCTCGGCGTCTGTGCGGGCAATGATGACGGTGGGGACGCCGGCGACGTCGGCCGCGAGCCTTGCGGCGTTCAGCGTGCGGATATGCTGGACCGTGGGGATCAGGACCTTCCCGCCGAGGTGGCCGCACTTCTTTTCACTGGCGAGCTGATCTTCGAAGTGCACGCCTGCTGCGCCGGCGGCAATCATGGATTTCATGAGTTCGTAGGCGTTTAGCGGGCCGCCGAAGCCGGCCTCGGCGTCGGCCACGATCGGCACCATCCAATCTTCAACGCTCAGCTTGCCTTCGGAGAATTCAATCTGGTCGGCACGCAACAAGGCGTTGTTGATGCGGCGGACCACCGTGGGGACCGAGTTCACGGGGTACAGGGACTGGTCCGGGTACGTGTTTCCCGAGGTGTTGGCGTCGGCGGCAACCTGCCAGCCGGAGAGGTAGATGGCCTTCAAACCTGCCTTGACCTGCTGCACGGCCTGGTTGCCTGTCAGGGCCCCGAGTGCGTGGGTGTAGTCCTCGGTTCCTGCGTTGCGAAGCTGGTCCCAGAGCTTTTCCGCGCCGCGGCGGGCCAGGGTCTGCTCTTCCGTGACGCGGCCACGCAATTTGATGACGTCTGCGGCAGTGTAGCTGCGTTCAATACCTTCCCAGCGGGGGTTGGCGGCCCATTCAAGTTCGAGAGCGGCGGCTGCCTGTGCATTGTGCTGTTCCGGCGTCATTGCGGGTTCAAATGCTGCAGTCATGATGGAAAGCTCCTTGTGGTCTGCGATCCCGATGGCTCTTCGGTGAGCCGGCGGAGATCTTGGTTCCTTCTTCGTGATTTGAACTATTCAGGTGATTTCAAGCCGTTCATAGAGGGAATTGCTGGAAAGATCTGCAGTTCTTCACGTATTCTCAAGAAATGACTAATGTGGGCTGGAACATAGGCGAAGCGCTGGCGCCGCGCGGCAAGGGAGCCGCGGCAGAGGACGAATTGGACATCATTTCCCTGGGGCGCAGGGTGCGGCACCTGCGCAAGGGGCTGGGCATGACACTTGATGACCTGGGCGAAAAAGTTGGGGCAGCGCCGTCGCAGCTTTCCTTGCTCGAAAATGGCAAACGGGAACCCAAACTGACCCTGCTGCAACACCTGGCCGGGGCACTTGGCGTAGGCCTTGACCAGTTGCTCGGCGCCGAGCCGCCGAGCCGGCGTGCGGCACTTGAAATCGAGCTGGAAAGGGCCCAGCGCGGGCCGCTGTACCAGTCGCTGGGACTGCCCACTGTCCGCGTCAGCTCGCGGCTTTCCACCGAAGTGCTTGAGTCCCTTGTGGGGTTGCAGCATGAACTTGAGCGGCGACTCGAGGAACAGTCGGCCACCCCTGAGGAGGCCCGCCGGGCCAACAGCGAACTGCGGCTGGAAATGCGCGGACGCAACAACTACTACCCCGAGATTGAACGCCAGGCGCAGGACCTCCTAAAAGCCGTGGGCCATGACAGGGGGCCGCTGTCCCACCACGTGGCCGCCGACGTCGCCGAGCACCTCGGTTTTGATCTGCATTATGTGGGGGATCTGCCGCATTCAACCCGTTCGGTGACGGATTTGAAGAATCGCCGAATTTATCTCACGCACGGCCAGCGTTCGGACCATGACCCCCGGTCGGTGCTGTTGCAGGCCCTTGGACACTATGTTTTGGGGCACGAGACGCCGCGGAACTACGCAGACTTTTTGCGCCAGCGGGTCTACACAAATTACTTTGCGGCATCCTTGCTCATGCCTGAACGGGCCACGGTTGATTTCCTGAAGGAGGCCAAGGCAGCCAAGGAACTGGCCATCGAGGATATCCGGGACGCATTTGCCGTCTCCTATGAGACAGCGGCCCACAGGTTCACGAACCTGGCCACCGAGCATCTGGGCATCACCACACATTTCCAGAAGGTGCATGAGTCCGGGATCATCCACAAGGCCTACGAGAACGACGGCGTGAACTTCCCTGCCGACCACACAGGCGCCATCGAGGGCCAGGCGGTGTGCAGGTTCTGGACCTCCCGTGCTGTCTTTGATGTTCCCGACAAGTTCCGTGCGTTCAACCAGTACACGGACACCGGGGCCGGCACCTACTGGTGCACGGCACGGACGGAGCGGCACTCATCGGGGGAGTACTCGCTGAGCATCGGCGTGCCGTATGAGCACGTGAAGTGGTTCCGCGGACGGGAAACCACCGAACGCTCGAAGTCAAAGTGTCCGGATCCAGGCTGTTGCCGCCGTCCCCCTGCCGAGTTGTCCGCCGAGTGGGCGGGGAACGCCTGGCCGTCAACGCGCGCCAACTCGCACCTGCTGGCCGCCATGCCGCAGGGTGCGTTCCCCGGCGTGGATGAAACCGAGGTGTACAGGTTCCTTGCCGCCCACGAGGGACGCTAGGGGGTCAGGGGCTGGGTCCGTGGGGCGGTCGTGTCGCGGAAGCAACGTTTTCTTGGTCTTCGCCTGACGTTCACCTGGCCTTGTGCCTGCCGTCCGCCGGCGGGACATAGCGTGAACGTGTCAGTAGAACGCTCCCAAGAGTGAGGATCCATCATGACCACGCACCAATTCCCGGTAGTTTTGACCACGACCGGCGCCAGCAACGAAGACGTTGTGAGCGACAATGTCTCGGTTGTCAACGAGATGTACCTGGCCCACCTGAACGAAGATGAGATCGCCCCGAACGCGTTGCGCAGCTACTTTGTCGACTTCTACCTCACCTCGGCGCTCGACGGCGGATTCGCCCAGTATGCCTTCATGACCCCCGACAGGGACGAGCTTGACGGCTACATTCGGGAAGGGCTTTCGGCCATGGGTGCCATTAAGCACCTCGACCTCTTCAACCGCACGGCGGCACTTTATGATCTATTGTCCGAGCAGGAACTGGAAGCCTACCTCGACGACGAGGCGGCACCCGAGCGTTCCGAGAGCGTCGCCGCCATGGAATCCCTCGACAGTGAATTTGAGGAATTGTTCGAGGACGAAGATGTCACCGGGCTCAATGCGGCATGGCTGATCGGCCAGGCAGGCCTGCTGGTGCTGGACCCGGCAGCGCTGGCCGCGCACATTGCCCACCGCGTTGCACTCATCCCTGACCTGGCCGAACGCCAGGCCGAGGCGGCACGTGAGAATGCACCCGAGTTCGAGCTCATCATCCGCGAACTTTGCTCTGTCTCCGGCCATGAACTGGCAAAAATCACGTTGGGCGACCCCAACCACGAACACAACGGCGAAACCGTCCTGGCGTGGCACTTTATGACCGACAAGGGCGAATTCATCATGATCGAGGACGACCTCGAGGCCGCCATGATCGACGCCCGGACGCAGGAAGTCGTTGCCAGGGTTGAATTTGATCCGGCAGACGACTTCGCCGGAGCATAAAGCGCGGCTGCCTGCGCCGATCTCACCGTGCATATCTGTCAGCGGGCCAGGGAACGTGGCCTGGGTGCGTGGCCATGTCGTAAGGTCAACGCATGAAAGATCTCAAATGGACTACAACTACCCCCGCCAAAACTGCATGGCAGGCGATGCCTTTCGCCCCTGGCATTTACAAGTGTTTCCTGACGGGCGGACTGCCCAAGGATGTTCAATGGCCCGCCGAATTGAAGCCCCTCAAGCGCGGTGATCTGCTCTACGTGGGCAAAGCCACGAACTTGCGCAGCCGTGCCCGCCACCATGACGTGCAAACATCAAAATCCACCTTCCGCCGTTCCCTGGCCGCACTGCTCGGGCTTCAGGCACAGTGGCACGGACGGTCCGCACACCCGCGGCTGACCGACACGGACGAGGAACTCCTGAGTGCCTGGATGGTCAGCAACCTTGGCACATCCTTTGCCCTGGTTTCGGAGCCGGAACAGCTCGCGGAGCTCGAGGACGCGATGCGCGCCGAACTCCTCCCTCCCTTTAACCGCGACGGCCTGACGCCGGAGCAGATACACGTATCGGCGCTGGCCGCGGCCGCACAACGCAACGCACTTCGCGACAAAGGCAAGCCCACCGGCGACTGATCCCTGTGGTGCCCGGACCCTAAGTGCCTGAACCCTTGACCGTTGCCGAATTGCACAGCATGCTGGCAATAGCTACCGCCGAGTAGGCGGGTTCACGACTGAGAGGACCCCATGGCCCAGGACGCCCCGCACACCAGCACGCCCCCTGCCCGGCGCTTCATCGGCAAGGCGGCGCTCATCACGGGCGCCAGCCGGGGGATCGGATTGGCCATAGCGCAGCGTCTCGCCGCAGAAGGTGCCAGCGTTCTCATCACCGCCCGGCACAAGGAGGCCTTGGATGAGGCGCTGGCAACCCTTGGCGGCAACGCCGTCGCCATTGCCGGGCACACGGATGACCCCGAGCACCGCGCCCAGGTGCTGGCCGCCGTCGACCATCACTTCGGCGGGCTCGACGTCCTTGTCAACAACGCAGGCATCAACCCCGTGTACGGGCCGCTGGAAACCGTTGACCTTGACGCGGCGCGCAAGATCTTCGAGGTCAACGTCCTTGGCACGCTCGCCTGGACGCAGGCAGTGCTGGCGCATCCCGGGCTGGGGTTCAGGGAGCGGCGGGCCAATGTGGTCAATGTGTCCTCCATCAGCGGCGATCTCCCCGCGCCCGGCCTTGGCCTGTACGGCATCAGCAAGGCCGCGGTGTCCCACCTGACGCGCACGCTGTCGGTGGAACTGGCCCCGCAAATCCGGGTGAACGCCGTGGCGCCGGCCGTGGTGAAGACCCGCTTTGCCAGTGCGCTCTACGAGGGCCGGGAGCGCGAAGTTGCCGCGGCCTACCCGCTGGGGCGTTTGGGGGAGCCCGACGACGTGGCCTCCGCCGTCGCCTACCTCGCCTCCGCCGATGCCTCCTGGGTGACGGGGCAGGTCCTGACTCTCGACGGCGGCCTGCGCAACACGGGTGGGTTGGGCTGAGCATGAACGGCGCAACACCGTTCCTTGGTGTCTACCCGGCGTCCGTTGAAGACCTCCGCCGGCGCACCCGCGAGTTCATCCGCAGCACGGTGATCCCCGCCGAACCGCGGCCTGGCCAGACCCTGAACGTTTCAGTCAGGCGGGAACTGGCGGTGGCCGCGCGGGAGGCGGGGGTGTTCGCGCCCCACGTTCCCGTGGCTTACGGCGGGCAGGGACTGGCGGTGGAACACTGGCCGCCCGTGTTCCAGGAGGCCGGCTACTCGCCGATCGGCCCTGCGGTGCTTAACTGCATGGCGCCGGATGAGGGAAACATGCACATGCTGAACCTGATCGGCACCGAGGCACAAAAACGGCGTTTTCTCCTCCCGCTTGCCGCCGGTGACATCAGCTCCTGTTTTGCCATGACCGAGCCGCACCCCGGCGCCGGGTCCGACCCCGAAGCGCTGACCACAACGGCGGTGCGCGACGGCAATGGATGGAGCATCAACGGGCACAAGCGGTTCACCAGCGGTGCAACCCTTGCCGATTTCGCCATTGTCATGGCCCGCACCGAGGCCGACGCGGCCGGCAGTGATGGGGCTGGGGCCCCGGCGGGCGCCTCCATGTTCCTCGTGCCCATGGACACCCCGGGCGTGCAGCTTGGCGCGCCCATCCACACCATGGACAAGTACATCGCCGGCGGGCATTCCCACGTCCACTTCGAGAACGTCCATGTTCCCGGCTCCGCCGTCCTCGGGGAAGCCGGCCTGGGCTTCACGTACGCGCAGGTGAGGCTTGGCCCTGCCCGGCTGACGCACTGCATGCGCTGGCTGGGGCTGGCCCGCCGGGCCATGGACATCATGCTTGACCGCGCCAACACGCGGGAGATGTTTGGTGCTCACCTCTCACAGCTGGGCATTGCGCAGGAGATGATCGCCCAGTCCGTCCTTGACATCGAGACGTCCGACGCCATCATTGCCAGGTGTGCGGCGCTGCTGGCGGTGGATTCGAAGGCGGGTTCGGCGTTGTCGTCGGTGGCCAAGGTGCACTGCTCCGAGGCGGTGTACAGGGTGATTGACAGGGCCGTGCAGCTGTGCGGCGGCGACGGGGTCTCCGACGGGATGCCGCTGATCCAATACCTGAATGAGGTGCGCGCGTTCCGCATCTACGACGGCTCCACCGAAACCCACAAATGGGCCATCGCACGCAGGGCCGCATCCGGGCGGCGACGAGCAGTTGCCGCCGGGGAGGCATTCCAGGGCGCGGCAACCATCCACGAAGGGGAACTTTGATGGGCGCCAAGGCCGACATTGTCCGGACCACCGAAGAGGCCGCCCGGCAGGACGCGCCGCCGCTGCTGGTCCTTGAACGGGTGGAGGAGTTCCTCGACGCATCGGGCCTTGGCACAGGTCCCGTGCACGCCCAACGCATCGGCGGGGGACAGTCCAACGTGACGTTCAGGATCAAAAGGCACGGGGCCGACGTCGTGCTTCGCCGGGGACCGCGCCCGCCCCTGCCTCCGTCCACCCATGACATGCTCAGGGAGGCGCACATCCAGTCGCTGTTGGCGCCACTGGGCATTCCTGTCCCGAAAATCCTGGCCGTGTGCGCGGATCCCAACGTGCTGGGCGTGCCGTTTTACATCATGAAATTCGTGGACGGGGACGTCGTGACGGACACCGTACCCGCACATGTGGATGCGCCCCAGCAGCGCCGCGCCACGAGCGAGGCTGCGGCCGACATGCTCGTGAAACTGCATTCGGTGGATGCCGGCAGCGGCCCGATTGCCGGGATCGGGCGCCCCGACGGATACCTGAAACGGCAGGTGGCGCGGTTTGCCGGGCTGTGGGAGATGGGTGCAAGCCGCGACCTTCCTCAAGTGGCGGCGCTGGCGCAGTGGCTTGAGGCGAACCGGCCGGACACGCAGCGCACGGCAGTGATCCACGGCGACTACCGGCTGGGGAACCTGATGTTCAACCGGACGGGTCCGGCCCGGGTGAGGGCGGTCCTTGACTGGGAAATGGCCACGCTGGGCGACCCCCTTGCCGATCTGGGCTACCTGACTGCGACGTACGCGCAGGCGGGGACGCGGCCGACCCTGCTGGAGCTCACGCCAGTGACGGCACTGCCCGGCTACCTGGACCGCGCCGAAATGGCTGCCAGATACAACGCACGCTTTGGTCTGGACCTCACTGCCCTTCCCTGGTACCAGGTGCTCGCGTTGTGGAAGGCCGCCATTTTCAGCGAGGCGATCTACACGAGATGGAAGCAGGGGGAACGCGCCGACAACGAGTCGTTCGGCGCCGCGCTTGAGGCGGGTGTGCCGCAGCTTCTGGAAACCGCTGCAGCCCACGCTGCACGGCTGCCCTAAGCCAGGCACCTGCACCGATTAGTCCGACGCCGGACACCCGCCCCGGCCACCCCTTGATTGGGGTGCCCAAGAGGCACATGATGATGGAGGAGTGCCGGTTCTGCATGCGGTAGGACGCCATCCGCGACTGGCAGCAAGGGCAGTTTGCAGCGCGGCAACGGGGAGGAAGTAGATGCAATTCCACCAGCACGGGTATGTGTCCGGCGATCCGCGCATCAAGCCCGCGGAAGGGACGGGGATCAATCGGCCCGTGGAACTGCCCGCCGAGATGGACGTGCTGATTGTGGGCGCGGGACCTGCGGGCATGATCACAGCCGCCCAGTTGTCCGCGTTCCCGAACCTCAGCACCAGGATTGTGGAGCGCCGCCCCGGGCGGCTGGAAATTGGCCAGGCCGACGGCATCCAGGCCCGCAGCGTGGAAACCTTCCAGGCGTTTGGCTTCGCCGAGCGCATCATCACCGAGGCCTACAGGATCACAGCCACTGTCTTTTGGAAACCCGACCCGGTGGATCACACAAGGATTGCCAGGGCGGCCAGGGCTCCGGATGACACGACAGGCATCAGCGAATTTCCGCACCTGATAGTGAACCAGGCCCGCGTGCTCGACTACTTTGCCGAAGTCATGGCGTACTCCCCGGCGCGCATTACGCCCGACTACGGCTGGGCGTTCCAAAGCCTGGAAATAGCCGCCACCGGTGAATACCCGGTCGCGGTGACACTGCTCCGGACAGGGGAGAACGCCGGCGCAGTGCGGGTGGTCCATGCCAAGTACGTGGTGGGTGCCGACGGGGCGCACAGTGCCGTCCGCGAATCGATCGGAGCGAAACACAGCAGCATCCACGCCAACCACGCGTGGGGCGTCATGGATGTCCTGGCCGTCACCGACTTCCCCGACATCCGGGCCAAGTGCGCCATCCAGTCGGGCGACGGCGGGAACATCCTGCTGATCCCGCGCGAGGGAGGATCCTTGTTCCGCATGTATGTAGACCTCGGCGACGTGGTTGAGGACGGGCAGCACGCGGTCCGCAACACCACGATCGAAACAATCATCGCCAAGGCCAACAGGATCTTGCACCCCTACACCCTTGATGTGCGCAGCGTTGCCTGGACCAGCGTCTACGAGGTGGGGCACCGGCTCACCGACAGGTTCGACGACGTCCCCCTAGACCAGCTCGGCGCCCGCCTGCCGCGGGTCTTCATTACGGGCGACGCCTGCCACACCCACAGCGCCAAGGCCGGGCAGGGCATGAACGTCTCCATGCAGGACGGCTTCAACGTGGCCTGGAAGATCGCCCACGTGCTTGAGGGCCGCAGCCCAGCGTCGCTGCTGGCAACGTATTCGGCCGAGCGCCAGGTCATCGCGAAGGATCTCATCGACTTTGACCTTGAATGGTCAACCCTGATGGCCATGCGGCCCGAGGACATGGAGGACCCCACAGAGCTTGAGGACTACTACGTGCGCACCTTCGAATTCCCTGCGGGCTTCATGACCCAGTACCAGCCGTCAATGCTCATCGGTCAACCCGTGCACCAGGACCTGGCCATGGGATTCCCGATCGGCAAGCGCTTCAAATCAGCCCCCGTGGTCAGGGTGGCCGACGCCAACCCTGTGCAGTTGGGCCACCACCACCGGGCCGACGGGCGCTGGCGCCTCTACGCCTTCGCCGACGCTCCTGCCATCGGGGAACCGTCGGCGCTGTCGGACTGGGCCCGCTGGCTGTCAACCTCCCCCGAATCCCCGCTGGTCAAATACACGCCGAAGGACGGTGACATCGACGCCGTATTTGACGTCAAGCTCATCGCCCAGCAGGACTTTGAGGGCGTCGACCTGGGCCGGGTGCCAGCAACGTTCATGCCGCGTACAGGCCCGTTCGGGCTCATTGACTACGAGCTGGTCTACGCCGCCGACCCCGTCCGCGACATCTTCGAGGCTCGCGGAATCGACCGTGGCGGTGCCGTCGTGGTGGTGCGGCCCGACCAGTACGTTGCCAACGTCTTGCCGCTGACCGACACCGCCGGGCTGGCCGGGTTCTTCGGGCAGCTCATGCTGGCGGCGGGGTAGAGATGCCGCATCCCATACCGGCCGGGCATCACACGCAGGCGTCAAGCCACTGGCGAATCCGCCGTTCCTCCCCGCTGCCAGTGGTGGGCAGCCGCAGCAGGGGGATCTTGTGGATGGCGCAGATCGCATCCTTGTGCGCATCGCGAACCTGCTGCCGGGGGTCGTTTTCATGAAATGCGAAGCCGTCGACCTCGATGGCGAAGGCGGGCCTGTTGCTGATTCGGTTGTAGACCACAAAGTCCAGGGTCGTGGCCCTGTGCCTGGCGTAGGCTGCCTGCTCGGCGCTGAGGCTGGCGAGGTCGGGGAGTAGGTTGCGCAGGACAACCTGGTCCGCAACGGCGAAATCGCCGTATGGACCTTCCTTGAGGACGTCGTTGAGGACAGTCCATACAATGTTTTCCGAAGCGAATCCTGTCCGCTGCCTCAACCGCCCTGCCAGCGGCCTCAAACGAGGTGAGTAGTCCTTGTACAGCAGGTCGAAAACTGACACGACGGCGCTGTCAATGATCTCCTGGTCGGGGTCGTTGTACTGGATGTACTCGATCAGGTCACGAAGATTGCGGCTCTGGGGCAACAGGCCGTGATTGGTGACAAGCACGAATTGTTTCTTGGCGCGCGAGAGCGCCACATTGACCAGGTGGGGGTCATCCACAAAGTCCAGGCCGTTCTTCCCCCTGATGTTCTCATTCAGGACAGTGCTCATGATGACCACGTCCTTTTCGCGGCCCTGGAACTTGTGGACTGTACTGGCGTGAATGCCTGGCAGCTGTTGGGTGAACTTTCCCGCCTGAATCCGGTAGGGGGTTGCAATGCCTATCGTGTCCCTGTCGGTGCCGGGGAAATATTGCTCGATGACGTCCTGGACGACGACGTCGATCTCCCGTTGGTTTGAGCGGCCGCCGTCCTGGTGGTCTCGCATGTGGTTTCCCTCGGCGGTGCGCACCACCCGCAGCGGGCGTGCCCCGGGCTCACTGACCGTGAACGGAACAAGCTGTCCGTCGTAGAACTTCTTGTTGCAGAAGCCGATGATGGCCGGATCGCAACGATAGTGCTCCCGCAGCATCGTTCGTGGGAGGGCGTCCCCATAAAGCGCGATCAGGGAGGACAGGATGTTGTGCCGCTGATAGTCGTAAGGTGCCGCGGGGGCCTGGGGCGCGTTGTTGGCTGCGGTTTGCGCGGCAATGTGCTGGAGCTGGCGAAGATCACCGACAACTATCACATTGCGTGCACTGTTCAGCGCCAGGCCGGCCGCGAGCAGATTGACCTGGGACGCCTCATCAATGATGAGGTAGTCGAGCAGGTGTCCTTCGGGAAGGCTCCCTCCCAGTGAGTGGCAGGTGCTGAGAACAACCGGGTAGTCGCGGGTGAACCTCGCGAACTTCCCCCTATACGTCTCAGGACTGTATATCTGTGCCGACGTGTGGGAGTAGCGCTGTTGCAGGCCGGAGCGCAGCGCCTGTCCGGAAAGCTGACTGTGTCGCTTGGCCAGTGCTGCAATCCCGCCGTGCGCCAGGAGCAGCTCGGCCTGGTCAATGTCCTGCTGCAGTTCATTGATCTTGTTGTCGTAGTAGGCACGCTGCAGGCGAAGCACCGCGTCCGTGTCATAGGGATTGACTGCCTTGGCGGATCCGTACCGAAAATATCCCCTGACTTTCCTGATCAGTCGCTTGAACAGGCCATCGTCGGCACGCCACAGGGACGTCTCCGCCAGGTAGTCAAGGATGGTTCCCGAGGACTGCGCCAGGAGCGGGAATCCCTCGAGTTCGGCCGGCTCATGGCGCTCAAGATACCGGGTGAAGTGGCGCCGTTCCAAGCTGTAGGCGTCTTTCTCCTGTCGCAGTTGGGCCAAGTGCCTCTCGGTCTCCTGCAATTTCTGCAGGCGTTGGTCGACGTCGGCAATCTCGGTATCCGGCGGCATTGGCACCATTCCGCCGTCGAACAGGCCGGCCACTTCGATGTTTCTGGCAGGCTGACTCGCGAAAAACTCCGCCTTTTTGTCTTTGCGGCCCAACCCCGCAACCACACACGCGATGCCCTCCTCCGCGAGTTTCTCACGGACATTGTCCACGGCCGAATTGGTGAAGGAGACGACGCCGACAGTGGCACCGGGCGTGGCGATGATGTTGGCGATCAAGTTCAGGATCGTCTGTGTCTTCCCCGTACCTGGTGGCCCGTCGATCACCGAGATGGGGTTGCGCAGGCACGTTTCAACGGCTTCGCGCTGACTGAGGTTTGCCGAGAACGGGAAGATCAACGTGCCGGTGCTGTCCGTGGCTTCAAAGGGGCCGCCGTTGAGGTACCTGGCCAGCGCACTCTTGGCATTGACGGAGGCCAGTCGTTTGTATGGAAACTGGAGGGGGTCGTCTGCGGGCAGCCGGGCCACGATGCCCCGCCAATAGTTGAGAACATCTGATGCCCGGGGTGACCCATCGGCGCTGTGACGGAACTCGATCTCGTGATCCGCGTGCGTGCGATAGCTGTTTCCGCCCTGTGCGGGGTAGAAAATCCGCCACCAGGGGCCCGTTGGTCCGTCGAAACGCAATACCTCGATGGCATCACTCTGCAGCTCGCCCCTGACCGCTACCCGGGTGCCATCCTTAAGCGGGATGGCCAGTGGATCCCGCAGAATGACAACTTTTTCTGCGCTGTACCGATACCCTTTTTCTTGACTCTTGCCAATGAACGTGATGTAAACGTAGGACGGATCCGCCCGGTATCCATGAACATCCCCGGTCCTGTCCTCGAAGACACCTCTGCTGGAAGGGAGAAGGATGGCCTGGCGGCGCGGATCAATCACGGCAGGTTCTCCCCATCAGCTGTTGCGGTACGTTCCCGAAGTCTACTCAACCAACCCGGCGGCAAGGGCCTCGCTCCCGCGGGCCAGCAGGGTGACGTCGGCGCCAACCAAGATAAAATCCACCCCGGCGTCCATATAGTGCCGGGCCGTCGCTGGCGCGAACGCATTCACGCCGACGGGCTTGCCCGCAGCTTTGGCGGCCTTGATGCAATGCTCGACGGCGGCCATCACCTGGGGATGTTCCTGCGCTCCCAGCAGGCCCATGGAGGCGGCGAGGTCCGAGGGGCCGATGAAGATGGCGTCGACCCCTTCCACAGCGGCGATCTGTGCGACGTTTTCCACGGCCTGGACCGATTCAATCTGGACCATGACCGTCACCGTGTCCCCGGCCCGCCCGAGGTAGTCGGGGATGCGATTCCAGCGGGAGGAGCGGGCCAGGGCGGCACCCACCCCGCGCACGCCGCGCGGAGGGTAGTGGGCGGCGGACACTGCGGCCTCGGCATCGGCGACCGTGTTGACCATGGGGATCAATAGCGACTGCACGCCCAGGTCCAAATACTGCTTGATCAGCACCGGATCGTTGGCCGGCGGGCGGACCACGGCCGTGACGGGGTAACTGCGCACCGCCTGAAGCTGGGCCAGGATGGACTCGAGCCCGTTGGGGCCATGTTCGCCGTCGATTACCAGAGCATCCAGGCCAGCCCCGGCGCAGATCTCGGCCACAAGCGCGCTGCCGGAGCACACCCACATGCCCACCAGCGGCCGGTCCGCGGCGGCAAGTGCGTCCTTAAGCGAGGCGTCAGCGTTCACTCGAAACGGCATGTGATCGTCCCCAGCTTTCCGTAGTCGGCAAATACCGTGTCCCCGGCGGCGACCCACAGGGGGCGGGTGAAGGAACCTGCGAGGATCAGTTCCCCCGCCTTGAGCACTGCCCCGTGCGCTGCGATCCTGTTGGCCAGCCACGCCACGCCCGACGCAGGGTGTCCCAGCACGCCAGCAGCCACACCCGTCTCCTCCACCACTTGGTTTTTGTACAGGATGGCGGCCACCCAGCGCAGATTGACGGCGTCGGGCTTCACGGGGGTTCCGCCCAGCACCATGGCTCCGAGGGCTGCGTTGTCGCTGATGGTGTCGACAATGGTCCGGCCCTCCATTTCGATCCGGGAATCGAGAATTTCAAGGGCGGGGGTGACGTATTCGGTGGCGCGCAGGACGTCGAAGATGGTCGCGTCGGGGCCCGCGACGTCCTCTTTGAGCAGGAACGCGAGCTCCACTTCCACGCGCGGGTGGGTGAACTGCCGCCATGGCACGGAGCAGCCTGTGTCAAGGATGGCGTCCTTGAAGATGATGCCGTAGTCGGGTTCGGTGATGCCTGTGGCCCGCTGCATGGCCTGGGACGTCAGGCCGATCTTGTGCCCGCCAAGAACCCTGCCGGCGGCCTCGCCGCGCGAGCGCCACAGGCTTTGCACACGGTAGGCGTCCTCCACCGTCATCCCGGGGTACCTGGCCGTCAACAGGGGGACAGGCACCCGGGTTCTGGCGGCGTCGAGCAGTTCGTCGGCGATGCGTGCGATGCTCTGCGCATCAAGCATGGTGGTCCTCCCTCACAACTGGTCGCCAAGCTTGAAGCCGAGTTCGGTGCCCTCGCCACCCGGGCTGCGGGTGTAGGAAAAGCCATCGGCGCCGACTGTGACCGCCTGCTCGGAAGCCCCCGCCGGTTTGCTCAGGGGCCGCGGGTTGGCGTCAAGGTCAAGGACAGGGGAAGCCTCGGTGTACCAGGACGGGACCACGGGGTTGCCCCACCAGTCGCGGCGCTGGTTGTCGTGCACATCCCAGGTGAGCACCGGGTTGTCGGGATCCCCCGTGTAATAGTCCTGCGTGTAGATCTCCACGCGGTGGCCGTCGGGATCAAGGACGTACAGGTAGAACGCGTTGGATACACCGTGGCGGCCGGGGCCGCGCTCGATCCGATCGGATATGCGCAGGGCACCCATCTTGTCGCAAATATGGAGGATGTTGTGTTTCTCGTGCGTGGCGAAGGCCAGGTGGTGCATGCGTGGGCCGGCGCCGCCCGTCAGTGCGATGTCGTGGACTGTTTGCGTGCGGTGCATCCAGACCGCATACGTGGTGCCGTCCGAGTCCTGGATGTCCTCGGAAACCCTGAATCCGAGGCCTTCAAGGTAATTTTGGCCGCGGGGGACGTCTGGGGTGACAAGGTTGACGTGGTCAAGGCGGACTAGTTCGCCCGCCCCCGTGAGGTCGTAGCGCCGGGTCAGCCGTTCCACATGTGCGGCCTCGTAAAAGAACTCGAGCGGGAACCCCAGCGGGTCCTCCACCCTGACGGCGTCGCCGATCCCGGCAACGAAGCCGTCCCGCCGCCGCTCCGTGCGGCAGCCCAGCCCCTGGTAATACGCTTGCGCCGCATCGACGTCTGCAGGTGTCCGCACCCTGAACGCCGCCACGGCCGCGCCCGCCACCGGGCCCTCCCTCAGCACAAGGTTGTGGTGGATGAACTCCTCCAAGGTGCGCAGGTAAATGGCGCCCGGTTCCTCCAGCGTGACATGCAGGCCCAGCAGTCCGACATAAAACTCGCGCGAAGCGGCCAGATCCGTGACCACCAGCTCCATGTAGGCGCAGCGCACAATGTCAGGTGGCGGGACGCCCGGGGCGGCCATTTGCCCCGTCACGGTGCCGCCCCGAACTTCGGCGTGTCCACGTCGCCGAGCGTGATATGAATGGCCTGCTGGTTTGTATAGAAGTCGAGGGAGCGGAAGCCGCCCTCGTGCCCCAGCCCCGAGGCCTTAACCCCGCCGAACGGGCTGCGCAGGTCCCGCACATTGTGCGAATTCAGCCACACCATGCCCGCCTCAAGGTCCTGGGCAAAAGTGTGGGCGCGCTTGAGGTCAGTCGTCCACACATAGGCGGCCAGGCCGTACTTGACGCCATTCGCCAAAGCCAGCGCCTCGGCGTCGTCCTCGAAAGGGGTGATGGAAACGACAGGACCGAAGATCTCCTCCTGGAAGATCCGCGCGCCGGGCAGGACGTCGGCAAACACCGTCGGGGCCACGTAATTGCCGGTGTCCAGGCCATCGGGTCGGCCGCCTCCGGCGAGCAGGCGCCCCTCCGACTTGCCGATCTCCACATAGGACATGACCTTGGCATAGTGTTCGGGATGCACCAGCGCACCCACCTCGGTCCTGGGATCGTGGGGGTCGCCCACCACGATATTCCTGGCCCGGGCGGCATACTTTTCGCAAAATTCGGCATACAGGGGGCGCTCGATAAGGATGCGTGACCCTGCCGTGCAGCGCTCGCCGTTGAGTGAGAACACGCCGAACAGGGCGGAGTCGATCGCGGCGTCCACATCGGCATCGGCGAAGACGACACACGGGCTCTTGCCGCCGAGTTCCATGGACAGCCCCTTCAGGTTCACTGCTGCGTTGCCGAAGATCGTTTGCCCGGTGGTTGTCTCGCCGGTAAAGGAGATCAGCGGAACGCCCGCGTGCTTCACCAGCGCGTCCCCGGCGTCCTCACCCAGGCCGTTGACGAGGTTGAACACCCCTCGAGGCAGGCCCGCCTCCTGGAAGATGCCCGCCCACAGGGATGCGGAGAGCGGGGTGAACTCGGCAGGTTTCAGCACCACTGTGCAGCCCGATGCGAGCGCGGGAGCCAGCTTCCAGGACTCCAGCATGAACGGGGTGTTCCACGGCGTGATGAGGCCGGCTACGCCGACGGGTTTCCTGTTCACGTAGTTGATCTGGGCGCCGGGGACCTTCATGGCGTCGTCGAACTGGGCCACGATGAGGTCGGCGAAGAACCTGAAGTTTTCCGCCGCGCGCCGGGCCTGGCCGCGGGCCTGGGTGATGGGCAGGCCCGTATCGAATGTTTCGAGTTCGGCCAGCCGCGGCTCCCTTTCCTCGATGGCGTCGGCAATTTTGTTCAGGACTCTGGCACGCTCGCGCGGTTTCAGCTGTGGCCACGGCCCGTCGGTGAAGGCGCGGGAGGCGGCGGCCACGGCCAGGTCGATGTCGGCCTGCTGCCCCGCGGCGGCGGTGGCGTAATTGGTGTTGGACACAGGGTCAAGCACGTGGAAGGTTTCCCCGCCCGCCGAGTCCACGAAGCTGCCATCAATATAGTGCTGGATGTGGGTGGGGAGTCCCTCCGGGATAAAATGGCCGGTCATGGCGTGGTGCCCTTCCTGCCGTCGCTGTTTCCATCCGCCCAGGCGGCGTACCTGGCCCGCCACTGCGCATTCAAGGGGAAGAGTCCCTCGATGTTGTGGCCTTGGGCGACCATGTCCGCAATGAACGATTCCTCGTGTTCCTGGGCGATGGCATCGTCCACCACCTCCTCAACCAACGACGGCGGGATTACCAGCAGGCCGTCAGCGTCGCCAACAATGATGTCCCCCGGCTGGACCGTGGCCCCTCCACAGGCGATTGTCAGGTCCGTGTCCCACGGAATATGCCGGCGGCCAAGGACCGCGGGATGGGCGCCGTTGTGGAAAACGGGCATCTCCAGGGTGGCCAGTTCGGCGATGTCCCTGACCGCGCCGTCGGTCACGATCGCGCACGCGCCCCTTACTTGGGCGCGCAGGGCCAGGATGTCACCTAAGGTGCCTGCCCCGGGGTCGCCGCGGGCCTCCATGACCAGAACCTCACCGTTGTTGAGTGTGTCCACGGCACGTTTTTGGGCGTTGTAGCCGCCGCCGTGCGTTGCGAACAGGTCCTCCCGGTGGGGCACGAAACGCAGTGTGCGGGCCGTTCCTGCGATCCGCAGCCCCGGCCGGGTGGAGGCCAGCCCGTCGATACTAATGTTGTTCAGTCCCCTTTTGCGCAACTGTGAGCTGAGGGTGGCGGTACCGACACTTGTCAGCTTGCGCCGCAGTTCCGGGCTGAGCCCTGCGGGGGCGAGCCCGGCAGTTTCGGCGGAACCCCAGGCGTCAATGCGGTCGGTATCGGTGGTGTGCGGGCCGCTGCCGTAGTCGGCCCAAGCCTCGTGCCCCTGTGTGACGGTGGTGCGCAGCCTCCCGGTCGACAGTGCGGTGCCGGGGGAGTCGACCTCTACCTCGATCACCTCGCCCGGTACGGCAACGGAGGATCCCGCCGGGGTTCCGGTGAGGATAATGTCGCCAGGCTCCAGTGTCATGAGCTGGGACAGATCCGCCACGAGCTGGGTGAACGGGAAAAGCAGGCCGGCTGTGGTGTCGTCCTGGACGGGTGTGCCGTTGAGCCAGGTCCTGATGCGCAGCCCCGCCGGGTCAAGCCCGGCCGCCGGAATAAGCCCGGGCCCGAGCGGGGTGAAGCCGTCGCCTGATTTGGAACGCACGTTGGAGCCCTTGTCGGCATACTTTAGATCATAGACGCCGAAGTCATTGGCTGCCGTGACGAAAGAAACGTGGGACCAGGCATCCCGGGGGAGCACACGGCGTGCGGCGGTGCCAATCACAAGGGCGATCTCACCTTCGTAGGCGAGAAGTTCGCAGCCTGTGGGCCGCTCAATGTCTGAGCCCGTCAGACTCAGCGACGACGGCGCCTTGAGGAAGTAGGACGGCAGTGCCGGGATGCGTCCGCGCTGGTTGGCCCGGGACCTGTAGGCAACGTGCACGGCGATGACCTTGCGGGCCGCCTTGAGCGTGCCTGCTGAGACCTGTTCCACGAATCACCCCGTTGAAGGTTGCCGTCCAATGGCGCCGAAACACGGCAGGCCGTGGCCCGCGTGGATCGTCTAGGACCAAGCTTCCGCCCCAACGTGGTCCGCGTCAACCACAGCAGCTTTGGCCAAATGGAACGACATCACCCAAGCGATGGGCCCCGCCTGCGGTTTCCGCAGGGGATCGCGCCGGCAAAATTCATCCGGAAGGCTGGTTTGCGGGAGAGATCTGAACAGTCGTGAGCGTTCCACTGTAGGCAGGACGCACGGGCACCCCGTAAGCCTCCGATGCTAGGCTCCAATCAGAAATACGGCTGGAGGTCCCATGCGGATGCTGAAAATGACCGATTGGTGGGGCAGGCTCTTTACCATCGGCATTGTGGTTAAGGGCGTTGACGGCGTCCTTGAACTGCTCGGCGGTACCCTTCTGCTGTTCATTGCCCCGGCCAGAATCCACGAGATCGCGGTCCTACTCACCCAGCCGGAGCTGACCGAGGACCCGAACGACTTCATTGCCAGCCACATTCTGCGAGGAGCCACCGGGCTGAGTAACCATGTGGTCTTGTTCAGCGCGCTCTACCTGCTGGCCCATGGCATAGTGAAGGTGGTCCTGGTGACCGCCCTGCTGATGGACAAGTTGTGGGCGTATCCCTGGATGATCGCCGTCCTTGGCATCTTCATTCTCTATCAGCTGTACCAATTGGCCGTGGCGCCGTCGGCTGGGCTCGTGGCATTGACAGTGTTTGACGCCGTGATAGTGGTGTTGACCTGGCATGAATACCAGAGGCACAGGCGCAGGGGCAAAGTGCCGGAACAGGCATGAAGATTCTCATTGTGGGGGCAGGGGCAACCGGCGGTACTTTGGTGCTCTATTGGCCCTGACAAGGTGCTCATCAGGCTGGCGGCCATGTGGGACAAATGGGTTTTCCTCGTGGCGGCCGGTGTCATCACGTGCGTGCCGGCGGGTTCGGACGGCGTTGGCTCCGGCAGGGCCAGTTCCGGTTACTCGGCTCCTGGCCCGGCGGCGTGGACAGGGAAAGCGTCCTTGAGGATGTCAAAGACATCGGGGCGCCAAGCCGGTAAGACCTCGATGAATTCACCGACCGTGACGAGGCCTTCTTCAGCCCAGTGCGCGATGTTCTGGGCAATGGCCAACAGGTCAGGGTGCACAGAGTCCGGCTCCTCCAAGGCTTGGATGAGCTGGGCCGCTTCGGGCGGGGCGGCGGATGCGGACTGGGTCAGCCAATCGGCCATCGCCACATGCCAGTCCTCAAAAATGCCCTCTTCGGAGCCTTCAAGGGTGAGCGTGAAAATGAAGTGGCCCATCAAATCCCGCATGAGCAGAACCTTCTCGGGGTCATCGCTGCGCAGCGGCTGCTTTGAGCTGGGGCGCACGTGAGTATCGCTGACGGTCACGAGCTCCGCCTCCTCCAGCAGTTCCCAATACAGCGCCAGCCGTGCGGCGCTGTGGTCTGCCGGCGTGGTGAAACGGGCGGCCGCGGCAAGTGCGCCTACGCCTGTGTTGATCAGGGTGGCGGCGGCGCCTTCCTGATCCGGCAGGATGCCGTCCTCCGTGAACTCCTTGCCGTCGCCAATCCATTCAAGCAGCGCCAGGATGTTCTTCCAGAGCGGGGAGTTCTCAGCTGTTTCGGCGGCCGTCTCCTCACTCACCGTGGGGAGGTAGATTTCGGCGAACTCGTAGTCCTCATTGGGCAGGTCTTCATAGTCCGGCTCGTCGTCGGAGCCCACCCCGGGAACTGCCGTCTGCGCCAGCTCGTCGAGAATGGCCATCAGGTCCTCGTGCGTTCCGCTCCAGAGGCCGGCCTCGGCCAGATAGGCGACGTAGTCGTGGACGCCATTGCGCAGTGTCATCACACCCAGAGGGTTCGCGTGGGCGGTGACTTCCACGACCTCCCGCAGGGCTGCGGGCACCAGGTTGGTGGGATCCGGATACGGCTCAAGGATGCGGTACATGTCAAAGAAGTCATCAAGGATGGCAAGGCTGACATCGATTGACTTATCGGGGCGGCTCTCGGTTTCCAGCCAGTCAACATAGCCCGACGACAGTGCGCCCATGGCGCGATCCAGCCGGGCTTCGGCCGATGACCGTTCGGTTGTCCGGGCAGCTGCGTCGGCCGAAGCCTTGGCCGGATTGCCGAAACGGGACTTCTTGGTGTTCTTGGGCTTCTTGGCCACAGGTTTTCCTTGCGGTCAGCGGGGTGGGACCCCTTAACCGTAGTGGCATCGGCCGTTCCGTGCGCGGCTGGGCAGATGGCGACAGCCTCGGGTGGTTTCAAACTGCAGCTGATGCGGTTTTTTGGCCGGAAAATCGCATCTGCTGCTGTTTCGAAGTTGGGGCCGGGTCAGTCGCTGAATTCGGTGAGTACGATCTTGCCGCTGCCGTGGCCTGACATGCTCGCCTCAAAGGCGCTTGCGGCTTCCTGCAGGGGGAACGTTTGGGCCACGTCCACGCTCAGCGTCCCATCCTCGACCAGCAGGCTCAGCCGTTCAAGTTCTCCAGTTCCGGGGCGGACCCAGATGTACTGGCCGCCGTGGGAAAGCACTGTCCTGTCGGCGATGGAGGCATGCCGGCCGCCGTCCTTGAGCGCCGCGAGACTGTCGTCCAGGACACCGCCGATAAAGTCGGCCACGGCGTCGACGCCGTCGGGGGCCAGGGCGCGGACGCGGTCAACCAGGCCGGTACCGTAGTCAACGGGTTCGGCCCCGAGCTCGCGCAGCCGTGCGTGGTTTTTCGCCGAGGCTGTGGCGATGACGCGCACGCCGTCGGTCACTGCCAGTTGGATGCAGCTGCGACCCACGCTGCCTGAGCCGTTGTGGATCAAAAGGGTGCTGCCCGCCAGCAGACCCAGGGCGTCGAGGGTGCGCTGGGCTGTCAACCCGGTCAAGGGGAGCGCTGCAGCCTGGACCCAGGACAGGTTGCTTGGCTTGTGTGTGACGATCGATGCCGGCAGGGCCACGAGTTCGGCGAAGGTTCCGCCCTTCACTGTGTCACGGCGGCCGTAGGAGAACACCTCGTCGCCGACCTTGAACTCCGGGGTGTCAAAGCCGACGGCCTCCACCACCCCGGCCACGTCCCAGCCCGGAATCACAGGGAAATTCACATCCATGATCCCGTCCAGACCGCCCCCCATGATCTTCCAGTCCACGGGGTTGACACCTGCAGCCTTGACCCTGATCAGCACCGACCCGGGCGCAACCTTGGGAATTGGCGTCACTGCCTGCTTGAGGACCTCGGTGCCGCCATACTTGTTGTACGTCATGGCTTTCATCGTCGAATCCATGGTGTTGGTTCCTTTCGTTGCCCGCGACCGACGCCTATTTTGGACCAGATTGACATGCCGGTCAATGTGCCACAACTAGTGCTGAGTATAAACATTCTGTGCGGCGAAAAGCTGTGCAAGTGCGTAATCCCAAGAAATGCGTTCCTGTTCCAGCCGCACATTTCCGCGGGCAGCCAGTTCCGCCATGACAGCCAGTTCCACAGGGCGCAGATAGCTGAATTGCCCTGACGCCGGTTTCGGTTCCGGCACGCACAGGTCCTTGTGTGCCGCCAAAGTGCCCACATCCATGAGAACTGTCTCCACCGCCAGCCCGGATGCGCGGAAGCGGTTCAGGATGGCAAAACCGTGGCTGTCCAGGTCACCCCAGTAGATTACGTGGGACTGGCCCAGCCACGGGATGCTGGCGAGCCTGTCCACGGCATATCCAGAACCGTGGACGACGACGGCCCCGGCCATGGGTGGCATCGCCAGCACCGATTCCAGATTCTCAAAGACGAAGACAATGCGCGGGGAGATCGCCAACGCCGCGAGCTCGGCCACCGGTGCGGATACATCGCCCAGTCCGCCAGGTGCCAGTCCGCGGTCCAGAAACCGCAGCCGGACAGTTCCCGGCGCCGTCGTCAAACCGAGTGATGCGGCGCCGGTGGCCGCCGCATGGAGCCGTTCCACCAGCCCGCGGTGAGCCCCGACCCACTTGGAATCCACCCCGCGAATGGGGAGTTGGCGCACATACATGCCCGAATTCCGGTTGCGGCCCAGCCAAGTCAGGACGCCGAGCAGCCGTCCGAAATCCACGTCTGACAGTGCCTCGAGGGCCACAGCCGACCGCGACAAGGCCTGAGCGAGCCCGTCCGTGGCATCCGGCAGGGCCAAAAGTTCCACGATCCGCCCGCTGGCTCGGCGCCAGTGCGCGTCTTTCCCGCAAAAATGTGCGACGTCGCCTGGAGAGTCAAGTAACAACCGTTCCGGCACGTTCTGCCTGCCCAGGCTGGCCCACTGTCGTCCACCCCAGATGGTGCCGGGCACGTCCTGCCAGGAGGCAACCCACTCGATGGCGTTCCGACCTTGTGTGAGGGCCTGCGCTTCGGTGGGCGGGTGGAGCGGCAGATCAAGCGCAGGGGCACTGCCGGGGATGTCGGGATGTTGTGCTGCTGCCACCGCCCACACCCCAAAGTGGCGCAGGTACTTCTTGGCGGCCTGCTCCCGCGCCGCTGATGGGGTGACGGGGGAGGGGCTCAAAACAATTGCCCGTGGCCGGAGGCAAGCACGGCGGCAGCCACCGCCACGGGCGCGAGGCGCTCATCCGGCGTCGTGCTTGATGCAGGGGAGGTGCCTTCGATGGAGACCGATCCTATGCGGGAGTCCTGGAAGTCGCGGCAGGTCACCACGGCCATGCCGCCAATGTATTCCTCCAGGGTTTGGAGTAGTTTCAGCGGTGTTGCCAGGACCATGTGGAAGCCGAATTCGGTGAAGATGTCCATGGCCATGCGGGTGAAATTGCTGTCAGCCTTGTCGAACGCCTCATCCATGATGACGGTTCCGTAGCTGGGGATGTCGGTGTCCTCGTCGGCGAGTTGGTAGCGCAGTGCGGCGGCGAGGCAGAACGTGACGAGTTTCTGCCGCTGCCCGCCGGAGAGGCCCGCGCTTGAATCGTGGACGTTGACGATCTGGCCCTCGGGATCGATCTCGGTGGCCGTGAACCGCACATGCAGGCGGGTGTCAAGGCACTGGTTGCGCCAGGAGGTGTCGGCAACTTCGCTGGAGGCCAGGCGTTCCATCATGCGGCGCATGACCTCGAACTTGGCCTCCGCGGCACCGTGCTCCTGCTCCACCCAAGACCCGGCACTGATGGTTTGCAGATCGGCCAGGAACTTCCGCCCGGCCTCCGTCCGGTTCTCCTTGACGGCAATTTTCAGGAAGCGGCCCTCGTCAAACACCGACCTGCCCAGGGAGGTGTTGACGGGGCTGATCCGCTCACGCACCTCCGCAGGAGCCCGCCGGATTTCATTGGCAAGCTGGGCCACGTTTTGCTGCGACTGGCGTTCGAGCAGTTCAAAGAAGCGGTTCTCAAAATCGGGCAGCCTGTCACTGCGCAGCTCTGCGAGGACCCTCAAATAGCCTTCCCTGTCCTCGATCATTGGCTGCAGGTCAGCGGCCTTGGCCTTCCACTGGCGGGAGAACTCCCCTGCAATTGCTGCGAACGCTGTCCGGGCCTTGTCCGCGGTGGCTGTGGCCCGCTTTTCCTCCGCCGAGAGGTGGCCGGCGACAGTCATGGCAATGCCGTCAATCCGGTCATGGGTGATGTTGCGGCGGACGGCATAGAACCGATGTTCCAGGGCTTGGGCAATGTGTGCCGGGGTGGGGTGGGAGAAATCCACGCTGGAGGTGAGCTCGTCGATGACAGTACTTATGCCAAGCAACACGGCCGACGCCGCTGCGGCCTCGTTGCGGCAAACATCCTCGGCCTTCTTCGCCGCGCCCACCCGCAGCAGCGCCTCGGCAGCGGCCGATTCGGCCAGCCGCAGATCACCGCTTGACGCCAGCAGCTGCGCCAGACTTTCCTCCCGGGATTGCCGTAGTTCTGCGGCGGCCGTGGTGTCGACGTCGGCCCAATCGGAATCGTGCAGTGCCGTCAGCGCCTGGATCCTGTTTTTGGCCGCTTCCAGCTCACCCTGGCGGGCGTCGAGTTCGCGCCGCAGCCGCGCCTCTTCGGCACGGGCGGTCTGGGCCAGGGCCGTGAGGTGTTCGATCTTCTCTTGGTTGTCGAAGCCCAGCACCCAGCGGCTGCGGTCATCCACCCTGGAGCGGTCATCCTTTTCATGCCGGGTGGCCGAGCGCTTGACCTGTCCGGCGCGGGTGACGGCCGCCGAACTATTGCCAAGTTCGGCGGGGGAATCCACACATTCGTAGTCATAGCTGCGCGACAGCATGGAATTGAGCCAGGGCGCCATGAGGCCCGGCGCCACTTCGACCCTGCGGATCAGGGAGCGTTCGGAGCCGGCAGTGCGCGGGGCTTCGGAGCGCAGTGGGATCGCCTCAAACACCAAGCGGGTGCCCAGATTCATCCCGTCTACGGCCTCGCGCACCTTGGCCAGGTGGGCCTGCGGCACCAGCATGACGGTGGCCAGCGGCCGCAGCACTCGTTCGATGGCACCGCTCCAGTCCGCAAATTCCTTGCGGACCTCCATCAATTCGCCGGCGAAGGGGAAGGCCGACGCCGGCAACCCGGCACTTTTCGCCACGAGATCACGGGCGCGGATGAGCCTGTCCTCCAGGTTCGAGCGGCGCAGGTGCAGCGACTTCAGCTCGGCCTCGAGCGAACGCACTCGACCCTTGGACGTGGCCAGCTTTTCATGGATGGCCAGGATGTTCTGGTCGCTGGCCTCCTTGGTTGCTGTGTAACCGGATTGTTCCTGGCTAAGTGTTGCCCGGAGCTCGGAGAAGTCCTCGAAGGTGCCGGGGAAGTCGATCCCCACATCGGTTAGCCTGGCCTCGATTTCGGCACGGCGCAGTCGAATGACCCGTTCCTGGTCCTTCGCCACATCAATCCACGCCCGTTGGGTCTTGAGTGCGTCACCGCCCTGCTTGTCCACCTGTCGCTGTGCAAGGGCGTGGGCTTCGGCCAATTCGGCAACTTTGGCCGCCGCCAATTCCGAGCTGTGCTTGCTGGAGCGCACCAGGGCGTCAGCAGCGGCACATGCCTCGCGGGCAAGCTGCAGCCGCCAGGCGTCCTTGAAAGTGGGCAGGGCTGTGCCATAAATATCTGCCTCTGCCGCCAGGGCAGTGTTCTCCTCGAAGACCGCCACGGGGGATTCCAGCTTTTCCAGCAGTGAAACCTGGTTGCGGGCCTCGACCACCAGGCGGTGCGCCTCGGAGAGTTCGGAAAATTGTGTGACAGCGTTGTCGGCCAGATCAAAGGTCTTGGGCCTGTCGAGCATGAAGGAGCGGAACAAGTCATCCAAGCTGCCCAGCGACTTGGCGGATTGGGTTTTGTGCAGGAGGAGAACGCCGTTTTCACCCGAGATGCCCAGAACCCGGCAGAACTTGCTGGCAAAGGCCGAGTGCTTGTCAGTAACGGTCAAGGCCTGCGGCCACGCGGCCTTGATGCGGCGGGTTTCAATGCCGCTGCGCAGGTGCTCAACAAAGTCCGGCAGTGCCGCTTCCTCGTTGAGCAGCAGGCTCAACTCGCTGACGTCCGCCGTGGTGTTGGAGCCTCGACGCAGGTGGTACAGCTTGATGAGCAGTATCGGCTTGTCCCCGGCAATGCCGTTGCCATAGCGCAGCAAGATGGCGCTGAAGGTGGCGCCGGGCCGCAGGTAGTCGCTGCTGACCTCGCCTGTTTCATCATGTGCGCTGCGCCGCCACGCACCCCGCACATAGCTGGCAAGGCTTCTGTCCTCACCGCGGGCGGAGGTGTCTTGGGCTGCGGCGTTGAACCGCAACTTCCCGCGCGGGGTCAGCACGGCGGAGATGGCATCAACGAGAGATGACTTTCCGGAGCCGGAATGGCCCGTCAGCAGGAATCCCTTGCGGGCCACCTCCACGGCATGGTGGCCCTGGAAAGTGCCCCAATTGAGCACCTCAACACGTTGCAGCCGCCACTGGCCCGGCTGAAGCTTGCCGCCGCGCTGCAGCGCACCTTTCTGGGCGCTCATGCGTCCTCCTCCTCAAGTGATGTAGTGGCGGAGTTGCCCACCGGGGATAGTTCGGCGTCGTCCGTCTCCAGCGGGAGGGCACCCTCCACGAGACGCGTATATTCGTGGCGCACGGCGGCTATCTCCTCGGGGCCAAAGACCAGGCGCAGCACGGGGGAGACAACAAAACGCCCCTCGGTGGTGGTGGTCGAGAGTAGGCCGTATTTGACCATTTTCTGCCAGGACGTGGCGATCCGCTTGGCGAAGCCGGCAGGGTCCGCGCCGTCCCTGCCGCGGTAGACCTGGAGCTGGTCGGCCACCTCATCGGCGCCCACTATTGCCTTGTTGCCGGTGGACTCATGCAGCAGCTGCTGGCGCAGGTGGAGGAGCAGGGCCGTGTCCAGGAACGTCAGGGTGGCCGTGCGCATGACCTTGGGCGCGTCAATGTCCGCGCCGGCGTTGCGCACAAAGGCGAGCTGGGCGGCGTCGTCGGTGATGAGCTCAAGGAACATGTCAGAGAGCCGGGAGCGGATGGCGTCCTCGTCGGCCAGCAGCGCCGTCCAGAGCCGCCCGTGGTTCGCGGCGGAGAGGTACGGGCCGCGCAAAAGCTGCACCAGGGCGCGCCGGGACGTTTCCTTTAAAGTGCCGGAATCGCCGTCCCATAGTGCGTCAGTTTCCCTGGTGTCCGGCTCCTCGCTCAGGGCGTGCTGCTCCGGTGCTGGGCTCATGGTTCGATCCTGTCGGTGAAGAGGTAGCGGCCAACTGTGCCGTGCATGGGTGAGCCTTGGGACGAGGTCCAGTGCAGTTCCTCGTGGCCCTCGAGTTTTCCGCCGTGTTGTTCGGCCAGCACCAGTAGGCCCACCACGCTGGCCACGCCCTGACTTGCCGGGAACAACTGAAGGACGGCTGCGATTGTGGCGCCTTGGAGCTGGTCAAGGGCGGCATTGACATTGCTGCTGAGCTCGGCCATATCAATCTCCGAGGCCCGGGCTAGGGCTCGCAGCGCCTCAATATCAACGGGTTCGCTTTCATGCCGCACGATGTCCTGGGCGGATTCGAAATCGGCCGGGTTGTGCGGTTTCAGAGCGGAGACCGAGTTCAACGGCACACTCGTCAACTCCAGCGTCAGGGAGGTCTTTGCGTACGGTTTGACCGTTTGGGCGGTCTCCATGGCGTGCTTGAGTGCGGCACGGAGGGTTTTGTTGATGATCCTGTCGTGGGCAAATTCCTGGCTCTGGACGAAGCGGCGCAGGCTACGGCTGAAAGCTGTCATAACGCCGTGGATTTCGGAGCTGCGGTCCTGCAAGGTCGGCAGGGTGCGGCGCAACGTACGTGACTGGGCCGGGCTGAGCCGCTCCACGAAGTCTCGCTCCATGAGTTGATCGATGCTGTCCTGGAATTCCAAGCCGCGCTCAGGGTCCAAGAGCAGCGAGTAGAAACCTGCGAAGCTGCGTCCGGCTTCGGATTGCTGGAGCAGGTCGACGCCACGGAAAATATCGTCCAGGACCGTACCGCGGGAGCCCTCCTGCTCGATAAGTTGTTCACGCAGGCCGCGATTCAGCTTTTCCAGTTCGGCACGGACGCGGGCAAAATCGGCGGGCACCTCATCAACGAGCGCCAAAATATCGCGGATGCGCTCCAGCGCCTGCTCCGGGAGAAGAACATCAACCTCGCCCGCGTCCACGCGTTCAATGTGGGCGTCGAGGCGGGCACGTTCTTCATAAAGCGCGGCAAGTCGGCTGGTTTTATCGGGGTCCGTGTCTCGGGCCAGAACCCGAAGCCGATCCAAAATGGTGGCCAGCCGGGACTCGGTGACGGACGCCGACGGTTCGGCCAACTGCCCGACAAAGCGAATTGCTGTCAGCGCGCCTTGAGAAAGTTCAAAAGTTTCCTCACGGGCGTCCTCTGCCGTGCGGCGGATCAGGATTCCGTCATTGCGCCACGCGGCGCAATACGCCTGGGCGGTTTGCGGCAGGTCAAAGCCCTGGCCACGAAGCTCCTCGAGGTCTTCCGCAAGCCGCTCAAACAGCACCGGGGCCACCAGGCGGCGTTCATCCCGACCGAGGTGTTCGCCCAGCAGAGCCACCGCGATGGCGGAGTTGGACCCGCGCAGCATCCGCCAGGCCGGTTCGTCTGCAAGGAGCCGTTGGGCCGCCAAGACGGGCCGAATGATAGTCACGCTACAAGCCTAGCAATTCCCGCCCACAAAGCTGTCAGCACAGCGTCATGGTGCGGCGCAGTTGTTGATTTGATCTTCGCCGTCCCCAGCGCCGTTGTGCGGCAGCATCCAGCGCGGTAGCGTCCAGCGCGGCGTCGGCCCAAGCCGTGCGCAACCTGCGCCTGCCCCTGGAACACCGCATTCAAAAACGACGGCGTGAGCGGGAAGCCGCGGTCCGGGCGCCATTCGGACTCGTACTCCCATTCGCCGTCATACTTTTTTGACACGGCACGCGGGTAGAAACCGGGGTCGATGGGCGGCGCCACCATCGCCCGGCCCACAGGCGCAGGGTCAGCCCGCCTGTTCAATGCCCCAGCAGCACGACGGGCCGTTCGCGGGGCCCACCATGGTGTTCCTGGGCCCGCTCCCGCCTCACCAAGGTGTCAGAGGCGGCGCTTAGGCGGTGCCTGCCCTTCTCGGCGACTCCGCGGGAACGTCGAGGGTGAGCTGTTCGAAGTTCGGGCCCCGGGTTCCCGGCCCTGTGCCTATGCTGGGTGGGTGCACAGTTGATGAGGTATTCAGGGAAAAGGTGGCGACATGGCGATGTGGCAAGATGCTTTTCAGGAATGGGCCGGGGCATGGGCAGCAGTACAGGATCTGGAATCCTCCACTGAGGAGGGGGCCGTCATGATTGGCCCGCGGCGCGTGATGGTTTGGCCGGGGGACACCCGCCCACGGGATGTCTTGGAGAAGGGACTTGTCCTTGTCACCGAGGATCCCGACGGAGCCGCCAATTTTGCTCACTCCCACGGATTCAAGGCCACAACCCGGCAGGTGCTGATGTGCGCCGAGACCGAGGAGCTTGACCTTGTGCCCCGGCTGCCGGCGGATGCGAATCTCGCCGAAGCGCCGATGGAGAAGTATGACCTCGTCGAGGTGGCGCTTTTTGACCGGCCTGTGGCCCGCGGGCGGCTCAGGCTCGGGGAAGGCCTCGCTGTGCTGGCGGCCTTGGGCGTGGATGAGGGAAACGGCGAACTGGTGCCGGTGTTCGAGCAGGCCATGGTCGCAGCACTCGGCGAGGAAGCCTTCACCCATGGCGCCGACGTGCTGTTCCTGGTCGCCGATGAGGAGCAAGCTGCACGCTTCACGGCCGTCGAAGGCTGGGGCAGGGTGGCGGAGATCCTCAACTTCACCAAATAGTGCTTGACCGTGACACCGTCATCGGGCTGCTGTGTCCTGACCGCCGTGATGGTCTTCTGGGCGGGCTCATCCGTTCCCCCGACACTGCAGGGAAGCCCGCGGAGGCTGCCAGCAGAGGATTGCCGGGCCGAAACCTTAGCTTCTGCCAGGAGCTGGAACCCTTTCTCGGCCGTGAGCGGGCAGAAAGAATTCAGCCGTGGCAGAATGGGGGATGGCCCGGGTGCAGACGGGCCCAGTGATAATACAGCCGACCGGCAGAACCTCCCCGCAGGTGCAGGTATGAGCGAACCACTTAGCTAAAGAAATTTGAGACGACATTATGTCCCCGCTGCAAAGCAACGCTTCGGCAACCCCTGTTAGAAACAACGCGGTCAAAACCAGTGCCGCCCCCACCTTCGCATCGGTTGGCAGCCCTTACTTTGGGATCCTGCTTGCGTGCATGGCTGTCATCGTAATCCTGTCCAACATCGGCGCCTCCAAGGGCGTGCTGTTTGGCCCGATCGTGACCGACGGCGGCTTCTTCCTGTTCCCGTTCGCCTACATCCTTGGCGACGTGATCAGCGAAATCTATGGCTTTAAGGTGGCACGCAAGGCCATCTTCACCACGTTTGCGCTCTCCATTTTTGCGTCGCTGTCCTACTGGGTGATCATCGCCCTGCCCGGCTTCACCGATGACTACGGCACAGCGAAGCAGGCAGCCCTGGTGGATGCACTTGGCCCGGTGCCGCAAATTGTGCTGGCCAGCCTGCTGGCGTTTCTCGTCGGCCAGACCATCAACTCCCAGATCATGGTCAGGCTCAAGGCCCGCCACGGAGAGCGGAAGTTATGGGCCCGGCTCATGGGCTCCAGCGGTGTTGGCGAATTCGCCGACACCTTGATCTTTTGCGCCATTGCCGCCCCCGTGATCGGCATCGCCGGCTTCGGCATGTTTGCCAACTACGTGCTTGTCGGGTTCCTGTACAAGGTGGGCGTACAGTACGCGCTGATCCCTGTCACGACCTTTGCCATCGGGTGGTTCAAGCGCCGCGAGCCGTCCTACGTAGCCGCCTGAGCAGGGTCCCCCGCCGAGTCAGACCGAGCGCCGTCGAGTAAGACGTTGCGCTTCGTCTGACTCGGCGGGCCTGCGTCTGACTCGGCGAAGTGCTACCGGTTCGGGTAGTAACGGCGCAGTGTTTCGGCCTTGAACTCGAAGAACGTGCCGTCCTCGATGGCGAGGCGGGCGTCGTCGACCATCTTTACCACGAAGCGTTCGTTGTGGATGGAGACCAGGGTTGAGGACACCATTTCCTTGGCCTTGAACAGGTGGTGGATGTACGCCCGCGTGTAGTGCTCGCAGGTGTAGCAGTCGCACTCCTGCGACAGCGGAGCGAAGTCGCGTTTGTACTTGGCCCCTGAGAGGTTGAAGCGCCCGTCGGGGGTGTAGAACGCCGAGGTGCGGGCCACCCGGGTGGGGGAGACGCAGTCGAAGGTGTCGGCGCCGTTTTCAATGGCCGTGAAAATGTCATCCGGCTCGGATATGCCCAACAGGTGCCGCGGCTTGTCCTCGGGCAGTTCCTCGGCACACCAGCGCACTATGGTGCCAAGGTTTTCCTTCTCCAGTGCCCCGCCGATGCCGAAGCCATCAAAGTTCATGTTGCCCAGGTCGTGGGAGGCCTTGCGGCGCAGGTCCTCGTACTGGGCGCCCTGGATCACGCCGAACAGTGCCTGGTACGGCTTGCCCGTGCGCTCCTCGGTCAGGCGGAAGTGCTCCTCGATGCAGCGCAGTGCCCACAGGCGGGTGCGTTCCAGCGACATTTCCTGGTAGCCGCGGGAGTTCAGCAGAGTTGTCAGCTCGTCGAAGGCGAACATGATGTCGGCGCCGATCTGGTGCTGGACCTGCATCGACACCTCGGGGCTGAAGCGGTGCATGTCACCGTTCAGGTGCGACTTGAACCAGACGCCGTCGTCGTCAATGTGGGCGAGACGTTCCTTGCCCACAGCCACGGAATCGTCCGAGCCTGCGTGCGGGGAGGACGCCGCGGCATCCATGTTGATGACCTTTTTGAAGCCCGAACCCAACGACATGACCTGGAATCCGCCACTGTCGGTGAAGGTGGGCCCCTGCCAGTTCATGAACCTGCCCAGGCCGCCGGCGGCGTCGAGGATGTCCGCGCCGGGCTGCAGGTACAGGTGGTAGGCGTTGGAGAGCAATGCCTGTGCGCCAAGCTCGATCATTGACTCCGGGAGTACGGCCTTCACCGTCGCCTTGGTGCCCACGGCGATGAACGCGGGAGTCTTGATGGTCCCGTGCGGGGTGGTGATGACGCCCGTGCGGCCCTGGAACTTCCCGCCGTTTTGCTCGATGGCTGCTGCGGTTGGCGCACAGGTCTCGTTCAGGCGCGTGGTGACTTCAAAGCCGAATTCAGCTTGCGACGCCGGAGCGCCCGGTGTGGTGGCGGGCGCCCCGGCGGGTGCCGTGCAGGGTTTCGTGGCAGGCGTGGAGGTGAGGAGGCCGGTGGCGTTTTCTGGGGAAGGCATTACCCTATTTTGCCAGTCTTTCGGGGGCGGCCGGCCCAGTACGGCCTATTCGTCGGGGTAGTGGACCTCCATGAAGGAATCCCATTGGGCCCCGATGGTGTCGAACGCGGCAGCGCCCAGGCCGTAGGTTGAGGCGATGATTTGAGCCCCCGGGTGCTCGCGGACGCCTTCGAGCGGCGCCTGTTGGGCCAGCACCAGCAGGCCGTCGCCGTGCTCGGCGTAGTTTTCAACCGTCAGGCCCACCTGGGTGTCGCTGCGGTACCAGACCTTCCCCGCCAGGGTTGCGCCTGTATTGAGGGTGACCTCATAGGGTTCGCCGGGGTCAGGCAGCCAGCCGGTGTCAATACCCAGGGCGTCCCAAAGGTTTGTGTGGGCGGAGCTGGTTCCGTCAACGAAGATGGTGCGGCGTTTTGTTTTGGGGTGGTGTTCAAGGGCGAACTTGAGCTGTTGCATGAAGATGGACCAGCCCTCGGTGATGTCGGGGTCGTACTTGGCCCATTCCCCGCCGGCTTCACCGCGCTGCAGTGTCAGCAGGGTGCCGTCGGGGTGAGGTTCAAGGGTGAAGACGTCACCCATTTCCAACTCAAGGCGCAGGTGGTCCGCGCCCTCCACCACGTTGGAGTGGTAGATCTGCTCGATTTCGTTCTCGAGCCCCTCCATCTGCCACCCGTGCCACTGGGCGATCCTGGCCGGCTCGCGGAGCATCAGCCAGAGCTGTTCGGCGTCGGCATTGACAAGGACGGAGAGCTGGTTGGTGGCCATGAAAGGTAATCTACGCCGGAAGCTGCGGTTCGGCTACCGGCCCAGGCCCGCGTAGGCGATCGCCTGGCGGATTAGTGAACCGCGGCCGCCGACGAATTCAGCCTGGACCACGTCGCTGAGCACCTCCTGCGGGGTCATCCACGTCAGCTCAAGCGCGTCCTGGCGGGGTTCACATTCGCCCGTCACGGGAATGACATAAACCATGGCCACTGCATGCTGGCGCTCGTCGGTGAAACCTGTCTGCGACGGCGAGGGCAGGTACTCGGCCACGGTGAACGGCACGGGGCTGACGGGAAGCTGCGGGAAGGCCAGGGGCCCCAGGTCCTTTTCAATGTGGCGGATCAGCGCCGCCCGGATGGTCTCCCTGTACAGCACGCGCCCCGACACGAAGGTGCGCACCATGGAGCCCTCCTCGTCGGCCTGCAGGAGAAGCCCCACCTCGTTGACATAGCCGAGGGAATCAAGGCGCACGGGAACCGCTTCAACATAGACCATCGGAAGCCGGTTGCGGGCCTCGTACAAGTCCACGTCGGACAGCCAGCCGGGATAAGGATCAGGTGTGCGAACGCTCATATCTAAGTTCTACCCCATCCCCGCCCCGCACGCCGCCTCCGGCACCAGAAAACCGCTACGAATCCAACCAGTCGGCGACAGTGAGCGTTCCCCCGTCGGGCATGGGGACGCGCAGAGTCGCCGCGGCAAGCTCGGAATCGATTCCCACCGCTGCGAGTTTGTCGGCCAGGAACGCCAGCCCGCCGCCATACCTGACACTAAGTTCGACGCCGGTCACCGCACCCGCCGCCGTGCCCACCTGCCCGCCGTTCTTGGTGCGGAACAAAGCGCCCCCATCCGGGCTGTCCATGACATGCAGTGCGCCAATGTCAGCCAGGACCTTGCTGGCGACTTCCGGGTTGGGCGTGCGCCAGAGCACCGCAACGCCGAGCCGTGCGCCTGCGGTGGGGAGGCTGAGGTCGCTCGACTCCGTGGCGAGGAAGTTGAAGCCGCCGGGTGCGGTGACGCGGGCGGCCTGGCACTGCCCGGAATTGACAAGTTCGGCGTGCGTACCCTCGGCCAGGGTGCGCCTGACAAAGACTTCGGCGTCGCGCAGCTCAAATCCCAGTTCCGTGGTGCCGCACTGTTCTCCGGCCGGCACGTCGAGCACGCCCACCTTGCCGTTGCCGGAATCGAACACCTTCAACTCGCCGTCGTCGTGCACGCAGCGCAAGCCCAAAGCAGTCAGCAGGGTCGCGTGGGTGTCGGGGGCGGCAGTGGAAATGATCGGGCGGACGCGCAACATGGATTCTCCTATGGACGGTGTCACTTCAAATTATCAACTGCGGCGGGCCCTCGTGGCGATAGTGTGGAGAAATGGCAGACTGTCCAGAACTCCTCGTACCTGATGCTCCCGCGTGGCGGGCCTGGCTGGAGGAAAATCACGCCAGCAGCCCCGGCGTCCTGCTTGTCCTGCACAAGAAGGGCGGCAATGTCACCGAGCTTGCGTATGCGGCGGCGCTGGATGAGGCCCTGGGCTTTGGCTGGATCGACGGGGTTGTGGGAAAGCGCGACGCCGACACTTACCTGCAGCGGTTCACGCCCCGCACCAGAACAAGCAAGTGGTCAAAGATCAATACCGGGCATTACGAGCGGTTGCTTGCCGAGGGCTTGATGCGGGCCGCAGGCACCGCCGCTGCCGATGCCGCAAAGGCCGACGGGCGGTGGGAAATCGCCTATTCGGGACAGGGCACAGCCGAGGTCCCTGACGACCTGGCCGATGCCATTGCCGCCAGCCCCCGGGCGCAGGCCATGTTTGAGGTGCTCACCGCAGTCAATCGCTACTCGCTGATTTATCGCACAAACTCGGTCAAGACCCCGTCGGTGCGGGCCGCCAAAATTGCAGGATTCGTGCGGATGCTTGAGGCGGGGCAGGCCCCGTACCCGCAGAAGCGCCGGCCCTGAATTCCTGGCGCGTGCGCCCTACCCGGCGGCGGCCGACAGCACGCTCCAGCGCTGCACGGCCGCGGAAAGGAGCACCGGTGCCTGCCCGGCGAGCACCGTGGCCGTCCCGGCGACAAGGTTCGACGCCGTTTCCCTTGTGTGCTCCGGCAGCCTTTCGTCGTGCGCGGCAATGGCGAGGTAGCGGCACAGGATGCCGGTGAACAGGCTGCCGTCCCCGCCAGGTTCAAGGCGCAGGCCCAGGCCGGGCGTGCCGAGGTGGCGGTTGACGGCGTCGACCAGGTCGGCGGCATCGTCAAGGTCCCGCCTGCTGCCGAGTTCAAGGAGCGCGGCCAGGATGGGGCCCTGGTTGTAGGTGTAGATGGTGTTTTCGACGTCGCGCCCCGTGGCCGACGGGTGGATGCCGTCAACGTACAGGCCGGTTTCGGGGTCGAAGAGTTCGGTGCGAAGCCAGTCGACGATGGCCCGCGCCGTGCCGGGATCGCCGGTGCGGGCACAGTGGAGCGCGGCGGGGCCGTTGGCCGGCGTGTTCTTGAAGTCGCGCTTGCGGGACCAGTAAATGCCGCCGCCGAGGACCATGTCGTAGGCGCCGTGCAGCTGCCGCGTCAGTGATGCGATGGCCAGCCCGGCCAGCCATGCGGGCCGTGCCGTGAGCCGTAGGGACAGTCCGTTGAGCCTTGCTGCTGCGAGCGCGAGCCACGCCATGTCGTCGTAAAAGCTGTTTGGGAAGCGGCCAAAATTGCGGGCCATGATGCCGCGCAGCAGCTCTTTGGCGCGGCGCAGTTCGGCGTGGGCGGCCGTCCGCCGGCCCCTGGCCAGGGCCAAAAAGCCCGCATCAACGATGGCGTCGAGGTAGTGCGCCTGCCACCAATAGTGCCACTCGGACCATGGCAGCTGCAGGGGCCTCGGTTCCGGGCCGCCGGCTTCAATCGATCCGATCCATGTTCCCGGCAGGCCAGCCAGCCTGTGCCCGAACCGGGTGTTCACGGCTGCGGCAGCCTGTTCCGCAAGTGCGGGCCAAGTGCCGTCCGGGTTCGGCGCTCCTGCGTTGCCTGGGTGGGCTGTCATGGACCCAGCCTACTGTTTCGGCCCGGTGGACCGGTCCTGCCGTCTGAGGATGATCCGTATGAAAATTCACGCTAAGAGGATCAAGCTGTACGGATCAACGATGCTCTGAATGTAGCCGTTCCCGTAAGGGGAACGGCATGCGGGACGTATTCAGGGTCAGCCGAGTTTTACCTGGGAACTCTTGCCTGTTAGTACTCCATCTAGAGTGAAATTGAGTGAGAGGAGACGAGCATTCTTGGGAGAAGCCGGAACATACACCCTAGAGCCGTCCTTGCTCGGTACCGGTTCCGGCGACCTGCCAGGCAACCGATCGGTATGAAGTCCCCACATCATCAGAGAATTCGGCCATTGTCGAGCTGAGAACCAACTGTTGGGCGTCGCTTTGTCTGGTGATGGACGGTCATGCTGGGTGACAATGGCGCCGTCGCGGTTCAGGGTTCATCGGCGGCTCCAGCATGACGACCACGCTGACTGCCTTGATCACCGCTCAAGAATCTCGCTCGCCCTGTTGGCGCCGTGGATTTGTACGTCCAGTCGATGCCGGGGCGACTTCTCCGCGCCGGGGCGGTGCCGATCCACACGAAGTGGCCCCTTCCCGCTGAAGGGCATGATAGGCAAGAGTCATAGACATGATCGGCACTGCCAACAATGAATAGTTGGCAAGCCCTTTACGGACCGGAGTCGCGGCACGTACTCTGACACTTATCGCGGCCGCGCTGGCCGTGGCGAGGGTATCGCAGCGCTGGGGTGTGCTAGAGGAGTAATTCCTACCCCCGCCATTTCATTGGAATGGCAGGAGAACAAAATGTTCGACCAGAAATTCATCACCAACGCAATGACTCAGAGCGCAGAAAACACCCTCGACCGCCGTCGGCTGTTCAGGGCGGCCAGTGCAGCCGGCATCGGAGGCACGGTCGCGTTGCTGTCCGCCACCTCCGCATCAGCCCATGAAGAGGAGGACAGTGCTGGACCCAGTGATTCTGCGATCTTGAACTTCGCGTTGAACTTGGAATACCTGGAGGCCGAATTTTACCTTCGTGCAGTAACTGGAATGGGTTTGGACGACAGCCTCACTAACGGCAGAGGGAAAAAGGGCGGAGTCACAGGCGGCAGCAAGGTACCGTTTACGCCCGGCAGCTTGGTCCAGAAGTACGCAATCGAGATCGCAGCAGATGAAGAGGCTCATGTCAGGTTCCTTCGCAGCGCTCTGGGAAAAGCCGCCGTCGCCCGGCCGCCGATCGACCTTGATGCAAGCTTCACCGCAGCCGCCCTCGCCGCCGGACTCATCACCAAGGGCCAGACTTTCAGCCCCTTCGAGGATGAAACCAGCTTCCTGCTCGGAGCGTTCATTTTTGAAGACGTCGGCGTCACAGCCTACAAGGGGGCCGCTCCGTTCATCGACAATAAGACTTATCTCGAGGCGGCTGCCGGCATCCTCGCTGTCGAGGCATACCACGCAGGCATCATCAGAACCACCATGTACGCCCGCGATCTGCAAGCTCCCGCCCAAGCCATCTCCGACGCCCGGGATAGCCTGGACGGTCCAACAGACCTCGACCAAGGCATCGGAACCAGCGAGGTAGCCAACCTTGTGCCCACCGACGCCAACGCCTTGGCTTTTAGCCGCACCCCTGCGCAGGTCCTGAACATTGCCTACCTGAACCCAAAATCGGTCAAATCCGGGGGTTTTTTCCCCAAAGGCGTCAACGGAAAACTCAATACAAGCGGTGGCAGCTAGGGACTTCATGCCAAGACGGTATGCCCTGGCCCACCCCAACGGGGCCGGCCAAGGCATACCGCCTACCGGGCATCCGGGTTTAGGACCCTGAGACCCGCACCGAGTTGGCGCAGCCGCCTGCGTTCAAGAGATGCCCCTGCGATATAACCTCGGGACGATGACCCATACAGGCCCCTTAACTTTCCACGCTGTCCTCAGCACTATCAGAGACTCAATTCGAAACTGAGACAGCCCGGGAGTTTCCAGAAACACGAAAACCGCTGATTCGCAAAAACTTCATGTCCGCCCGTCCTCCCAAAGGGGTGAAAAGCCAAATATCCGACGATGTCGCTGCTCTGAGTAGATTGACCCACTTGATCGCAACTGGTGCGTAGAAACCAGTCAAGCCTGTCCGTGGTGGGGGAACCTCCTGCGGGACGCTTCGACTTGCGGGCTCACTTTGCGGTGACCGATCCATTCATTCTGAATGCGCGGCTCCGACTACTGCCGAACCACTACGCTCCTGAGAAATGTGCAGTCGACCTCTGACGGAGCCCACCCATCACGATGCCAGACTAAGCATCGGCGGCGCCGTCCGCGATCCCACGGATCCCGACGGCCAGTTCCACCGCGCAAAGCCCGAATCAGCATCGACACAGCCTAAACGTGACTTTCCGTACCGATCCTCCTCAGGCCCCGTCCTGCCGGCCGGAAATTTTGGTTAGTATGCATTAACGCAAGTACTTTTGGTCCGAACACGGGCCGAACCTCAACGAGGAGGAACCATGGATATTTCCAACAACGGCACAGTCGCGCTCATCACCGGCGGTGCATCCGGTCTGGGCGCAGCAACGGCGAGGCGACTTCATGCGGGCGGAGCCGCCGTCGTGCTTGTTGATTTGCCAGGCTCACACGGCGCGGAACTTGCCGCGGAACTCGGCGATCGGGCCGTGTTTTCCCCTGCCGACGTCACAAACGAGGACCAGGTGCGTGCCGCAATTGCCGTCGCCGCGGAACTCGGGACGCTACGGATTGTTGTCAACTGCGCAGGGGTCGGCACGCCGGGCAAGGTTCTGGGGCGCGAGGGCGTGCTGCCGCTTGAGCAGTTCAGCCGGGTCGTCCAGATCAACCTGATCGGCACGTTCAACGTGGTCCGGCTCTGCGCCGAGGCCATGGCTGCCGCCGAACCGCTCGCGGGGGAGTTTGGCCCGGAGCGCGGTGTCATTGTGAACACCGCATCCGTGGCTGCCTTTGACGGGCAGATCGGCCAGCCCGCCTACGCCGCCTCGAAGGGTGCCGTAGCGGCCATGACCCTGCCGATTGCGCGCGAGCTCGCACGCTCGCTGATCCGCGTCATGACCATCGCGCCGGGCATTTTTGAGACGCCCATGCTGGCCGGGCTGCCGCAGGCCGCACAGGATTCACTGGGGGAGCAGGTCCCGCACCCGTCCCGTCTGGGCAAGCCTGCAGAATACGCAGCACTCGTGGAGCACATTGCCGCCAACGCCATGCTTAACGGCGAGACCATCCGCCTTGACGGCGCCATTCGGATGGCCCCGAGGTGACAACCAGGTCCGGGGCGCTCCCGGCCGCCGACTTTTATGACTTTCAGGCGCTGCTTGGCGGCGCGGAAAAGGCCAAGCTGGCGCAGCTGCGTGAATTCCTGGCGCAGGAGGTCCTGCCCCACGCCACCGATTGGTGGAACGACGCCGACTTCCCGGGGCACATCCTGCCCAAGATCGCTGCCCTGGACCTTGCCGCCCCGGACCGCCGCCAGTTCAGCCACCTCTTCACGGGGATCGTGGTGGCCGAAATGACCCGAGCCGACACATCGCTGGCCACGTTCTTCCTTGTCCACCACGACCTTTTCGTCCAGGCCCTCATCGACTTCGGCTCCGATGAGCAGCGCAAACGCCTGCTCCCGGATGCGCTGGCCCTGCGCACAACGGGCGCCTTTGCTCTGACGGAGCCTGACCACGGCAGTGACGTGGCAGGGGGCATGGCCACCATGGTCCGGCAGGTGAACGGCCCCGACGGCACCCACTGGGTACTCAACGGCGCCAAGCGCTGGATTGGCAACGGCACGTTCTGCGACAGGATGCTGCTCTGGGCCAGGGACGCCGACACCGGCCAGGTGCGTGGCTTCTTTCTGGATGCCTCGCTGCCGGGGGTTGTGCGGACGAAGATTGAGCACAAGATCGCCCTGCGGACGGTCCAGAACGCGCACATCACCCTCGAGGATGTGCGGGTGGAGGAGGGGGACAGGATTGCCTCCGTCAACTCCTTTGAGGACACCAACAAACTGCTGCTGGGCTCACGCGTATCGGTTGCCTGGCAGGCGGTGGGGCAGCAGCTCGCAGCCTTCGACGTTGCCAGGGCATATGCGGTGGAACGGCAACAGTTTGGCCGCCCCCTTGCAGCCTTCCAGATGGTCCAGGACCAGTTGGTGAGGATGCTGGGAAACGCCACGTCGTCGTTTGCCATGATGGTGCGCGTCGCAGGATTGCAGGACCGAGGGGACGCCACCATGGCTCAGGTGGCGCTTGCCAAGGCGCACACCACGGCGGCCATGCGGGAGACGGTTGCCCTGGGACGGTCCATCCTTGGCGGCAACGGCATTGTCAGCGACTACCGCATGGCCAAGATTTTTGCCGACGCCGAGGCCATCTACACATACGAGGGTTCCCACGAGATCAACACCCTCATCGCAGGCCGCGCCATCACGGGCGTTTCGGCGATCGTCTAGGAAAGGCGTTACTGCTTGCGGGGGTTGCTCTCGCCCGCTTCGACTGCCACGGGCAGCTTGTTCGCGGCAACCGGGGCGGGGCACGTGCCAAAGTCCGTGAAAGCGCTGGGGAAGTTGATGGCCCGGTTGAAATCAACCACCACAGTGCCGTCGGGGCGCGGCCTGGCCAGTTCAACCTTGCGCCAGTGCGACGTGGTGACCCCGTTGCTGGCGTCGTGGAAGGTGAGCACAAGCGAACCGAGTGCGCCCTCCTCGGCGGCAAGGCTGTAGCCTGTGCCCTCGAGCTCAAATGACACTTCGCCGACCAGCACGGCGGCGCCGGGAATTTCAGGGTTCGAGGTCTCGATGGCCACAGTGCGCGGCTCGGCATAGCGTTCAAAGGTCCCTGTCACGGCAAGGTCCGGGGCGTAGTCAAAAACCGGTGCGGCGGTGAAGGAGGCCAACGTGGGGGCCTGTGAATCACGGGTGCGGATCATGTAGCGGTTGGCCCGCATGCCCAGCTCGACGACGACCGAACCGGTTGACACCCACAGGCGGGATTCCTCATCGGAAAGCTCCGCGGTGATGGTTCCCACCACCGGCTCGCCGCTTTCCACCAGCGTCAGGTGGTCATCGGCCGTGGCGGTCAGTGACGCCGTCGTGCCATCAGCACTCCACCGGCCAGGGACCCCGGACAGGGGTGAAGGGACCGGCGAAAGCCACTGGAAGGAGGTCAGCGTGAGCCAGCCGTGGGCGTTTGCCAACGATGTGTTGCGGCCCGCGCGGAAGCGTTCCCACCTCTGCGTGAGGCGGTCAAGTTCTTGTGTGTGCGTGCTCATGGGGCTCCTGTCGGACTGTGCGGTTGATCCGCAGTAGTCACAACGGCCTGGCCCGGGCGCATATTCCGGGTTGGGCCCGGCGCCGGGGGTGAGCAAGTGAAAGAATGGAACCATGGCAACAAACGCAACCCTGAACAAGGACATGGCCCGCTTCCCGCTCGGCACGGCCGCACCCGTTGACGACGAGCGCACGGAACTGACCTTCACCCGGCACTACGACGCCGCACCCGAGGTGCTGTGGGCCATGCTGACCCAGCCCGACAAGACCGAAATGTGGTGGGCCAAAATCCGCGGCCAAGCCAAGACCGGTTCCTCCTTCGATCTGAAATGGCTGAACATGAAGGACGAGGGCGACGGCATCGAAAGCGACTGGTGGAACGGGCGCGTCATTGAAGCCGCTGCTCCGAACGTCCTTGAAATCTCCAACGCCATGCACGGGCGGATCCGCATCGAACTGAGCCCCGCCGGCAACGGCACACAGCTGGTGTTCAGCAACGTCATCGCCGTGCCGGCCGAGGTGGTGCTGATGTCCCTCGCTGGATGGCACGTGCACCTGGACCATCTGCAGGAGGCCCTTGACGGAAAAAGTGTCGACTGGCAGCACTGGTGGGAGGACTTTTACCCCTGTTGGGAGCGCGCCCGCGCCCTCTACGCCGCGGGGTGACGCGGCGGCCTGACGGCGTCGGGGTTGCCGCCGTCGCCCGTCATTATTTGAGACGGATTGGCACGGGCCAAGGAACCCCACGTAGTATCCAAACGGCCCTGACTTGGGCCCCACCGTATTCAACGCCGCATACGAGCACCCCAGATTCACAGACCGTAAGGACGCCGACTCATGAGCTCAGACTTGCAACCCAACCCGCAGGGCGCCGCACAGGACCCGGAGCAGGACACCGATCTACGCCGCGATGTACGCCGCGTCAGCACCTTGCTGGGCGAGTCGCTCGTCCGCCAGCACGGCCCGGACCTGCTGGCCAAGGTTGAGCAGGTCCGCCTGCTGACAAAGGAATCCAAGGAAGCCGCCCGCGGCGAGACCGGCACCGGCCCGTGGAGCGCGAACGACGTCGCCGAGCAGGTCCGCGAGGTCCTCTCCTCCCTGCCGCTCGAGCAGGCCACAGACCTGGTGCGCGCCTTTGCGTTCTACTTCCACCTTGCGAACGCCGCCGAGCAGGTGCACCGCGTCCGCAGCCTGCGCTCACGGTCCGAAAAGGACGGCTGGCTGGCCAAGGCCGTCGCCGAAATCGCCGAAAAGGCCGGTACCGAGGCCCTGCAGAAGGTCGCGAACGAACTCGATGTCCGCCCCATCTTCACGGCGCACCCCACCGAGGCATCACGCCGTTCGGTGTTGGACAAGATCCGCAAGCTCTCGGACATCCTCGCCACCCCGACGGAGGAGGGCAGCAGCGCCCACGCCCGCCAGGACCGCAAGCTTGCGGAGATCATCGACCAGATGTGGCAGACGGATGAGCTGCGCAAGGTCCGCCCCACCCCCATCGATGAGGCACGCAACGCCATCTACTACCTGCGCAACATCCTCACCGATGCCATGCCGGAGGTCCTGACAGAGCTCAGTGACCTGCTGGCCGAGCACGGCGTTTCGCTGCCTGCCGACGCTGCCCCGCTGCGCTTCGGCTCCTGGATAGGTGGCGACCGCGACGGAAACCCGAACGTCACCTCCGATGTCACCCGCGAGGTCCTGGTCCTGCAGAACCAGAACGCCGTGAAGATCTCCCTGGTGCTGATCGATGAGCTGCTAAGCGTCCTCTCCAACTCAAGCTCCCTGTACGGCGCCGATGCCGCGCTGACTGACTCCATCGCCGCCGACCTGGCAAACCTGCCCCACATTGATGCGCGCGTACTCGAGCTCAACGCCGATGAGCCTTACCGCCTCAAGCTCACCTGCATCAAGGCCAAGCTCATCAACACCCAGAAGCGCGTCGCCGCTGATGCCTACCACGAGGCCGGGCGCGACTACAGCGCCACCTCCGAACTCATCGCCGACCTTGAGCTGCTGGAAGCTTCCCTGCGCAACAACTCCGCCGCGCTGGTTGCGGACGGCGCCCTTGCCTCGGTGCGTCGGGCGATTTCCTCCTTCGGCCTGCACCTGGCAACCCTGGACATCCGCGAGCACGCCGACTACCACCACGACGCCGTCGGCCAGCTGGTTGACCGCGTTGGCGAGCTGGGCAAGCCCTACGCCGAGCTCGACCGTGCCGAACGCATGGCCGTCCTGAGCGCCGAGCTTGCAAGCCACCGTCCGCTGTCGGGCCACCCGATCAAGCTCGACGGCATCGCCGACGGCACGTACGACGTCTTCCGCGTGGTCCGCCGCGCCCTGCGCAGCTTCGGCCCCGACGTCATCGAGACGTACATCATCTCGATGACCCGCGGCGCCGACGACGTCCTTGCGGCCGCCGTGCTTGCCCGCGAGGCGGGCCTCATCTCGCTCGCGGGTGAGAACCGCTATGCCAAGATCGGCTTCGCGCCGCTGTTGGAAACCGTTGACGAACTGCGCGCCTCCGCCGAAATCGTTGACCAGCTGCTGTCCGACCCCGGCTACCGCGAACTCGTGCGCCTGCGCGGGAACGTGCAGGAAATTATGCTTGGCTACTCGGACTCCAACAAGGAATCCGGCGTGCTCACCTCGCAGTGGGAGATCCATAAGACCCAGCGCAAGCTGCGCGACGTTGCGCTCAAGCACGGCGTGAACGTGCGCATGTTCCACGGCCGCGGCGGTTCAGTGGGACGCGGTGGCGGACCCACCTACGACGCCATCATGGCCCAGCCCAACGGCGTCCTCGAAGGTGCCATCAAGTTCACCGAACAGGGCGAGGTCATCTCCGACAAGTACTCGCTGCCCGAACTTGCCCGCGAAAACCTTGAACTTTCGCTGGCTGCAGTCATGCAGGGCTCCGCGCTGCACCAGGCACCGCGCCACTCCGAGGACGACCTCGACCGCTTCGGCGAGATCATGGAAGTCATGTCGGATGCCGCGTTCGGCACCTACCGAACCCTGATCGACCACGAGGACCTGCCCGCGTACTTCCTGGCGTCCACACCGGTTGCGCAGTTGGGCAGCCTGAACATTGGCTCGCGCCCGTCCAAGCGCCCCGACTCGGGTTCGGGCCTGGGCGGCCTGCGCGCCATCCCGTGGGTGTTTGGCTGGACCCAGTCGCGCCAGATCGTGCCGGGCTGGTTCGGCGTCGGCTCCGGCCTGAAGGCTGCCCGCGAGACCGGCCGTGAGAGTGAACTGAAGGAAATGCTGGCGAACTGGCACTTCTTCTCCTCCACCATCTCCAACGTCGAAATGACGCTGGCGAAGACCGACATGGACATCGCAGCCCACTACGTGCGCACCCTGGTGCCCTCCAAGCTGCAGCACCTGTTCGCCACCATCCGGGCCGAATATGACCTCACTGTCGCCGAAATCCAGCTGCTGACAGGCGAGGCCGAGCTGCTGGACAACCAGCCGCTGCTCAAGCGCTCACTGAACGTCCGTGACCAGTACCTCGACCCGATCTCCTACCTTCAGGTTGAACTGCTGCGCCGTGTCCGCGAAGCCGACATCACCAAGGCGGACGTTGACGAGCGCCTGCAGCGCGCCATGTTGATCACGATCAACGGTGTGGCAGCCGGTTTGCGCAACACGGGCTAAATCCTTCCGCTGAAAAATGCGCCCGTCCCCCGTTTCCGCGCCTCGTATACCGGGCGCGGAAACGGGGGACGGGCGCATTTTTGCGTCAGGGTCGCCGCCGATAGGCTTGAACCATGCCTTCCTTCCGCGCAACCATCCAAATCACGGGCCTGCGAGCCGGCCATGCCCCCGAAGAAGTCATGGACATGGCAGTGGCCGCCGTCGGATCGGTCCATGTCGTGGAGGCGAACCAGCTGGACATCATTGCCGGGACCCCGCGCATCACCGTCCGCTTCATGGTTGAGGCCAGCGAGTACGACGCCGAGAACCAGTTTGCGCGCAACGCTGCCGTCGCGATGGCCCACGGGGTCAACGAGGTGGCCACCACGGGAGCTCTGCGCAGCTACCGGCGTTCCGCCGGGAAGTGGCTCACCCTCTAACACCCCGCCCGGTACGTGATGGGGATCACATGTAATTGACCGTGACGATGGCCACGTTCACTGCGCCTTATCTGTATAGGCGCCAAACGGCACCGAGCTTGAAGAAATATCGACACGAAGACATTCGGGAGTGATTCTTTTGACTACTCAGCCTCAGATCAAGAGCCAGACCGGCGCAAACGTTGCACCGGCACGGGCGCATTCCACCAGCCGCGGCACCACCACAGTGGCGGACGGCGTGGTCGCCAAGGTTGCCGGCATCGCAGCCCAGGACATCCCCGGCGTGTACGCACTCGGCGGCGGAGCGGCCCGGGCGCTGGGGAGCCTCCGCGAGGCGGTCGGCCAGAAGGACCTCACCCAGGGCGTCAGCGTTGAAGTGGGCCAGACCCAGGTCGCCGTTGACATTACAGTGGTGGTTGAATACCCGCACCCGCTGCAAAAGGTTGCAGACAATGTTCGTGACGCCATCTACGCAGCCGTCGAGGACATCGTGGGCATGGAAGTGACCGAGGTCAACGTCTCCATCACCGACATCCACATCGCCTCCGACGACGCGGATGACAAGGCGGCCCAGAACAGGCGCACCGACGGGGACGACCAGAGCGGCCAGCACGAAGCCCGCGTCTCATGAATGCCACCCTTGCGGGGACCGCAGTAGGTGCGGTCCTGGCGCTGACGGCCGTGGCCTTTGGCTTGTGGGCCATGCTGCTCGTGGCGCTGTTTATGGTCATTGGGGCCGTGATTGGCAGGAGCATGGACGGCAGGCTGGACCTGCGGGGCGTCTTTGATGCCTTCCGAGGCAAGCGCACCTCGTCATGACGGCCGGGTACACCCGCATCTCCACGGGCACCATGCACAAACTGGTCGAAGCCGTTGCGGCCGAGGCCTTCAATGTCCCGATGCGGGATGTGCGTGCCGGCGTGCACGACGAGCAGGGTCAAATCAACCTCTCACTCGCCGTTCCACTGCTCCTGTCCTTGAACAAGGCAGGGGAGCGGGTGGGGCACGACGGCGGCACCGTGTTTGGCCGGGCGGCCTCGGCCCGGGCGGTGGTTGCCGGCCGCATCCATTCCCTTGCCGGGGCAGCTGTTGGCAGGGTTGATGTCAGGTTCACAGGAATCCATGACGGGCAACATGTAAAGGCGGGGAGGGTCCAGTGAAAAGCAGGCAGGCCATTGAGCCGGCGTTGATTCGAAGGATCAACCTGCGCGAAACACGTTCCAGCCGTGCAGCCTTGTCCATCACGGCAGCCGCGGTGCTGCTGGTGACAGTGCTCTGGCTGGCTGTGGAATTGGTACTCTCGGCAACCGGACAGGCAGCCCTGCTGATTTCCCCGGCGGAATTGGCCCGCAGCACGGCATCGCTGGCAACGGCCACCGTTCCCGGAGTGCTCATGGGCGCAGGTGCTGTCCTGGTACTCATGGGAATTGCATTGCTTGCGGCATCCCTGTTGCCAGGGAACAAACAACGGCACATCGTAGATGATCCGCGCGCCGCAATCGTCGTTGACAGCGAGGTGTTGGCGGCATCAGCGTCCCGGACGGCCCGCACGGCCGCCGGGCTGGCACCCGAGCAGGTCTCCAGCACCGTTGGGCGCAAGCGCATTGACGTTGTGGTCATTCCCAGCGCGGGCCGGGCAGTGGATGCGGATGGCATCAAGGCCGCAGTGGAGAGCGAAATATCAGGGTACGGGCTGCGCCGGCCTTTGGCTGTGGGCGTCTCCACAAGCACCAGGGCGGCGGTGGGAGCATGAACGGCACACGTCGCGGGCTCAACCGCACGCTGCTGGGGCTCATGGGGCTTGTGCTCATCGGGGCCGGGGCCATGGCAATCCTGGCCGGGACCAGCAGCAGATTCGCGCAGGGTTGGACCTCGGCCGGGACAAGCATGTGGGCCCGCGTCCAGGAAAATCTGGCTGCGGCCCGGATTCCCGGAACCTCGAGCAGCTGGTGGAGTGTTGGCATCCTTGCCTTCCTCATCGTCAGTGCCGTGCTGCTTGTGTGGTGGATGGCTTCTCAGGGCACCGGGCGCAGCAACCAACTGGCACGGCAGGACAGTGAAACGGGAAACACCACCGTGGACACCGCAGTGGCCAGCCAGGCAGTCAAGGCGGCACTGCAGGGAAATAACCAGATCCTGGCAACGTCGGTGCAGTCCTGGAAAACCAGAGGCTACACCGATGGTGCCGGGCTGAAAATCAGTGTCCAGGCGCGGAAAGGCGCCTCGCCCACCGAGGTGGGGGCCGCCGTCGGGCAAGTGGTGGATGACTTGGATGAACTGCTGGGAAGGCAACTGCCCGTGCTGGTCCGCATCAAGGCCGGCACGCGGACCAAATTTGCCCGCACCGAACGCGTGGCATGAGCAGCCAAGACAAGAAGGCCAAACGCCGTGGGTGAGCAGACGCATCGAAGCCTGCCGGGGCGTTGGTGCATGTAGGCTCAGCCCAAGTGCGGGGAACCAAAGGGAATCCAGAAAGGGTGCAAGCCGGTGAAACGACTGCAGGACCTGCCACACAAGATGGCCGACGCCCCCGATGCGGTGTTGGCCGAACGGGCCGGCGACGGGGACGTGGCCGCCTTTGAAGCACTTGCCCGCAGGCATGCCCCACTCATGCGTGCGTACGCCCGACGCCTGGCGCGTTCCCTTGACGAGGCCGACGACGTTGTTCAGGATGCGCTGATCACGGCATGGAAGGATATTGGCACCCTGAATGACGGGGCTGCCGTGAAGGCCTGGCTCATGCGGATCGTGGCGCACAGGGCTGTCGACGCCGGGCGCCGCCGAAAAACACACGAGAACGTGGCGGACCAGCCGGAGCCGGCGGACAGGAAGCCCACCCCGGAGGAAGCCGCTGTTGTTGGGTCGGCGCGTCGTGCCTTGGACAAGGCCCTGGGCCGACTGCCCGAGGAACAGCGAAGATGCTGGGTCCTGAAGGAATTTGGCGGCCAGTCTTATGAGGACATTGCCGAGACGCTGGGCATCAGCGTCACCAGCGTGCGCGGCAGGTTGGCACGGGCACGGACAACGCTTGTGAAGGAAATGGAGGATTGGCGATGAACCCCACGCATGACTGCGGCCGGCGCATCGAGGACCTCAGCGACTATCTGGACACCGGATCCTCCCCCGACGCGGAGCACATTGGCCACTGCCCGCAGTGCCAGGCGCGCCTTGCCGGGCTGCGCAGCCTCAGCGCCGCCGCACGGGACCTTCTGGATGAGGACCTCACGGCGACAACCGCCGACGATTCGGGCTGGCTCGACGGCATCCTGGAAAACCTCCGCCTGGAAACCCGGGCCGGGCGCTCACTTCCCCTTGAGGGCGAAGGGCTCGACGAGCTCACAGAAACCGAAGGGGCCGTCATTTCCCTGGTTCGTTCCGTGGGCGACGGACTGGGCGGGGTGCTCATCGGCCGCTGCCGTCTGGAGGGAGAGGTTGATGTTGCGGGGGCTCCGGTGGAAGTGAGGATCAACGTTTCCGCACGCTATGGATATCCGCTGCCGACGCTGGCCGAGGAATTGCGCGCGGCCGTCTTTGCCGAGCTTTTGGTGCAGACTGAACTCAATGTGACTGCCGTGCATGTGGCATTCACCGACATGCGGCCACCGTTCACGGCCGGCCGGGATTGAGCGGGGGAATGACCGCAATGAGCCTTGAAGAAGACCTCCACCAGCTGGTCCTTGGCATGGACGGCGTGGCAACTGTCTACGCCGCGGACCCCCTGTGGCTGACCATGCTCAAACAGGTGGGTGGACTCCTTGGACAAGGGGACGACGCCGCACCGGTGCCCTTTGTTGTGTGCTCCGAGGACGGGGCCGGGGACGGGGCCGGGGACGGGGCGGAGGACGGGACCCACGACGGGATCGTGACTGTGCGGGTGCGGATCGGCACCGACGGGGCGCAGCCGGCACCGGCCGTGGCCCGGAATGTTGCAGAGGGGATCCGGGCCCACGTTTCCCTGCAGCGCCCGGGAACTTTGGTCAGGGCCGTGGTGGAAGTTTCCGCGATCGGCCTGTGAATTCCGGGAGCCTACTTGTGGTTCGGGAACTCCGATAGTTCACGCTGTGAGAAGTACTTCACGGGCTCTCGCGTCACCGGGTCCTGGAAGGCAATGCTGTGGGCCAGCAACTGCAGCGGTTTCGTGTAGTCATCGGGGGCCTGTTCATGCAGCACGGGGTAGAACGGGTCATTCAGGATTCCAATGCCCGCGGACGCCAGGTGCACACGTAATTGGTGGGTCTTGCCCGTGTGCGGCTGGAGGTGGTACAGGCCAAGCGTCTGCCCATCAGCACTAGCGCGGGTGTCCATCAGCTCGATCCGGGTTTCCGCATTGGGCTCGCCCTCAATTTCTTGGGCCAGCAGGTACGTGCGCGACTTGATCATGCGGCTGCGCACCACCAAGGGGAATTCGAGGTCGTCGCTGACGGGAGCCACCGCGCGGTAGGTCTTTTCAATGCGCCGCTTTTCAAACAGCATTTGGTACTTGCCGCGGGTTTCGGGATTGGCCGAGAACAACAGCACCCCTGCCGTCATGCGGTCCAAACGGTGGATCGGCACCAGGTCAGGCAGGTCAAGGAGCACGCGCAGGCGCACCAGTGATGATTCCTGTACGTACATGCCGCCGGGCGTGGTGGGCAGGAAGTGCGGCTTGTCCACAACAACAAGATGCTCGTCCTGGTGCAGGATGGACAGCTCCACCGGCAGGCGCTTTTCCACCGGCAGTTCGCGGTAGTACCAAATGAACATGTGCTCGTTCAGCGGGGTGGAGGGTGTGACGATTTCCCCCTCCAAGGACCTGACCTCGCCGCGCTCAAAACGCTCCACGATTCCCGCCGGGTCAACATGGTTGAACTTGTCCAGGACGTAGTCCATGGCGGTGGCCCAGGGGCCTGCTGCGGGCATGCGCATGCGGGTGGCATTGACGCCGTCGCGCACGGGAAGGGGAGATTTCATCACCTTTCAAGGGTACCGATGCCGCCGGGGTGTCTTGACCGCGGTGTTGGCGGGCCGCTCAGGGCGCCGGCTGGCAGCGCGGGCAAAAGTAAATGTCACGGGCCGCCCGTTCCGGGTGGGCCGGATCGGCCAGGGTGGCATGGCGGATCAGCGACCCGCACCGCTTGCACGGTTTCCCCGCCCGGCCGTAGACCCACGAGGCTGCATCGCCCCGGGCAGGCCCGCCGGTGGTTGAGCGGGCGGACCTGTTCTTGTTGGCCTCAAGCAGCCGCTTGGCCATCTCGAGGATCCGTGGCAGCCCGGCCACCTCCGCCACAGGTACGGCGGGGTGCACGCCGCCCAGAAAACATAGCTCGTTGCGGTAGACGTTGCCAATCCCTGCAAGGTTGCGCTGGTCCAGCAGCGCCAGGCCCACAGCCCTGCCCGGATCGCCCAGCAGCCGCCGCAGTGCCTGATCCGCATCCCAATCCGCTCCCAGCAGGTCCGGCCCCAGATGTCCGACGGCGTTCCCCACCATTGCTTCAGGCAGGACGTCCAGCGTGGCAAGGGAGAACCCCACTGCCGTTGCCGATGCTGTTGCCAGGACCGCCCTTGCGGTGAAGGCGGGCCTTCTCCAGCGAGCTGTCCGCCCGTTGGCGTCCACCGGGTAAATGTCCCAGTGGCCCTCCATGGAGAGGTGCGAATGGATCACCAGGCCGCCAACAAACATGAGCAGGTGCTTGCCCCGGGACTGCACCGAGCAGACCGTTTGGCCCGATAAATCAAGGGTGGCGTGGGCCGGCACCCTGAAGTCACTGGAGACCAGCTCGTGCCCCTCCAGAACGGCACGCAGGTCCCTGGCCTGCCGCCAGACGGTGTCCCCCTCAGGCACGGATCCGCACCCCGCGCGGGGAACTGTAAGCACCCGCGCCCAGCAGGGCCGCGGCCAGCGGTGTGGAAAGCACCTCAACACCGTTGACCTTTTCAATGGCCATCTTGTCGATGGCGCCACGCTTGACCACCTGCACCAGGGCAGCGGCCGCAAAGGATACATAGGTGGAGTCGTCGCTGAAGCACAACAGCGTGCGGCCGCCTCGCTCAACATACAGGACCAGGACGCCGTCGACCATCACCACAAGCGCGCCCGCCTTGCGCCCGGGCCGGTGCCCGGAATCAAGCGGTGGCCACGCCAACGCGGCACCATAAGGGTTGGCTGGGTCGGTGGCGGCAAGAGCCAGCGCCTTCGGGGCCCGCACGGCCAGGGCCGCGTCCTCGCTGAACGTGCGCAGCCTGTCGACAGTGGCAGGGATGGCGAATTGTGCGGCGCCCAGATGCTCGATGAAGTAGCCGCGGCGGCACTTTCCGGCTTCCTCGAGCCGGGCCAGCACCTTGTACATCAGCCCGAACCCGCCGGGAATGCCCTGGTTCATGACAGAACCGCGCGTCACCACCCCGTACCTGTCCAGAAACAGCTCGGCGAGGGCGTGGCCGCGCAGGGTCGCCTGGGTGCTCGGGGTGGCGGCGTCGTCGGCCTGGACCGCCGGCAGCAGGCTCCACCGGCCGGCGCCCAGGGGCGGTGCTCCGCGCTGCACGCCGGGAGCGCGGCCCGGCAGCCGGCCATAGCGTCCGGCCCCGGCAGGGCGCAGCCGCGACGGGGGAGCCTTTTGCTTGTGCGCCGTGTGCCCGCCCGCCAGCAGCGCCCGCACGGGTGCGAACGTGTCGTTGCTGATCCGCCCTGCCCACAGCAAATCCCACAGGGCGGCTGTCAGTTCGTCGTCGGAGACGGTGGGATCGGGTCCGGCAGCGCTCATTTCCCGCAGTTGGTGAAAGAAGTACGCGCCACCGTTTGCCAGGGCCGCCAAGACCCGGCAGTGGAGTTCGCCGGGCGTGAAGTCGGGCGCGGCGGACAGCGTCAGCTCAGCCGATTCGGCCATGTGCAGGCTCAGCCAGCCGTCGTTGGAGCCAAGGGATCCGGCGCCGGAGACGAGCACCTCGCCCGTGGCCGTCAGCTCGTCAAGCATGGCGGGGGAGTAGTCTCCAACCCTGGCGGCCAGCACCAGGGGCTCCCACGCCGAGGCCGGAATCGGCACGCCCGCCAACTGGTCGACCACCGTCAGCACGCCGTCAAGGCCGCGCAGCGCCGGGGCGTTTGATGCGGCGGTCACGTGCTGCCAGGCAGGCAGGAAACGCCCAAAAGTGCCCGCATCGACAGGCTCCACCTCGGCCCGCAGGGCAGCCAGGGACCGGCTGCGCAACTGCCGCAGCACGGCGACGTCGCACCACTCCGAGGCGCCGTTTTCGGCCCGCTGCGGCAGAAACTCGCCTTCCGTGACGCGCTTGTCCGCCGCAAGCCTCGCCAGCCCCGAATGCACGACGGCGACACCCAGTCCCAGCCTCGATGCGGCCTGCGCCGCGGTGAAGGGTCCATGGGTGCGGGCGTAGCGGCCCAGTAGGTCCCCGAGAGGATCGGCCACGGGCTCGATGAAGGCCAGCGGGACACCCATGGGCAGCGGGGTGCCGAGTGCGTCGCGGAGCCGGGCGGCATCCTCTATGGCCGCGAAGCGTTCCTGGCCGGCCATGTTGACGCGCAGCGCCCGGTTGGCGGTGACAAGTTCTCCAAGGTGGGCGGCCGCCGTGGCCAGGTGTCCGGCGTCGTCCGCTCCTGACGGGGGAAAGTCCGGGACAAGCCTGGCGGCAACTTCCTCCGCCGTGAGCGGGCCGAGCAGGCGCAGCAAATCTGCCACGCCTTCCATGCCTCGGGCACGCCTGTCGTTATCCTTTCCGCTGCCGGCGAGGCGCTGCAGCTGCGCCTCGGTCGTGGCGATGACCGTGGGGTCAAGGAGTTCACGCAACTCGGCGCGTCCCAGCAGCTCATCCAGCAGGGCGGGGTCCAGGGAGAGGGCTGCCGCGCGCCGCTCGGCGAGCGGGGAGTCACCCTCGTACAGGAAGCTGGCCACGTAGCCAAAGAGCAGCGAACGGGCGAACGGGGACGGCTCGTTCGTGGTGGTTTCCACGATCCGCAGCTCGCGCCGCTCGATTGAGGCTGCAATGTCCTTCAGGGCGGGGAGGTCGTACACGTCCTGCAGGCATTCGCGCACGGTTTCCAGCACGATCGGGAACTGCGGGTACTTCCGGGCCACGTCCAACAGCTGGGCCGAGCGCTGGCGCTGCTGCCACAGGGGTGAGCGCTTGCCGGGATTTTGCCGGGGCAGGAGCAAGGCGCGGGCGGCGCATTCGCGGAAGCGGCTGGCAAACAGCGCGGAGCCGCCCACCTCGGCCGTCACGATCCCGTCGAGCTCCTCCGGGTCAAAGAGGAACAGCTCCGCACCCGGCGGTTCGTCGTCCATGAGGGGCACGCGCAACACGATGCCGTCGTCGGAGGCCATGGCGGAGCCATCAAGGCCGTAGCGTTCGTGCAGGCGTGCGGCGACGGCGAGGGCCCATGGTGCGTGGACCGGCATGCCAAAGGGGCTGTGCAGCACCACCCGCCAGTCGCCGAGCTCGTCATGGAAGCGTTCAACCATGAGCGTTTTGTCGTCGGGAACCTGCGTGGTGGCGGCCTTTTGCTCATCAAGGTAGCCGAGCAGGTTGTTCGCCGCCCAACCGTCCAGGCCCGTGGCTTCGCAGCGGGCCAGGGCCTTCTTGCGCGGGGCGGCGCTGACTTCCCTGATGAACGCGCCCAGGGCGCGGCCGAGGTCAACGGGACGGCCCAGGGAGTCTCCTTTCCAAAACGGCAGCTTGCCCGGCTGGCCAAACGCGGGGGAGACAAGGACCCGGTCAAAGGTGATGTCCTCGATCTTCCAGCTCGTGGCGCCGAGGGCGAAGACGTCACCCACCCGGGATTCGTACACCATTTCCTCGTCGAGCTCGCCGACGCGCCGCCCGCCCTTGGCGGCCCTGCCCGCGGAACCGGGGGACCCGGCGTCGTCCGAGCCGACGATGAACACGCCAAACAGGCCACGGTCGGGAATGGTGCCGCCGGAGGTGACTGCCAGCCGCTGGGCGCCGGGACGGCCGGTGATGGTTCCGGCCGTCCGGTCCCAAATGATGCGCGGGCGCAGCTCGGCAAACTCATCCGAGGGGTACCGGCCCGCGAGCAGGTCCAAGGTGGCGTCAAAGGCGGAGCGCGGGAGGGCCAAAAACGGGGCGCTGCGCCGCACTGTCTCAAACCACGCGTCGACGTCCAGTGGCTCAAGCGCGGTGGCCGCGACGGTTTGCTGGGCAAGGATGTCAAGGGGGTTCGCCGGGATGGACAGCGGCTCAATCTCCCCGGCCAGCATGCGCTCAACCGTGACGGCAGAATGCAGCAGGTCCGCGCGGTGCTTGGGGAACAGCAGGCCCTGCGAAATCTCGCCCACCTGGTGCCCGGCGCGCCCCACCCGCTGCAGCCCGCTGGCTACCGACGGAGGCGACTCCACCTGGATTACCAGATCCACGGCGCCCATGTCGATGCCGAGCTCAAGGCTCGACGTCGCCACAACCGCCCGCAGCCGGCCCGACTTGAGGTCGTCCTCAATGAGCGCACGCTGTTCCTTGGACACCGATCCGTGGTGCGCCTTGGCGAGCACGTTCGGGGCCCCGGACACCGAACCGGCCTGCGCCATCATCTCCGCCGGCAGCCTGGGCGGGGCTTGTGCCGGTGCGACCTCGGCCCCCGCCTCCCCGGGGATGGCAAGCCGTTCCACGTAGATCTCGTTCAGCCTGCTGGTGAGCCGCTCGGCCAGGCGCCGGGAGTTGGCGAAAATGATGGTTGACTTCTTGGCCAGCACCGCGTCCACGATCTTTTCCTCCACATGCGGCCAGATGGAGGCGTTGGGCTGGAGTCCGGAGGCGGGGCCAAGATCGTGGGCGGCGGCCAGGGCGGGCAGGTCAGTCATGTCGGCAACGGGGACTGTGACGGCAAGGTTCCAGGTCTTGGTGCTCGCCGGGGCCACGATGGTGACGGGTGCGGTGCCGCCAAGGAAGCGGGCCACGGTGGAATGCGGTTCCACGGTGGCGGAGAGGCCAATTCGCTGGGCAGGGGATGCCAGCAGGGCGTCGAGGCGTTCAAGGGAGAGGGCCAGGTGGGCGCCGCGCTTGGTGCCGGCCACGGCGTGGACCTCATCGATGATGATGGTGTCGACCCCGGCCAGGGTTTCGCGGGCCTTCGAGGTCAGCATCAGGTAAAGCGATTCGGGGGTGGTGATCAGGATGTCGGGCGGGTGGCTGAGCAGCCTTCGACGCTCATTGGCAGGGGTGTCGCCCGAGCGCACACCGACACTGAGCGCCGGCGTGGCCAGGCCAAGACGGGCGGCCGTCTGCGTGATGCCAATCAGCGGTGCGCGAAGGTTGCGTTCGACGTCCACGCCAAGGGCCTTCAACGGAGAGATGTAGAGGACGCGGGTGCCGTTCGCGCCGGTGCCCTCCGCGCCGGCGTCGGCTGCACCGGCCTTGGTTGCACCGGCCTTGGCGATGAGCCCGTCAATGGACCATAGGAAGGCTGCCAGGGTTTTTCCAGACCCTGTCGGCGCCACGACCAGTGAATGTGCGCCGCCGGCAATGGCCTCCCAGGCACCTGCTTGCGCCGGGGTGGGGGAGCCGAACGCGCCGAGAAACCATTCGCGCGTTGGTGCTGCGAATTGTTTCATGACGGCTGCCGGCGATGTTCCTTGCACGGCTCCATCATGCCGCATGCCGGTGACATTTTCGTGCTGGCGGGACCGGGCGCCGTAGCCGATGCGTGAGTGTCGGTGGCACGCGGTAATCTTGGGTTGGGAGCGGCAATGGTTGCCGGGGCCGGTCCGTCACAGTTGTTGTGTCCGGAACGGAGCTCCCGCCACTGGATTGTTTGGAGGGCAGAGACGGTGAAGACGCGGCATATTGGAAACAATTGGGTTCCGCTGCTGGGCTTGTCGTTCCTGTTTTTGGTCTCCGGCGCGATCAGCATGGTGGCCGAGCGCGGAAACGGTGCCGACGCACGATTCCTTGTGCTGGGTTCCCTCGTGGTTGGTGCGGTGAGCGCAGCGTGGCTGTGGCGGAATCCGTCGTGGTGGCTCGCCCCGCGGAACCACTATTTGTATCTTGCCGGCGGCACTGCCCTTGGCATCATTTTGACTGCCCTAATGCCTTTCCTCCACGGCGCGGGACCCTGGCTGGTCATTGGCGCCGCAATCATTGTGTACGGCCGTTTTGAACAGTTGCGCCTGCTCATGACAGTGGGCGGCGCCGTGGCATTCGCCGGATTCCTGGCCATCCTCATCCACGCCGACGTCTGGGGCGGGGCACTGCACCTGCTGACGACGGGCGTGCTGGCCTTCGGCGCGAACAGGCTTTACGTCTTGCGCCACGGCCGGCGCCGCGAATCCCAGGACAGCGACCCCGGTTTCATCGGCTCCTTTGAAGAATTTGACCCGGAAGAGGCCCTGCGGCCGTAGCCCGGCTCAAACGTTACGGCTGGAACGCGCCAATGGTGAGCAGCTTAATGTCGGCATTGCTGCAGGCAGTCAAGGGGTGCGCGATCTCCAGGCTGTCGGTTGCACTTGGCGGGTACACAAGGATTGAATCAGCCGGGACCTGCTGGCAGTCCTGGTAGTTGCCCGCCTGCGTGTAGCGCAGGGTTGCCGACGCGCTGGCTCCGGGTGCAAGGGTGATCGGGCCCATGGACGGTGCAGCCGGATCGCGGTCCGCCGGCGCCCCGATGGGCGTGGTGCTGCCGGCCTTGACCATTGACACTCCCGGGTAGCCGTCGAGGATGCAGGTGGCCGGCGAGCTGTTTTTCAGCACAAGGCTCATGTAAATGTGCCCTGCCGCCCCTCCGCCTGCATCATCCAGGGATCCCGTCAGTGATGCTGCCGGGCACAGAGGCGTTCCCGCGGACGACGGCGACGCCTCCGTCGGGCTCTGCGCCGCACTCGCGCTGGGGCTGGCCTCGGCGGAGGAAGACGGGGACGGACTGGATGTGCCCGAGGTAGTGGACGCGCTGGACGGCTGCGGGGACGCCGGCGAACCACAGGCAGCCAGTGACGCGCCCAAGCCGATCAGGGCCGCCAACGTGAGGATTCTTGCCGGTGTCGGTCGTTTGGCAGGGGTGCGGTGTGCAATAGTCATGCACCCACTTTTGCGTCCATGGGTGTCACAGTCAACTCACCACCCTTGCGCGCTTGGAGGGTCGGTGACCCTCCAAGCGCGCAAGAACCGTTACTCCTTGCGGCCGCTGCGAAGGAACGCCAGGCCGCCAAGAACCAAACCGGCCAGCCCCGCACCCAGGCCAAGCCATGCAGGCCAGGAGGTGCCGCCGTCGTTCTTCACGTCAGAATCGGTTGAATCAACGGCATCGGCCAGGTTCGTGCCATGGCCGCCATGGGCATCACCGGTGACTGCGGCCGTGATGGTGAGCTCGGGGGCGGGGGCCTTCACGGAGTCGTGGTCGGCGCCGGCGGCCGGGATTTCGCTCCAATCGGTCTGGCCCTTTTCGCACTTCTGCAGGGTGGGGAAGTGCAGCGTGGTTCCGGCGGAGTCGGGCAGCTGCAGGGAGAGTGTGAAGGCGTCGCGCTCGTGGGGGTCCAGCGGTGTCTTGGCCGTGTAGGTGATGGACGCGGTACGCTCGCTGATCTTGCTGCCATTGGCCAGCGTTCGCGGGGTGTCAAGCTTGTGCACCGACTTCGTGATGGTCCAGTTCGGGTTGACAGTGGGGGTGGCATCGTTGAGCTCATCTGGAAGGGTGATGGTCAGTGCCGTGGTGGGTGAGCCGTCGCAGCCGTGGCTCACGGCGAACGTGACAAGCGAGTAGGCGCCGGCTGCCGTTTCGGTCGGTGTGGCGTCGACGTGGGCGGATGCGGCGCCCAGGCCGAGCATCATCAGGCCGGCTGTGGTGCCGAGGGCTGCGGTGGTCTTGAGGGTGCGGGAAAAACGCATGGGGAAACCTTTCGAACGCGCAATGGCGCAGATTATGAGTTGCAGGGAAGGCACCCTGCGACTGATTCGAAGGGTGCTAGACGAAAACTGCTGCCCCTGCGGGCGGCCCGCGGCGCGTGTTGGGGCGCAGGTTGCGCCAGGGCAGGCGGGGCAGGGGGCGCGGAATGACGCCCGGGCGGGCCTGTTTCGCCGGCAGTTCAAGCACGACGGCGGCACGCCTGTACAGGGGCCGCAGCCAGTGGGCGAGGGACCAGAGGGCGTTTTCGCCATAGGCGAGCAGGGCTGCGGCGGCCAGCGTTGCCACAACGTGTCCGGCCAGCATCCAGCCAGACATTTCCACGGCATGGCCCGCGGCATCAACGCCCGGGACGGTCTGGGCCATCATGGCCGAGGCGTAGGCGTCAGTGGACATGGCGTGGTGGCCCAGATGAGTGTTTTCCGGGCCTACTGTTCCCGCCACGGTGCCGATGTGGTTGCCGTTTGAGAGAAGTTCAAAGCCCTTGTGCAGGACAAGCTGGCTGCTGGCCAGCAGAGCAACCATGGTGGGCAGGGTCAGCCGGAAATTTGTGGCAATGCTCGAGCACATGATGTGCAGGGCAAGGATGGCCGCCATGATGGGCAGTGCCGGCAGCGTGCCGCCTGCCAAGATGTGCGCCCCGGCGGCGAGGCCGAAAACGGTGGAACCAACCAAGGCGGTTCGGAGCAGTCTGAAAGGAGCGTGCGGCACACTGCTCCCTTCGATCGAACCAACCCTGTCAGCTTACCGAGGAAATGCCGTGTTTTCCCCGACGCGCCGAACTGTGGCCGCCGTATTCTCCGGCAGGTGGGGGCGGCGGCGGTGCCGTCCCCTGTACCGCCGCTGGTGCGGCTTCGGCCATAAGGGCCGGTTCGGGGCCGGGCAGCAGCACTGTGAATGTGGTTTTTCCGGGGACGCTGGCCACACTCACCGTGCCGCCGTGGGCGTGCACGATGCCCTGCACAATGCTCAGTCCCAACCCTGTGCTTCCCGTGGTTCCTGTGCGGGCCTGGTCGGCGCGTGAGAATCTGTCAAAGACGATCTTTTGGAAGGCGGGGTCGATTCCTGGGCCGTTGTCGCTGACCTCGAGCAGGCAGGACCCGTCGGCGGCCTTTGAGAGCGAGGCCAAAACGGTGGTTCCCGCAGGGGTGTGCTTGGCGGCATTGCCCAGCAGGTTGACCAAAACCTGCCGCAGGGCTGTTTCCTCGCCCAAGGCCTCGGCGGGCTCATCGGGCACCGCAAAGCTCCATTGGTGGTCGGGGGTGGCCACCTGGAGGTCGCGCACGGCTTCCATGACCAGCGGGCTCACATTCACGGGAACGATGATCCCCGGGCCCATGGCCGCGGGGTGCGCGGCGCCGCCGACCTTGTCCGTGTTCCCCTTCCCTGTCCCCCACTGTTGGGCCTCATCCAGGCGTGCAAGCGTCAGCAGGTCCTCAACGAGGCGGCTCATCCGCACCGACTGGTCCTGGACACGGCCCAAGGCAGTCTGCCCGTCGTCGCTGAGCGGTTCGGTCATGGAGAGCAGTTCGGCGTAGCCGCGGATTGCCGTCAGGGGAGTGCGCAGTTCGTGGCTGGCATCGGCCACAAAGCGGCGCAGCTTGGTCTCGCTGTGCTGCCTGACTTCAAGGGCGTGGGAGACGTTCTCGAGCATGGCGTTGAAGGCGTTGCCAACATTGCCCACTTCGGTGCCGGGGCGCGCCGCGCTGTCCGGGACACGGACGCCCAGGGCGACCTCTCCGGCGTCGAGCCTTAGCGTGGAAACCTGGGTGGCGGTGTCCGAAAGTTGCGCGAGGGGGCGCAGGCTGCGGCGGATGATGGCGCTGCCGGCCCAGCCAAGCGCCAGGAGCCCCGCCAGTGAAACGAGCACAATGGAGACCACGAGGGTGGACAGCGTCTGCTGGGTGGCGGCGAGGGGGAGGCCGGTGATGAGAATGTCACCGTTCGCGATGGCCTGCGCCTGCAGACGGTACTTGCCGATGGACAGCGTCTTGCTGCTGAGCGTTCCGTTGGTGGCGAGCCCGGCGAGGACGTCGGCGTCGGCGGTTGTCAGCTGCTGGCGCGTGCCCTGGCTGGAGAGGATCCCTGCGTAATGCACCACGCCGTTGCTCAGGACGGCGCTCAACTGGCCTGCGCTTGTGGCCCGGGCGTTGAGGGGGTCCGGCAGCGGGTCGCCGGTGGAGCGGCCGCCGTAAAACGCGATGGTGCGCACGGTTGCCTGTTGGAGGGAGGAGTCAAGCTGCTTGTTCACGGTCATGCTCAGGGCCGTGTAGCTGACCATGCCAACCAACGCGCAAATGACTGTGAGCAGGGCAAGCATGATCACCACGAGGCGGGTGCTCAGGGGCCAGCCGCCGGGGTGCAGAAGTTTCCTGGCGTGGGCGGGCTTGGCTCCTTTGTTGGCGGCGCTGGTGGTTACGGGCATGGCTTGATCACGTAGCCGGAGCCCCTGACGGTGTGGATCATGGGCGGGTTGTCAGCATCGATTTTCTTGCGCAGGTAGGAAATATAGAGCTCCACGATGTTGCTTTCCCCGCCAAAGTCGTAGTTCCAGACGCGGTCAAGGATGCGCGACTTGCTCAGTACGTGGCGGGGGTTTTCCATCAGGAACTTCAGCAGCTCAAACTCGGTGGTGGTCAATGCGATGTCGGCACCGGCACGCTGGACGGACTTGGTGTCCTTGTTCAGGGTCAGGTCACCGACGCTCAGAAGTGCGAACTGCGGGGCGGTGATGCCTGAGCGCTGGACGATCCTGTGGAGTCGCAGCAGGACTTCCTTCATGCTGAAGGGCTTGCTGACGTAGTCGTCGCCGCCTGCCTGCAGGCCTGTGACCTTGTCCAATACGCCGTCCTTTGCCGTCAGGAACAGGGCGGGCACCTCGGGGTAGATGGTACGGATTTTTTGCAGCAGTTCCACCCCGTCCATGCCCGGCATCATGACGTCCAGAACCAGGACATCCGGGACAAATTCACGGGCGATCTTCAGGGCCTCAAAGCCGTCGAGCGCCGTTGCCACTTCCCAGCCTGTGAGCTCAAGGCCGCGGCGCATGAGGTCCGCCAATTCGGGTTCGTCGTCGACCACGAGGGCGCGAATGGGTGCGCCGTCGGCCCGTGTGAGCTTCGGTAGTGCTGATGCAGGAGTTGCGGGTGCCATGACCCCATTCTCTGGCACACAACCGGTTGATTGCTGAAGGCTTCCCGAGTGTTCTCTGTGTCTTGGACTGTGCCAAGTGCGACGAGGTGAATCCGGCAGGTTTGGCCACCCGAATCTTTTGTTGAGGAACATCATGACCAAAAACTTTTCTGGGGGGACCAGCAAGTCTGTGGGGACCAGCAAGGCATCCGGGCGCCCAACACAACCATTCTGGATTACAGCCGGGATCTGGATCCTGCTGCTGATCATTCTCCTGCCCTCCGGCGGGATTGGCGGCGTCGGCGTACAGACGACTGTCGCCAGCCCGTTTCCCAGCCCCAGTCCCACGCAAGCGATAGTTGATCTGGGTGACTGACCTATCGATGGGAAATCCACCATCGACCTGGGCGACAACTATGTTTACACGCCCGACGACGAAGGTGCATTGGTGTGGATGCTGGAGAAGAATTCCAAGGCTCTTGTCGCAGAGCGGGCGCAGACCAAGGCAGATGATGCCACCAACAACTGTGTACACCCCGATAACGGTTCCGGCGAGGTTGGCGCCCTTCTGGTCATGCGCGTCTGCCTCGGAATGGTTTACTTCTGTACTCACGGGTTTCCTTTGTTCGTACGCCCAAGGGGCATGGGCAGGGATCATCGGTGTGGTGCGCCAGTTCGTGTGCGCGCACCAAAAAATGGCCCGCCGACAATGCCGGCCGGGGAATCTCCCGCGCCGTGAAGTTGGAGTTCGCGACGAAGCAGCTGCAATTCCTCACGCAGCGCTTCGACTTGTTCGGCGGTGATGGCCTGGGCCTTGGATTCCTGATCCGACACCTTCTCCACCAGCCAGCTGGCCAGTGTTGCCGTGACAACGCCAAGAAGCGCGATGCCGCTGATCATCAGGCCGACGGCGATTGTGCGTCCGAGGGTTGTTGTCGGCGTCAGGTCGCCGTATCCAACCGTGGTGATGGTGACGATCGCCCACCAAATGGCGTCCCCGAAGGACTTGATGGAAGCGTCAGGCGACGTCCGCTCGGCGTCGAACATGGCCAGGGCGCCAACCAAAACCAGTAGGCAGGACGATACGATCACGTAGATGGCAACGCGGCCGCGAAGTGCATTTCCGGCGACCCGTTGGAGGACACTGAGCAGCGTCACCAGCCGCAGGATTCGCAGGGGCCTGAGCATGGGCAGGGCAACGATCGCCAACATGTGGAGATTGCGCAGGAACCAGCTGCCCCTGTCAGGTGCGAGAACCAGGGAAACGATGTAGTCGATGAGAAACAGGCCCCAGGTCGCCGTGAGAAACCATCCGGCAATCTCGGGTATCGGCCCTGTCATGAGAACGTGATGCCGCATCAGGTCGAATGGAAGGGGCCGTACGGATTCCGGCAGGAGGTCGAGGTCGATCTCACCGCGCTCATGCGCGCGTTGAAAGATTGCGTCCGACCAGCGCTGACGGTCCCCGAGCAGCTGCGTCCTTATTTCGTCCGGCGTCGGCCCGCAGGCCGGCGAAAACGGAGGTAATGACGGTTGTAAAGACCACGCGCCCTTCGTTGACGCCACGCATCAGGGTCAGAAGGTCGCCTCGGAGGCTCCCGGTGTCGAGGATCTCGGCCGGATGAGTTGCGCCGTAGTGCGCGATGGTGGCCAGTACCATCGCATCCTTTCCCGCCCAGCGGCGATAAAGCACGGGAACACTGGTTTCACCACGCTTCGCGACCGACTGCATGGTGAGTTTCGGCAAGTCGGCGTCGACCAGTTCCTGCCATGCGGCATTCAGGATCGCGGCCATCATGGCGGCAACACAAGGACAAGATTGACCCGAAGGTCATCAAGACAGCGATCATCAAGGTCGTCGTCTTTGACACCACCATCGTGAGCGTGGCGCTACATACGCTGGCGCAGGATTGGAACACCACCGTGGCAACCATTCAGTGGGTGAGCACGGGCTACCTGCCGGCGTTAGGTGTCGCCGTCCCGCTGAGCACGTGGGCGCTGGGCCCTTTTGGCGGCAAATGGGTGTGGATGTTCGCGCTGGTCGTTTTTCTGGTCGGCTCGCCCGGTTCGCGCATGGCGTGGAATGTTTCCTGCTTATCCGTAGTTGAGGACCAGCATCAGCTGTTTGCGCAGGTCGGTCACTTGCTGACGCGTCCTTATACGTTTGGTTTTTGAGATGCGGGAGCCTCAGTTTGTCGATGTAGTGCAGGAGCTTCGGTGGTGCGTTGCAGCAGTAGGACGGAAAGTACTGACGCGATAGCTATGAGGAGCGCGAGGGTTCCAAGTCCTGCAGCGATGCTGGCTGTGGTGGCGATGGCCCCGACGATGAGCGGCCCGGCCGCGTCGCCGAGCTCGCGGCCGATTTCTGCTGTTCCCATGGTGCGGCCCATTCGTTCTGGCGGGGTGGTTGAAGCGAGGCGCGCGAAGCCAAGGGGCGTGGTGATCCCGATGCCGCACCCGATGACCAGCGCGGCCAGGTAAAGCATTACGGGCTGCGGGGCGACGGCGAGGGGGATGATCCCTGCCGCGATGAGGGCCAGGCCTAAGCTCATGCCGATCCGGGCACTGATGCGCCCTTGGTCACGCCAGCGGCCTACCAGGGGTTGGGTGAGGGTGGAGGAGAGTGCTAGGACGGCGACCATGGCCATGCTCGCGATCAGGGGAAGGTGGAGTGTGGTGCCTAGAAGTGGCAGAAATCCGACGGCGACACCGAGGGCGCCGGTGGCGCCGGCCAGGGCCACGGTGGGGATCAGGAAGGACCGCCTGGTGCTTTGATGCACCAGGTCCTTGATGGTGTACCTGGGGCGCGGAAGGACCGGGAGGGCGGGCATGGAGATCCCGACCCAGAGGGCGGCTGCAGCCGAAATGATGGCCATGGCCATGAAGAGGGTCGGGAACCCTCCGACCCAGATTAGGCCTGCCCCCAGTAGTGGGCCGAGCATGTAGCCCAGTCCCTTCCAGGACCCGTATTTGCCGAAGTAGCTGCCGGCGGCGCCCGGGCCGGCCAGCCTGGCCACGGCCGCGGAGGAGGCGGGCGAAAACGCTGAGGCGGCCGCTCCTTGGCCAAGGCGGGCCAGACCGAGGATGAGCGGGGTGGTTCCCATGGTGCCGAGGAGGGACGCCAGGGCGAACCCGAGAAGTCCGGCGATGATGACGGGTTTGGTGCCGATCCGGTCGCTGAGGGATCCAAAGACGGGTTTAAGGATGACCTCGGCCACGTCGTAAAGGGCCAGGAGCACCCCGAAGGTGAGCAGTCCGAGCCCGATGCCGCCACTTTCCGCGCCCAGGCCGGCGGCGATGCTGTGGGCCCCGAACGCGGTGGTGAATCCTGCGGCATAGAGCGGTGCCAGTGCCCGGCCGGGCGGTCCGGGTGTGACGGTGGCTACAGCCTTAGTCGGAGTTTCGGGGGTTCGGTGGCTTGGCGGGTTCATGTGGCCGGTTCCTCCGGGGCGGTGCCAGTGTCGTCGGATCCTCCATGGACGGCCTGGTATACCTGTTCGGCGTAGCCGTCCAGGAGCGTCGTGCAGGCACGCATCCGCGCTTCGGCGGCCTTGGCCTCGGGCAGTTCCAGAACGTCACGCTTCTTCAGATCCCGGTACCAGCGTCGCAACCGGTCCAGGCTTTGCTCTTCTTCTTCCAACTCGGCGAACGTGAACTTCCGCTTCTGGATCTCCTTGGCAATCTCCACCTCGAACTTGCCACAGTCCGCCATGAACTCCGCCCATTCATCCACACGTACCGCCGTAAATGCATCTCGAATCATGGCGGCCGAGGCAGCATCGCGGGGGGACGCATCAATGACGACAAGACTCCCGCCGCCGTTGCGACACAGCTCCCCGGTCCGGTCCAGATCGGCCTGGAACCTGGGTCCCGCGGGTAGTGCCCACGCGCCGGTAGAGACGGGAACGGCACCGGCCTTGCGCAATTGACGCCAGACGGCCACTCGGTGGCGGGAAGGTTCGGACGGGATTTGCGGGAGGACGAGCACCCATTCAATATTTAGTGTCACACTTAGGATTGTAACAGTTGTTACATGACGGAGGAATGATGGCTAAGTCAGATGCTGGAAGCACGCTATTGGGCAAGACCTTCAAGGTCAGTCTGATTCTCAAGGGCCTGGACGGGGTGCTCGAACTAATCGGGGGAATCCTCCTCCTGCTGGTCTCACCCGCGCAGGTGGGCTTCTTAGTCGAGGTCCTTACTCAGCATGAGCTTTCCGAAGATCCACATGACCTCATCGCCACGGTGCTGGTGCACCTGGCCGGGACCATGACCGTCTCGGCAACCCTGTTCGGGGCCATCTACCTGTTGCTGCACGGACTCGTGAAGATCGTCCTGGTCTGGGCGGTACTCGAAGACAAACTCTGGGCCTACCCGTGGATGATTGTCTTCCTCGGCGTTTTCATCCTTTACCAAAGCTACGAACTAGTGGTTGCTTTTACCTGGGGTATGGTCCTGCTGACCGCCTTTGACATCTTCATCGTCTGGCTCACTGCGCATGAATACCGGGCCCATCGTTCAAGAACGAAAAACGCGAGCCTGCAAGGGCAAGCGGCCCCTGAGGGTGTGACGCAACAGGAGAAAGGACGATAGTGACTCAGGAAGTAGTAGCCGCACGGTGGGATGAATGGTCGAACATCAAAGCGATGAAGGTCCCTTGCGTGGTTGCCCTCCCTGTGAGCCTGAGCGTCGTTATCGCCGTGGTGATGATCGGTTTCACCCTCCTCACGTTACGCCGCGCTCGGCGTCGTGGCGCACTGCCGGCAAAGGTCTCCCCTCTACGGGCCCGATGGGCCGATCCGCAAGCTCACCGCACACCGAAGGGTCATGGCGGAGACGACGAACGACCACTTGACTAGGCGGCACTCAAGGGCTTTGGCGAGTCCCGTCGGCGATCGGCCCAAAGCCTGACCCGTCAGGGTTAATGCGACACATGCAGACACTTAATGAGATTATGTGCGTATGAATGCAGATAAGAAGTCTTGCACATTGGATGTGGACAGCCAATACGTGGAGCTGGCGGTGGAGATCTTTGCCATGTTGGCCGATGCCACCCGGGTGCGGATCGTCCTGGCCCTGCGCGAGGGCGAGATGGCGGTTGGTGCGCTGGCCGAAGTGGTGGGCAAATCCCCTGCCGCCGTGTCGCAGCACCTGGCCAAGATGCGCCTGGCCCGCATCGTGTCCACCCGCCAGGACGGGACGAAGGTCATGTACCGGTTGGAGAATGAACACGCACGCCAACTGGTGGCCGACGCCATTTACCAGGCCGAGCACGCTCTGGGCGGGATGCCCGCACACCACCGCGCAGATCAGAGGACGGCATGAACCTCACTGGACAGGCGGGTCACCGCCACCACGATGACAGCGGTCACGACCACCCATAAAGCCACGGGCATGACGATGGACACGACCATGACCACGACCATGACCATGATGGACATTCCCACAAGCACCACGCCGGTATCTAGGGGTGGCTGTTCGAGTTGTTCGTTCCCCACACCCACGACGCCGTCGACTCCATTGATGACGCCCTGGAATCGAGCGTCCAGGGTGTCCGGGCCCTGAAGATCAGCCTGTTCATCATGCTGGGCACCACGGTCCTGCAGTTCCTGGTGGTCCTCATTAGCGGCTCGGTGGCCCTGCTGGCTGACACAATCCACAACTTCTCCGATGCCCTGACCGCGGTCCCGTTGTGGATTGCGTTCATCTTGGGCCGCCGCGCTGCCACCCGTCGCTACACCTTTGGGTACGGGCGGGCCGAGGACCTCGCGGGCCTGTTCATTGTCGCCGTCGTAGCCCTCTCGGCCGTTGTTGCGGCCTGGCAGTCAGTGGATCGCCTGTTCCAGCCGCAACCCTTGCACAATCTGTGGTGGGTATTGGCAGCCGGCGTAATCGGCTTCGCAGGCAACGAAGCCGTGGCCGTCTACCGGATCAGGGTGGGTCGGCAAATCGGTTCCGCCGCACTGGTTGCCGACGGCGTCCACGCCCGGATCGACGGATTCACCTCCCTAGCCGTGGTGCTGGGAGCCGGCGGGGTCATGCTGGGCTTCCCACTGGCAGACCCGATCGTGGGCCTGCTCATTTCCGCAGCCATCATCGCCCTGCTGTGGGGAACGGTCAAGAGCATCGGCCGTCGCTTGATGGACGGGATCGAACCCGAGCTGGTGGACCGGGCGGAGGTAGCCCTGGCCGGGACCCCTGGCGTCCTGGCTGTCAACAACCTTCAGTTGCGGTGGGTGGGGCACCGACTCCAAGGAGCCGCCACGGTGGTGGTGGCCGACACCATGTTGTCCAAGGTAGCGGAAACCATCCATGCCGCCGAACACCGGTTAGTTCATGCCCTGCCAAAGCTTGATGCCTTTGGCGTCAAACCGATGGCCACACCGGAGGGGACCTATCTTGCCAATATCCACCAGCCACATGGGCATTAGATCGCACCAAGAGGAAAATACGTCAGCTCACGGGTCAGAGGCGTGCGCCCAGATCCCCGGTTACGGCACGTTCACCGTAACCGGGGGGGCCCTGGTCATGGTCGGGGCGTTCGGTGGAGCCCTGCACTGTTACGTGGGAGGTGGCGGCTGTCGCAAACAGGGACTGTACTTCTCGCGAACGGAACCAAAGAAGCTCCTTCGCTGCGTACTCATCGGTCCGGATATTACCGGACGCAGCGGCCGGGAAACGCTCACCCTGCCTCGACGACCAAGGTATGGGTCTCAGTGATCTCTAAACCGCGGGAGATTTTCTCTACATCAAGCACCCGCCTTGACTCTCATACCCCTAGGGGGTATCTTTGGGAGTGTTGTCAGTGAACTAGCTTGTCGCCACCGTCGAGTCATCCGGCCGCCACTGCCGTTCAACCCCAACGCACACAACCACCCTCTATTTAAAGGAAAGTGACCACCATGTGCGTCCCTGAAGCCCCCACCGATCTGATCCTGACACCAAAAACACAGAGCTCCTGCGGCTGCTGCTCCACTGCCGCAAAGACCGTTCAATCAGCCGATGCCTTCTACACGACCTACGCCGTGGAGGGGCTGACCTGCGGGCATTGCGTCCAAACAGTGGAGACAGCGGTTCGGGCCGTTGCCGGTGTCGACTCTGCCAGCATCACCCTGGTAGCCGGCGGCGCCTCCGCCATGGCCGTCTCCGGCCAAGCCACCGAAGAGGATATCCGAGCCGCCGTCGCAGCAGCGGGTTACACGGTCACCGAAAGCTGAGTATTTCCCGCAAACAAATTAGGGAGAGTCATGGATAGTCACGAAACAGGCCGTCTCCACGGGGCGGCGCCAACCGGCACCGTGCCACGCTCGATGTCCGGCATGGATCACGCGGCCATGGATCACGACGACCACGCCGTCCACACTGCCGGCCAGCATGCCGGACACAGCACCGCCATGTTCAAGAACCGCTTCTGGCTGACCCTGGCGCTCTCGATCCCAGTGGTGTTCTTCAGCCCCATGTTCGGGCATCTGCTCGGCTACTCCCCGCCACAGTTTCCCGGAGCAGCGTGGATTCCGCCACTGCTGGGCACCTTCATTTTCTTCTACGGCGGGCAACCGTTCCTCAAGGGCGGCTGGCAGGAAATCAAGTCCCGGCAACCGGGCATGATGCTACTGATTTCCATGGCCATCACGGTCGCGTTCGTTGCCTCCTGGGTGACGAGCCTGGGACTGGGCGGTTTCGATCTGGATTTTTGGTGGGAATTGGCCCTGCTGGTGGCCATCATGCTGCTGGGGCACTGGATTGAAATGCGGGCTCTGGGCTCGGCCCGCGGCGCCCTGGATGCCCTGGCCGCCCTGCTGCCGGATGAGGCCGAACGGGTCATCGACGGTGGCACGGAGACCATCAGCGTTGCCGAGCTGCAGGCCGGCGATATTGTCCTGGTCCGCTCCGGTGCCCGCATGCCGGCCGACGGCGTCATCACCGACGGGTCTGCCGAGGTGGACGAGTCGATGATCACCGGGGAATCCAGGACCGTCCCGCGCACCGTGGATGATCCTGTGGTGGCTGGCACCGTCGCGACCGACAACTCCCTGCGAATGCAGGTCACCGCCGTCGGTGATGACACCGCCCTGGCCGGGATACAGCGCCTCGTCGCCGAGGCGCAGGCCTCGACCTCCCGCGCCCAGGCGCTGGCCGACCGAGCTGCGGCGTTCCTGTTTTACTTTGCCGCGGGCTCCGGTGTCATCACCTTCATCGTCTGGTCGCTGCTGGGTAGTGTCCCGGATGCCGTGACCCGCACCGTGACGGTGCTGGTGATTGCCTGCCCGCATGCCCTGGGCCTTGCCATCCCCTTGGTCATCGCCATTTCCACGGAGCGGGCCGCCCGTGCCGGGGTGTTGATCAAGAATCGAATGGCCTTGGAGCGGATGCGCACCATCGACGTCGTGCTCTTCGACAAGACCGGCACCCTAACCAAGGGCGAACCAGCCGTCACCAACGTTGTTGCCGCCGACGGCGTGACAACCGATGAGCTATTGTCCCTTGCCGGAGCCGTTGAATCCGACAGCGAACACCCCGTGGCCCGCGCAATCGTCGCAGCCGCCCGGCAGAGGGGCGCACCTACACCCACCGCCAGCAACTTCCAGTCGATGACCGGCCGGGGCGTCCAAGCCATCGTAGGCAACGCAACTGTCGCCGTCGGCGGCCCCGCCCTCCTGGCAGCGCTCGCACTAACGGAGCCGGACACCATTCGCGCGGCCACCTCGGCGTGGATGGGCCGGGGAGCGGCCGTGCTGCATGTCATGCGTGACGGGGCAGTGATTGGTGCACTGGCGTTGGAGGATGAAATTCGCGAGGAATCCCGGCAGGCCGTCGGCGCCCTGCAGAACCGTGGGATCAAGGTGGCCATGATCACCGGCGACGCCCGCCAGGTTGCCGCCGCGGTGGCCGCCGAACTGCACATCGATGAGGTTTTCGCCGAAGTTCTCCCGCGGGACAAGGACCAGAAAGTAGCCGAACTCCAGGCTCGCGGGCTAAAGGTGGCCATGGTGGGTGACGGCGTCAACGACGCCCCCGCCCTAGCACGTGCCGAGGTGGGCATTGCCATCGGCGCCGGCACCGACGTCGCCATGGAATCGGCCGGCGTGGTCCTGGCAGGCAACGACCCCCGTGCCGTGCTGTCCATGGTGGATCTCTCCCATGCCAGCTACCGCAAGATGTGGCAAAACCTCATCTGGGCCACCGGATACAACATTATTTCCGTGCCGCTGGCCGCCGGCGTGTTGGCGTTTGCCGGGATCGTACTCTCACCGGCAGCCGGTGCTGTATTGATGTCCCTGTCCACCATCGTGGTGGCCCTGAACGCCCAACTACTACGCCGGCTCAAACTCAACCCGGCTAACGCCAGTTGATCATGCACCAAGTGTTTAGCCAGTCCGCCCCCGTACAATAATCAACGAACCGATATCAGCCCCGAGACCCAGAGAGGATCCCATGCGCTCGTGCCACGACGTCTCGACGACGGGATCCCTGCTGCGCTGGGGCGGGTTGCTCTCGGTTGTTCTGGCCATTGTCACCGGCCTCTTGGGCATGCATATGATCGGAGGCGCACAGGCGGCGCCGGTGATAGCTGTCAGTATGAGCGTCCCCGCCTTGCCACCAGCTCTCACGGCCCAGTCAGCCGCTGAGTCCGCTCACGCCATGCCGTCCGGGTGTGAGGCCACCATGGCCATGCATGGGGCGTGCGTTCCCTCTATCGGGCCTGCTGTGCTAAGTGTTCCCCCACCCGTGATCAGCACTCAACTGGCCGCACCTGCGGTCTTTGCGCCCGCCCCGGGGCACAAGTCCGGCGACCGGGCCCCCGACCCTCCCTCACTGAACCAGCTCTCGATCAGCAGAACGTAAACCGATGACCAGACTTGCCAATTTTTTTGGCAGGTCCTCATCGTTGTGTCCTTCCATAAGGGCGCCGCTGCACACTCTTGAGACTTGTATTACTGAAGGATTGTTCCCTTGAAGAAATTTCTGACAATTTCCGCCACCGTTGCTGCAGCCTTGATCGCCCTGGCCGGATGCTCAACCGGTGCCAGCGATGGTTCAATGCAGGGCATGAACCACGGCAGTGCGACCACCTCCACCATGCAGGCGGCCGTCGCAGTCGGGGAGCGCAACGCCGCCGACACGATGTCCGCCCAAATGATGCCCCCCACCACGTCCAAGCGGTGGAGATGAGCAACATTATGCTCGCCAAGACCGGTCTGAATCCGAAGGTTACGGCTCTGGCTACACAGATCAAGGCAGCTCAGGGAAATGATGCGAGCAAGCTGTTCCTGACCCAGATGATCGCTCACCAGCAAGGCGCCGTCGCGATGGCCAAGTCCGAGGTCACCGGCGGCAAAAACGCTGATGCTGTGGCGCTGGCCAAGAGCATCACCGCCTCACAGGAAACCGAAATCAATGACCTGCTCGCCGCCCTGTAACCCACGGTAAGCCAGCACGTCCGGCGGTGGCCCGCCATGGTTTGTGGCCGACCACCACCGCCCTTCCTTTCTCATCTTTTGGAGGTCCCTGTGAAACCCTGCACCACCTTTTTACGCTTCCACCGTTCCCTTGCCGCCATACTTCTTCTTGTGCCACTGGCCTTGACGGCGTGCTCCCCTCCAACCCCGCCGTCCAGTCCCACACCGGCAGCAGCCGTGAGCCATATTCATGGCATCAGCGTGGACCCGGTCTCCACCAGGATCCTGCTCGCCACCCATGACGGCCTTTTTGACGCGACCACCAAGACCCCGGTGAAGCTCAGTGAGGCCACCATCGACCTGATGGGATTCACGGCAACGGGTGAGCCGAACGTCTTCTACGCCTCCGGCCACCCGGGCCCCGGGTCTTCCCTGCCCAACCCAGTCGGTCTCATCCGCTCCACGGATGCCGGCAAGACCTGGCAACCAGTCTCCCGCGGTGGACAATCCGACTTCCACGCCCTGACCGTCAGCAGCGGCGCCCTGGTCGCATTCGATGGACAACTGCGTACCAGCACCGACGGGACATCCTGGACGAACTCTGATGCGAACTTTGTGCCGGCCGTCCTGGCCGGCAGCCCCACCTCCACGGTCGTTTTAGCCACCACCCAGGAGGGGCCGCAGCGTTCCACGGATCACGGGAAGACCTGGCAGCCCGTCCCCGGCGGACCGGTTATCCAGTTCGTCACCTTTGCCACGCCGGTGGAGAAAGCTCCCACGGAGGCCGTCGGTGTTGCCCCCGACGGGAGCGTCTACGTCTCCACCGATGCAGGATTGACCTGGAAAGCGACCGGAAGGATTGCCGGCCAGGTCGAGGCGGTGACCGCAAGGGAAGGCAGTCCGGGCAAGCCTTGGATTTGGGCGGCCACCACCGAGGGTGTCCAGGTCTCCACCGACGGCGGGGCAACGTTCTCCCTGGCAGCGTCCTGATGGGGACCGGGGGTGCAGTGAATCTACCAGCTGCAAAACCTCTCCGGCACTTTCCTGACCGTCGTCCAACCACACCTTCTTCAAAGGAATATCCAATGAGCTACACACTGAACAGGCGCTCCTTCATGGGGCTCTCCGTCGCGGCCACCGCAGCGGCAGCCCTGGCCGCCTGCACACCCACCCCGGGTCCGACCGCGACCGGGCAGACAAACCGCATCCTGCCCAGCAATCCGCTCATCGCCGAGTATGAAACCCGGAGGGCATCCACTGGAAAGACCGTTACGAAGACCCTCACCCCCGAGCCCTTCTCCACCACGTTGGCGGGAAAGAAGATCACCACCTGGGGGTATGGCGGCGCCCTTCTCGCCCCCACCCTGCGCGGCACGGCCGGAGACCAGCTCACCGTCACACTGAACAACAAGCTCACCGAGCCCACCAGCATCCACTGGCACGGGCTGGCCCTGCGCAATAACGCCGATGGCGTCCCGGGTCTCACCCAAGACGCCATCGCCGCCGGCAAGGACTACCCCTACAGTTTCAAGCTCCCGCACCCGGGCACGTACTGGTACCACTCGCACGTGGAGATGCAGCGGGAACGTGCCCTCTACGGTGCCCTGATCATTGAGGACCCCCAGGAAATCCTGAAATACGACAAGGACTGGGTGATTGTCCTGGAGGACTGGCTCGATGGTGTCACCGGAACCCCGGATGAGGTCCTGAAGGAAGTCTCCCAGGGCATGGGCTCCATGGGCGGCATGAGCCACGGCGGCGGGGGCGGTGGGATGGTGATGGGGCACATGCTCATGGGTGCCACCAGTGACTTCTTGGGCGGGGACGCAGGCGACATCGCCTACCCGCTCCACCTCTTCAACGGCCGCGACCCCGGGAACCCTGAGACCTTCACAGCGAATCCAGGTGAACGTGTCCGGCTGCGGATCATCAATGCCGCCGGGGACACCGCCTACCGGGTCGGGGTCCCCGGCCAGAAACTAACCCTGACCCACACCGACGGCTTCCCCGTCCAACACACCGACGTCGACGCCGTCGTCCTGGGCATGGGCGAGCGCATCGACGCGATCCTGACCGTCCGCGACGGCTACACCCCCGTGCTCGCACTGGCCGAGGGCAAAGCCCAGATGACCTACGGCCTGGTCACCACACGGACCGGGAAAGCACCGGCATTGTCCAGCCTGCCAAAAAAGTTGGAGGGCAAGGTTGTTGACGGCGGCCAGCTCACCGCAGATCCGGCCGTGAACTTGCCCGCCAAGGCAGTGGACCGCACCCATGAGGTGCGCCTGACAGGTGGCATGTCCAACTACGACTGGGGCATCAACGGCCAACGCTTCAACATGGCCAAACCCTTCCAGAATCCTTTCGACATCAAGGCTGGGGAACGGGTGGAAGTAAAGTTCATCAACGACACCGATATGTGGCACCCCATGCACATCCACGGCCACACTTTTCAAATCGGAACGGTGGGTGCTCGCAAGGATACTGTCATCGTGCGGCCCAAGCAGATCGTCACAATCTACTTCGATGCGGACAATCCGGGCCAGTGGCTCTTCCACTGCCACAACGCTTACCATGCCGAACGCGGCATGATGGGAGTCTTCTCCTACCTCAAATAGTGAGAGGCCACCACATATCCAGCAGCACAGCGCGCATGGATCCCGCTGCATGAAAACGACCCATCAGCGTGTTTTGAGGTCAAAGGGCCCTACACAGACGATCACGAGCAGGTGACACTTCACCCATAGGCAAATGAGTGAGAAGGGAGAATATCGCATGATGTATGAATGGGACTATGGCATGGGTGCCTGGGCATGGGTGTGAATGGACCACGACCACATGGCCCCTACGGTACGCCCTATGACGAGGCCGAACGAATCATTAACGAACGATTTGCCCACGGGGAAATCGACGAAACGGAGTTGGCCGCGCGCCCGGCGGCTCTCAGACGTAAAGAATGACGTCACGGCCCTGAAACCAGCGACTGGTCCGTAAAAAGGCCACGCCAGGCGGCTGCGTCGAAGCCCTCGCACGGCTGGATGAGAAGCAGGAATTCGGTGCCGGGATTCTCCGCTAGCTGCGATGCCCCACGACGGCGCCAGCACGCCCGTCTGGGCCCCCACGGAAGCCCCGACACCTACGCAGGCCTCCGTTGAGCCGGCGGAACAAACATTCACGACGCCGGGCGGTTCCCTGAGCTTTACACACCCGGTCGCCTGGACCGTGACCCCTGTTGCAGATCAGCCCAATACGTACGTCATTACCGACGCCACCGGTGGCGAGCGCGCGACCTTGCGTGACAAGGTCGAAAGTCTGCCGTTCATGAGTGCGTCGATCGGCACGGACACCACCGAAAAAGCCGCCGTCATGGCGTCATTGACGCTCCATCCGGATAAAGTCCAGGCCGTGGGCTGTCTCGGAGCCAAGTACAAGTATCTGAAGCTAAACGGCATCCGCCCGCAAAACATATCCGCTCGGACATGACAAAGGCCCCTGCTTTCCTTCAAACAAAGGGAAGCAGGGGCCTTGCACATTGGCGGTGACGGTGGGATTTGAACCCACGTCAGGCTCTCACCTGAACAACATTTCGAGTGTTGCACCTTCGGCCGCTCGGACACGTCACCAACGCGTCAACCCTACCGGGTCAAACGCCACAACAAAAATCCGCGGTACCCATGGTGCAAGATAAGCATATGGACAACGCAGCACAACGTGCCTGGACCTGGCACAAACAAGGCCTTGACGGGTCACTTGCCGGCAGTAGTGCGGCTGATGTGTTGAGCCGGGCGGGCTGGGCCCGGTCGGTCGGCGGCGCCAATCCCTACCTGACGCTGTTCGCCCGCGCGGGCATCCGCAGGGAGCAGGCCGACGCCGATGTCGCTGCCCTGCGCATCCACGAACTTCCGACGGCGCGCGGCTGCACCTATGTGCTGGGCGAAGCGGACTACGCGTGGGCGTTGACGCTTGGCCAGGGCGCGGCGGAGGTGACGCTGAAGGTCCTGGACAAGCTCGACGTCGACCGGGCGGAAGTTGCGTCGTTGGAGGCGCAAACGTTGCAACTTCTCCAGGACGCCAAGGGCCCGCTTGACCCGAAGCAGCTCAAGGAGCAGCTGGGGGAAGCTGTCCGCAACCTGGGCGAGGAGGGCAAGAAGAAGGGCGCCTCCACAACACTTCCCACGGTGCTGGGCCTATTACAGGCCGACGGGCGCATCCGACGGGTTCCCGTCAACGGCCGGCTCGACCAGCAGCGCTACTCCTACACTGCGTGGGGCCTGCCGCCCGCCACTGAATCGGGGGAGGATGCCCGCTCAAGGCTTATGGCGAACTACCTGGCCTGGACAGGCGGGGCCACGCTCAAGCAGACGCAGTGGTTCACTGCCTTCACCGTGGCGCAAACCAAGGCCGCGCTGGGAGCCGCGGGCGCCGTCGAACATGACGGCCTGTGGATGCTGGCGGCCGACGTTGCCGAAGCGGAGGATTTCAGCTCCCCCCAGGACGAGCAAATCCAGCTGCTCGCAGGAACCGACGCCCTGTTCCTGCTGCGACGCAACGCCGCGGACCACTTTGCCGAAGACGATCGGGATCGCCAGCTGCTCAGTTCCAAGCTTGCCCTGCAGGCCGACCTGCCCGACCACCCCATCGTGGACCGCGGGCGGATCATCGGCCTGTGGCAGTACGATCCCGGCGAGGAACGCATCGCCCATTGGCTTTTCAACAAGGCCAGCGACGCCGTGAAGCAAAGAATCCAGGACGTCGAGGCCTTCATTCGCGAGGACCTGGGCGACTTCCGCTCCTTCAGCCTGGATTCGCCGTCGAGCAGGCAAAAGCGGATCGACGCCCTCAACGCCGCATCGAGGGAATAACCGGCCGGATTACTGCTCCGTTGCGCGCCAGAGGATCGGTTCGCCCATGCTGACTGTCATCTCGCCCCACTCGGGCCCGCCGTCGCCGAGCGTGTACGGCTGCAGGATGCTCAGGGCGATCCCATCTGCGTGTTCCGCGGCGAAATGGACGGCGTCGGTGTGCTGGTTGCTGAGCGAAACGTCCGAAACCACGATAGCGTCATCTTCGTCCGGCTCCGCCATGAGGTAGATCGGCTCGCCATCGGTGCCGATCGCGGCGGCAAAGGGGAAGAATTCGCCGTACTTTTCAAGGCATTGTTCCGCAAAGGGCATGGCGATGTTCAGCAATGCACCCAAGTCTTCCTGGGCCGCCTCGGATGTGGTGTCGCGCCATGATGCCATTTTTTCCCCTGAGATTGGTCGGAGCCCTGTCAACGGGTTCGTCAGAAGACGTTACAGCAGGGAATCTTCGCTGCGGCGGCCGGCTAGCGGCGGTGTCCGCCAAAGAAGTCGGTCAGCAGCACGGCGCACTCGTCCTCGCGCACGCCGGGGAACACCTCAACCCAGTGATTTAGCCGACGCTCGCGCAACACGTCAAAAACCGATCCCGCAGCGCCCGCCTTCTCATCCCACGCCCCAAAAACGACGCGCGGAATCCTCGCCAGCACGATCGCCCCGGCACACATGGTGCAGGGCTCAAGCGTGACCACGAGGGTGCAATCGGCCAGCCGCCACGAACCCAATTTCGCCGCGGCTTCGCGGATCGCGACCACCTCGGCATGGGCCGTCGGATCCCCGTGCGCCTCACGTTCGTTGCGTCCCAAACCCAGGACCTCGCCGTCGGGTCCAAGCACGACGGCGCCGATCGGCACATCGTCGGTCGTCAAGGCGCGCCGGGCTTGCGCAAGGGCAAGGCCCATCCATTGGGCATGCAAAGCCGTGGTGGTTGTCTCCATGGGGGGGAAATCATGTGTGTTGGGCACGGCTCAATGGTAGCTTTTATTCATGCGCGTACTGGTTGCGGATCATCCGCTGATTGCCCACAAGTTGACTGTCCTGCGGGACAAGACCACCCCGTCACCGATTTTTCGGCAGCTGACAGAGGAACTTGTCACCCTCTTGGCGTACGAAGCGACACGTGAAGTCCGTGTTGAGCCCGTCAATATCGAGACACCCGTGACCTCCACCATTGGCACCGGCCTGGTCAAGCCCACCCCCCTGGTCGTGCCGATCCTGCGCGCCGGACTGGGCATGCTCGAAGGCATGACCCGCCTGCTGCCCACCGCAGAGGTTGGCTTTCTTGGCATGGCTCGCAACGAGGAAACCCTCGAGGCCATCACCTATGCCGAGCGTCTCCCCGAGGACCTCACAGGCCGCCAGGTCTACGTCCTTGACCCTATGCTGGCCACCGGGGGAACCCTGATCGAGGCGTTCAACTTCCTCTTTGCCCGCGGCGCTGCGGACATCACCTGCATCTGCCTCCTGGCAGCCCCGGAAGGCCTGGCCAGGCTCGAGGCCGCCCATGGCGGGCGGGACAACGTCCACGTTGTCCTTGCCTCCATTGACGAAGGCCTCGACGAAAACTCCTACATCGTGCCGGGCCTCGGCGACGCCGGCGACCGTCTCTACGGCGTCGTGGACTGATCCCCAATAGCTCCCACCGCTGGCAAGCTCGCGGCGGGTCCCGACGGCTCCCCGGGCCGCCTTGAAACCCACATCCTCCAGCACGGCGTCGGGGGCGCTGACGCGGCGTAGCGGGCCGTGTCCGCGTAGTCCCAGCACCCTTCCCAGACATTGCAGATCACATCAAACAAGCCGTACCCATTGGGTTCCTTACCGGCAACGGGATGCGGTCCCTCAACCGCATCGGCCGCCGTCCATTGCGGTGCGCCACGCATCGTGATGGTGCCGCCGGGGGCCCAGCAGGGTCGGCGATTCGCCACCGGTCATGCCCAGCCGCTTGGAAAGGTTTTAGTACCAGCCCACGGATTCGGAGTGTCCCCAGGCGCCGCAGGGCGAACCGTAGCGGCCCTCGATGTAGCTCAGGCCCCAGCGAATCTGGGTCTTGTAGTTGGTGGCCCAGTCGCTGCCGGTGCTGTCCATCTTGTTGGCAGGCAGTGACTGTGCGATGCCATAGGCGCCGCTGGAGGCATTTTCGGCCGACGTGAGCCAGCTGGATTCGCGCTCCCAGAGCCGGGTCAGGCAGCTCATCTGGTCGGCACCCCAGCCAAAGGAAGCCAGTTGGCTTGAGGCGTAAGCCTGGGCTCCAGCGGGATCGTCAACCGCAACGGGGGCCGGGGCGGGAGCCGCGGACGGTTTCGGGGCAGTCTCGGGCTTGACGTCGTTGGACTGGACCTTGACGGGGGCATTGGTGGGTGACGGGTTCGATGAGACAGAGAGCCCCGGGAAGCTGATGGCTGCATTGGCCGGAGCCGTGACTGCAGAGGCTGCCGAATCGTTGCCGACAGAGGAAACAAGGCTCGTCATGCTCGGATCACCGGAAGCGCCCACCTGCTGGGCCACGGCCCCGGCGCCCACAAGCGCGCCGACGACGGCCACAGCCGCCATGCATTTTGCCGTAGCCGAGACCGTGGAACTGGCTCCGGCAATCCCGGCGGCGTGGCTTCCGGGACGGGCGGATGCGAGTCCAAAAATGGACGGGCGGCGGACTGGTTCTGCGCGGCGGCGGCCGCGCTGGGGTGCATTGGACATGAAGGAGCCTCTCTACGCCTGCGAGGTGAGCTGTCGGGAACGGACTAGAGAATCCGGTCGGCACCACCGCGGGCAGCAATGATCGCTGCTGTCGGTGTGCCGGCTTAACCCCAAGGGCTTCCATTGTGGAAGGGCCCGCAAAGATTGGGTCCCCCGTCTCTGCCATGGATGTGGAGGGAGATGGGCGGCGGCAGAGCTCGGCGATCCGTCCATCGGTGCCAAGAACCGTAGTTGGTTCGGTCGGCACTTTTGCCAGCGTAACTGAAACGACATAGGATGTCACATTTTGGTAACGCTGTTTGTATCAAGGGTGCGCGACCTTCGGTTTACTTAGCATTGCTAACGATCTAGAATGGTGATTCGAAGATACCAAACTTCTGACCTAGGCAGCTGAGCGGCGATGACTGAAACCTCCCCAACCGAATCCTCCCCGCAATGTACGACGGCGGGCCCCGCGCAGGCCGCCACCGTCACCCCTGCGGAGGGTGGCGGTAGGCGAAAGCCCGCGAAGACGATCGGCTCCGGACCGCTTGCGGCGGAACTGCGGGTGGCTGTCATGCGCACCTCCCGGCGGCTGCGTGCCGAAGCGGCGTCAAGGGAGATCAGCCCCGGCCAGTATTCAGTCCTGGCCTCCATCATGGAAGGGCCCCGGACAGTGGGAGGGCTTGCCGCGGCGGAACAGATCCAGGCCCCGTCCATGACGCGGATAGTCAACGCCCTCGCGGCGGCCGGCTTTGTCAGCCGTGAAGAGAATCCGGAAGACAAGCGCCAGGTACTGGTGCGAATTACGGATACAGGGGCAGCAGCCCTGCTGCGGGCTCGCTCCAAGCGAACGGCCTGGCTGGCAAAGCGGGTGGCTTCACTCACCCCGGAGGAACGGGCCACCCTCCATGACGCGGCCCTGATCCTGCAGGCGATGAGCGTCTAAATGAATTCAATGTTCCGTGCCCTGAAAGTATTCAACTACCGGCTCTGGGTGGCCGGGGCATTTGTGTCCAATATTGGCACGTGGATGCAGCGCGTTGCCCAGGATTGGCTGGTGCTGACGGTCCTGACCCACAACTCGGGCACGGCGGCCGGCATTACCACGGGCCTGCAATTCCTGCCGATTATCTTCCTTGGACCGTATGCGGGGGTACTGGGGGACCGGGTCAACAAACGCAAGCTGCTGCTCGTGACCCAGATGGGAATGGGTTTTTGTGCGCTTTTGTTAGGAATTTTGGTCGTCACGGGGACTGTACAACTGTGGCATGTTTATGTATTGGCGTTCCTGTTGGGGGTTGCCAGTGCCTTCGACGCCCCGTCACGGCAGGCGTTTGTCTCCGAAGTCGTCGCGAAGGAGGACGTGCCCAACGCCGTCGCGCTTAATAGTGCCTCCTTCAACCTGGCCCGTCTCGCAGGCCCTGGCATTGCGGGCCTCGTGATTGCACTGGTGGGTACAGGGCCGGCATTCCTGCTCAACGCTGCCAGCTTTGCGGCGGTGATTTTTTCACTGTGGAGAATGCGCGTCAGCGAGCTGGCCCCGGTTGTGCGCGTGCCGCGGGCGAAGGGGCAGATCCGCGAGGGGCTTGTTTATATCCGGCAGCGGCCGGACCTGTTGATGATCATGGTGCTGGTGTTCATGGTGGGTACGTTTGGGATGAATTTTCAGATCACCAACGCCCTGATGGCCACGACCGTGTTCCACCTCGGGCCGGGGGAGTACGGGCTGCTGGGCTCGGTCATGGCGATTGGCACGCTGGCCGCCGCCCTGCTGGCCGCACGGCGCAAGAACATGCGGATGCTGTACATCGTCGGAGGTGCCCTGGCATTCGGCGTGACAGTTGGCATTGCGGCCTTGATGCCCAGCTACTTTTGGTACGCCGTGGCGCTGGTGCCCGTGGGCCTTGCCTCGCTGACGTTTATGAATGCCTGTAACACCACGGTGCAGCTGACCACGGATTCGGCCATGCGGGGGCGGGTGCTTGCCGTGTACATGGTGGTTCTGCAGGGCGGCACACCTATTGGTGCGCCGCTTGTTGGCTGGATGGCCACCGAGTTTGGTGCCCGCTGGTCGCTCTGGTTGGGCGCCATAGTTGCCATCGGCTCCGGGTTGGTCGCCCTGGCGATGATGAACAGGCGCAACAATGTCCGCTTGCGCGACCAGATCAGGGATCTGCACCCGCTCTCAATGTTGCCGGGGATTCGCCGGAGCGGAGGCTAGGGATGTGCCGGGACACGGAGCGCTCCCGGCCTCGATGGAACCGTTCTCACTTCGATGGGACCGCTTTGAACGTCAAGCGCATGACGTAAACGTCTGTTTCCCTAGCGGCATATTCTGACAGAACGCTGAGCGTCGCCGTGAACTTGCGACGGACGGCTTCGGCATGCTTTCTGTGGAAATGAATGAATTTCCCCAATAGGCCATTTGGATAGAATTTATGGCACCAGAACTGTCTCTAGAATTGATTAAGTTTGACGTAAATCGTCATTCACCCATCAAATGAGAGCAATTCAACACTATGTGTTTCATCACAAAATAGTACACAATCTCACATACTGGACATTTAGAGCCTTTGTTACTTGCGGGTTTGCTTTGTTACGTAGCACACTGGCTTACGTGAACACCCACCCAGTGAATCCTGCAGCCGCAGCAACTGTCCGCCTCGGAACGACCGGACGGTTTATGTGTGGTTGTCGAATGCAGGTCTAACGCACACCCCAGGACGCCACGCAATAAACGGTGGCAGATGCCAGCCCTGGCCCATGGGCCCGCCCTCATTGCAGGGCACAGAGAGTCCCCCGGGCAAGGGAACTCATGGAAAGCATTCGCGCCGTGGATCACGGCCATACAGCTAGGTAGTTCAATGTCAGTAGCATCCGGATACGTCCATATCTCTGTTCGTAACGCCGCCAGGGCGGGGGCACGCAATGCCGGCCCCGGCCAGTTGGCCCGACCCTCCCAGCTGGATGGGCCCGGGTACGGCAATGGTTACCGTTCGGAGCCTGTCAGTGCAGCGCTCCGCCTGCGTACGCCCCCCACAACGGACAGCAATCCCATGACTGCGCCCACACCCGTCATCGCCGGCGTGGACAAGCTGCGCGGCGTCACTGCCGACAACGTGGCCCGCGGTTTCGTCCTCTATGTTGGCGTTGACGAGGACACGGCTGCCGCTGCCGGCACGTCGTTGGCAAAGCTGGCCCAGGACATCCGGGCCTACGCCCAAACCCTTGTCCCGCAGGCCCAGAGCTACGCCGCGGTGGCCATTGCGCCGTCGGACGCTGTCGGAACGCCGTTGGATGTGGTTCGTTCAACGTTCGGCGACCCCACTGTTGCCACCCGCCAGCGCCAGGAGACAGTCCGTGCGGCGGTGGCAGACCAGCGCCCCTCGGGCGTACTGATCGACCTGGCCCGCCGCGAAGTCCACCTGGACGGCGACACCCTGAACCTGACGTTCAAGGAGTTCGAACTGCTGAACTACCTTGTGGAAAACGGCACCCGCACAGTGGGTCGAGATGAACTCCTCGAGGGTCTCTGGAGCAACGCCGACGAAGTCCCGAACGAGCGCACCATTGACGTTCATATTCGCCGGCTGCGCTCCAAGCTGGGCCGCTTGGCCAACACGGTCCGCACCGTCCGCGGCGAGGGCTACCGGTTCTACGAGCACCCCGAAGTGGTCGTCTGGGCCGCCCCCGAATACTCAATTTGAGATAAAGTACGACGGCGGATCGCCCCTTGTGTGGGGGATCCGCCGTCGTACTGCTTTAACAGTCACTAAGCTGGAGGAATGAGCGAACACCACATTAAACGCCTGATCCTGATGCGCCATGCCAAGGCTGCCTTCCCGCTGGGCGTTGAGGATCACGACAGGCCGCTGGCCCAGCGTGGGCACAACGAGGCGCCGCTGGCCGGCAAATGGTTTGTGGAAAACGCCGTGGTGCCTGACTTCATCCTGTGTTCCTCGGCGCTGCGCACCCGCCAGACGTGCACCTGGGTGTGCCAGCAATTGGGTGAGAAGGCCCCGACTCCCAAGCTGGAAGACGGGCTTTATGCCGTCGGGGCCACCTCGATGCTTTCGGTCATCAACCACGTACCTGAAACCGTCAATACGCTCATGGTCATCAGCCACATGCCCGGCGTCCAAGGGCTGGCACTGAGGCTGGCTTCACGCGAATCGGACCAGGATGCGTACATGGATCTGGCCTCGGGATTCCCCACGAGTGCGTTTGCAGTGCTGGAACACAGCGGCGACTGGGCGACGCTCGACGGGCAGGATGCGACACTGACCAATTTTGTGGTTCCGCGGTAACAACCGCTCGGGTATGCGTGTGACGCCTGTGGCTTGAATCCTGGTGTCATGCTCATGCTGATTAGGGGTGGTTGGTGTGGAAGTCTGCGATGGCTTGTTCGGTCAGGATGGTGTTGTCTTCGGCGTTGGGGATGGCCCAGGCGGGTTCTTCGGGGAGGTTTTCG
>NZ_JBCHVD010000012.1:0-105390 GCF_046736435.1 Arthrobacter sp. LAPM80
CTCTATCTGTAGGTATTGTCTGCCCCGTCCAAAAAACCCGCAATGTTGCATCGAGACGGAAAACCGCAGATGCTGGAAAACGACTTTTGTCGCTCGCCAAGGGGTCTACCCGGCAAGGAGTTCAGAACCGTCCCGAAAGCCGATCGGCTAACGGATGGCACCCAGCCTTGACCTGCGGATTAAGATTTTCTTGGATTTACAGGAAGTCGAACCTTCCGTGACACCCGTCCGGTGGAACATACCGGTGACGGGGTGTGAAACGAAACACCGGTACAGGCCCGATTCGAGCTCAATAAGGAGGAACGCCGGCCGAGGCTTGCGCGCGCGGGTCTAGTGCTATTTCAGGAGCTTGTTGCCGTCGGGCCTCAACTCCCCGGTCAGGGAGTGGTGGCGGCAGAGGGTTTGGCGGGTGTTGCCGGGTTCCTCGCACAAGACGCCGATTTAGTCTCTTTGTCCCCCATGGAAGCCATGGCAAGTCGGGCTCCCCGCTTTCCCCACGCCTTACGGTTAGGATCGAGGGGCGCTTGGAAGAGCCGGGTGGCTTTCGTTCCCGCCCAATCAAGTCGCGCGAATCCATCCGTCGAGGTGCAATTGGAATTTTCCCGTCGTACAGATGCACTTGGCCGGTTTGAGGCGGTCTGGAAGATCCGAAATTGCGGAGATGCCGCGCCCAGGAAGTCAACCTTTGAGGGCAGTTGAACAAAGGAGCTACGGTTCCCCGAGTCACCACGAGCACACTAGGTTCTCGGGACAGGACTGCGTGGAGATTTACGCTGTGTGCATGCCGGCGTCGTCGTCGCCAGCGACCACCACGAAATCATGATCGAATAGCCTAGCTTTCATCCTGTAGACACAAGTTCGCCACGCCTTTACAAGCAATTTGGCAGTCGGATAGCCATCTTCTCTGGGGGGCGCCTAGGGGGCAGAAACCAAGGGGCGGTTCGCTGCCTTCATTACTCCTGCAATGGTTAGAAGGTCACCACTCCTTGTAAAGTGCAATCATGGACTTGAACGCGCTCGGAGATTGGATATGGGTCTCCCTTCAGCAATTGTCAGGCGTGGCGCCTCTGGGAACACTTCTAGCCGTAGTCGTTGCGTATTTCTCCTACCGCGGGACAATCCGACAAAAGACATTGGCCGACAACCGGAACGCATGGTGGAACCGTGTTCAGTGGGCTATCGATGCGGCGCTGTCCGGTGATGAGCAACGTCGGGCAACAGGTATGGCGGCGATCGAACAGATGCAGGACTCCGAGCTTGCGACGGTGGCCGACCAAGCACTTCTTGCGGCCATGGCCAACGCGGTCGTTGACGAGACACTCGAAATACTTGAATCGGACAACGACTCCGAGCCCATGGTTGGAACCTAAACCGTGAACTATGATGAAGATAGCGAAAGAGGTGCACTAGGTCATGACGAACCCCCAGCGAATCGACGGGACGACGAATAATCCTGCACGTTCGGGCAGGTACGAAGTCAAGTTGAACTCTCGCGACGGCAAGGTTGTCTACGCGAAGTCAATGACCCAAAAGCGGATCTTGGAAAGCGCCGAACGGATCATCGCCAAAGCCAACAAAAAGATTGCTGGGTAGGCGGATCACCCACGTCACCAGGGATTGCTGATCGCATGTTTTCTTGGGGCCGAGGGGCCGAACCCCGTACCCTGAACAACACGAAATATCGAGGCCTGACGGCCGCCCATTCACAAGAAGTGACATGCCATCCATCGTGTCGAGGAACGTGCAAACGACCATCAAACAGCAGCTCCGGTGTTTCGTTGCAAGTCCTCGTCACGTTTTACTCGCGTTTTTGAACGAAAACCAACCTGTGAATCATGGCATTTCAAGGGACCCCTATTGCCCTCTACTCCCCCGCAAACTAGCGGTTTTTGCTAAGGAACGAGGACTGTTGGCATGAATTTCCTGAGATTCTCCTTGCCGCCGGTTCGAGCCCGGCCGGGGGCATCAAATGTGGCTCAGACCTGCAGTTTTACTGCATCTGGCGCGTGCGCTTGAACGCCAAATCACGTTCTACTTACGTTTTTGATCGAAAAGTTGGTCACGTTTTTGGCTTATTCAGGTCCAACTAAGACTCCGTCTATCGGCTCTCCTGACACATCCGTGGGTCACTTTTCTCCCTGGGAGAACCGGTTTGTGACCGCCGAGGCTGAGCATGTCCAGGCTGATCAGGGCTTGCGGGAATTTGAATCCGAAGGCTACCCGGGTCATGAGCCTGATCTTGGTGTTCATGGATTCGATGCGGCCGCTGGAGAGCCCATGTAGGATCGATGCCAGGGTGCTGTGGGGGGTGTTTGACGATGCTTTTTTGCAGTTTCACAAACGCGGTGATCCTGCAGCACCTGGCCCAGTTCATCCATTTGTCCAGGGCTTCGGTGGCTTCTTGCCGTGGCAGTTTGAAGACGGTCCCTAGACCCTCTTTCAGGTAGTAGGCTAGGCCAAGCAGTGGGTCCGTCTGCACGATACAGGCGAGCTTGACCTGTTGCTTCTCTGTGAGGTCCCCGGGGTTTTTCCAGAGCGCGTAGCGGGAGTTCTTTAGCTTCGTGGCCTGCTCGCGATCAGGGCTCGGTGGTGCGTCCTTGGCTGGTCGTCCCCGGCCCCGGGCTGACTCGTTGTCCTTGGCTGCTTTCCGTGCCCGATTCCAAGCCGTACGGCGCTCTTCATCCAGGGCCTCGGAAGCCCACATGACCACGTGGAACGGGACGGCGACCCCGACGGCGTTGGGGCAGCGTTCGGCCACGACTGTGGCGATCCATGCGGCAGCATCAGCGGAAACATGCTTAATTTCGTTACTGCGTTCCTCGCCGAGAGCGTCAAAGAACTTGCGGAGGGTGGCCTTGTCGCGGCCGGGTGAAGCCCACACCAATCTGCCGGCGTCATGGTCCACGACCACCGTCAAGTACTTGTGCCCTCGTTTGTAGGAGATCGCGTCAAGGCCTATGCGTGTCAGGTTCGCGAACGGGTCAAAGCTCTTGTCGGTGTCCTTCCAAACTCGATCGATGATGGAGCCAACGGTGCGCCAAGCGATGCGCATCAATTCGGTCGCCACGCTCTTGGAGCACTGAGTTGCCAACCACGGGACCTGCTGGTCAAATGTCCTGGTGTGTCCGGCTTGGTCGCGAGCCCAAGGAACTGCGGCAACGACCACCTTGTGCTTGGGGCAGCGCACACGCAGGCCTCGGCGACGAGATAGGTTTCAAAGGTCCCCAGATCCAGCGTCCGCCAACGCCGCGGACCATCACCGCGGTCATACCGGGGACAGCGGCTCGAACAGATCCCGCACCGGTTACGCATGGTTTTATGGGGCTGTACCCGGGCCAGCAAGACCTCATCATCGTCATCGAAATCCACGCCCATGACCGTGGTATTTTCGACTCCGAGCATCCCAGATCACATGCTTGATTTCTGCGCGCCGTTTCCCCACCCAGATCCTTGTTCCTTAGGTAGTCAAAAATCATAGGCAGGAAGCGGCGTGTTGGCGTTAAGACGCGCGGATACCAGCCACGGAAGAGTCACAAGAGCCATTTTCCTAGTCGGCAGAGCGAGCTTCTTGCTCAAGTTCACTACTTCGGGGGCCGACCACACGACTTGAACATTGCAACGACGGTCTGTGGGTTGACGGCAGGGTTGGACTGCGGAAGTATCGCTCGTATCGTGGCCGCTCTTGGGTGCTCATGTCTTTACTCGGGGGTGCACATGGTTTGAAAGGAAGATCGGTGTATGACTCAACCTAAAGAAGTCTCAATCGTCGGTCTGGGAACTGTTGGGCAAGCACTGGCTTGCGCCATGTTGGCCGCCGGATACCGAGTAACTGGAATCGATCTCAACGTCGATCGGCAGAATGACCTGCTACGTTTCGCCTGCGCCTCCTCGGCGTCGCAGAGACTTGTCGTAGGGCTGCGTCCCCTTCCCTCACGCAACCACATTATTGCCGTCGCGACACCGCTGCGAGTCAAGGACAAGGTTGGAGACCTACGTTCTCTGGTCAGCGCAAGCCGCGCCATCGGAACTGTGCTGAGACCCGGTGACCTTGTAGTCGTGCGTTCGACCGTGCCGGTTGGAACGGTTCGGAACATAGTGAGTGGTGAACTCTCTGACTCTTCAAGGCTGGCGTCTGACGAATTCCACCTTGCCTATGCGCCCGAAAGGTGCGTCGTCGGCGATGAGGCTCGAGAAATTGCCACGCTACCGCAACTGGTCGGGGCGATTGACTCTGAGGCGGCACTGCGCGCCCACGACCTCTTCGCCTCTGTCACCGGGCCTGTGATTTCCATGCAGGCAGTCGAGGCCGCTGAACTCGCCAAGCTTGCCAACAACGCCTATAACGACCTGCGGCATGCCTTTTCGAATCAGATTGCCATGATCGCTGAGCGCTACAACCTAGACGCGGTTCGCTTAATCGACGAAGCGAACAGAGATTACCCTCGGGACCCCATGGTCAGACCATCTCCCGGGGTCGGAGGCTCGTGTCTGACTAAAGACCCCTATTTGCTTGCCCAATCACTCGATGAACCGAGCCTCCCCAACCTATTCACTGTCGGACGCAATGTAAACGACCGAATTGTAGCCGACATCATCACCCTAGCCGTCGAATTCTCCAATATTCACACAACTGATACTCGAGTATTGGTCTGTGGTGCTGCATTCAAGGGGCACCCGCCAACCCAGGACACCCGCGGTTCCGTGGGTGTCCTGGTAGCCAATCAGTTGCGTGACTACGGTATGTCGGTGGCCGTCCACGATCCATGCGTAACCGAACAACAAATATTTGATCTGGGTCTGTCGCCGCATCCCGAGCTCTTTGACGGCAGTCGCTTTGATATCGTCCTGCTGATCGGCAGTCATTCGTATTACGAGGACAAACTGGTTGGAAGCGAGGTTCGGCAACTGCTGAAATCTCCGTCGCTGGTATATGACCCTTGGAGTTTTATTGACCCGAACGTACTGCGTCGAGACAGTCCAAACGTCACGTACGCCAGTATCGGTTTCCGATCGACGCCCGCAACTGCTGCCGTTAGCCACGCGCCACCCGAATGAAGGCCCGGTCGTCGAAGCTTCTAGCCCCAGGTCGCCAAGATTTGGTCTGTGGTTGTTCGCCTATTAGCAAGGGATCGACCGCCAGAAGATCAGTCAAGTAAGCCTCGCATTCAACGAGAGTCGGGAAGACCTTTGGATAACCATCTGTTGCTAAAGTGACGTCACGTGTAGCCTCTTGAAGAGAACGTATAAGAATGTGCCGCATGGGCACCCCTCTCCCGTCCAGCGCTCCATAGTAGTAGTTACCTGGTTGGTCGACGTTTCGCAGGTAGCGCTCTTGGCGAAGAAGCCCGAGAATAAGCTCACGGCCAGGGTCCTCCATCCTCAGTTGGTCCGACGTGGCTCGTTCCATCAGACTCGCGGTCAAGAAAGCTGCGCGTACACGACTCGCAGCGCGCTCATGCTCGGGGGAAAACGTCGTGGACTCACGGTCTACGCAGAATCCACCAGAACCCACCAGCCATATCTCATTCCGAAACCCTGAATAGAGAACAATCGAGGCGGAATTCACATAGTCGGGTGCCGCATGATCAGCAATGGCTCGCGTGAGAATGTCTATCGCACACCTTGCATCGGCCTCGAGGGGAATCTCATGAGCGGCAATCTCCACGATGTCGGCCAGTTCGGCGCCGGTGGGTGCAGACCCAGTCTCCGGGCCCTTGGCTGAGGACCCGTCAACGACGCCCCAGAACCCCTCGGTCACCAGTAGTCGATCACCGCCGGCAGACCCTCGTGTTTTCGATAAGCATTTTGACTCAACGACGGTGACCTTCATCAGAACTCGCTAGGACCGAGCACTAGCTCTGGTGTTTCAATGAACTCGTCACCCATTACACGCACCTTAACCACCAAGGCATACTGGCGGTTGCCAAGTGATCTGAATTTCTTGGGATTATCTAAGAAGTACCTAACGGCTGCACCCGTGCCGTAGGTGTGGGTGCCCGCGAAAACCGTTACCGAGGTTTTCGCGTTGAAACAGTTGACAGCTCGCAAAATGTAGCCATAGTCGTAGCCAGGTCGAGAATCCGAAGGCGCAGGCGTGCTTGCCGGAGGAAGTACGACAACACCTCCGCCCGGGGCATTGTGCAGAATCTCCTCATCTCCATTGGTTTGAATCGTGATCGGCAGGCGCGATGCCATCCGCTCGAGGACCTCGCGAGTCACCTCGTTGTTCTTGGGGCCTCCCAACAGGATGAGATCGCCCTCTCGGCTCACCCCGTTCGTATGCACCGAAAAGCTGACTGCATTGCTATCCAGGTTTCCATAAGCACGAGTCAGGGAGGGAACAAGCAGTCCAAGCGCTCGCGCCTGTCCCAAGCCTGTCATCCTCCTAGAATACGCACCAGTGCCAACCGTGGCGCTAGTCGCAAGAATGATCGAGACAGTGTCCGGTTCTCTGAGCCGCCACAGGCGTTTCACTCCGCTGATACGCACGCGCTTGACAAAGAACGCCAGGATTCCAGAGAGCACTAAGCCAAACGCTGCACCTATGAATTGATCGAGGGCTAGGTCAACCATTCGATTTGCCATTGGGCAGGACCCGTTGTGCAACGCTGGAAAAATCGATGATTCGTCGGCACCTTTGTTTCCTAATCACATCCACGCACCTCAAACTCTCAGTTGGACGAAGTTGTTGGATAGTATCGTTGACAGTCGGTCGATTTAGTCGATGACTCACCAAATAGGCATCACCACATTTAGAGCCTTGACACGACGTTGGATCAACGCCAGGCCTGCCGGCAATTCGAAGTCGTGAAACGGCAAGTTGGTGACAGCAATAGATAATGCGGGTTGGACCCGGCATACGACGACTTCATCCCGATCGGGATGCCAAAGAACGGCCAAGGCTGAAATCGCATTCGCGAAGTCCTTCCGGTACGTTGCTCGACCGTCCACTTGAATCCTCCCATTCGAAATACGCAGTCTAAGCCTCGGTCAAAGAGTCAGCCGGACTATGGGGCAAAAAATGTTCTGCCATGATAGGTCTATTCTGCCGTATTCTCTGGTGTTGTCGAGAGGGCGTAGTTGGGATGTTGTGGAGCTGTCCGATCAATCCGTGGCGTAATGGAGCAAATAGATTCACGACTTCGAAAGCGATTAGACCGCCACCTCCTTCTTGATCACGAGGCGACAAAACCCTGGGTTAATAGTCATTTATGCGATATCGATTCGCCGTACCGATAAACCTTTTGCCTGTTCGCAATTTGACTCACTAAATCGACTGGCGCTGCATGGGTGTCAATTCCAACAACGTATGCATATTTTTCTGTCACCATGGTCATGACGGTGATCCTCCAGATCCGGTTGATAGCCGTTAACGCGGCATCGGTCTGGAATAGGGTTCTTGTCAGGCAAATCTCTAATGAGGCACGCAACCATTGGTAGCGGCCAGCCTTTTATTAGGCCATGGCAAGAGGTCAGGTCGGTGCCGCTCCACCCTGATGGACAGGTCCACCGAAAGACACCCTGACTGGTGTCAACGGCCAGATCGAGTCACATCTTAGTTCTTAGTGGATTGGCACCATCCTGCCAGCGGGTACCAGACCTACCAAGAACAATTAGGGATCGAGGCTAAGGATACCGGGGCGTGAGTCCGCGCCCGGCACCAGGCGGGTCGATGGCCGAACTCCGGAGGCCGAGGCCGACCCCGGGACTGCTCGAGCACGTTCACTGCCGCCCCTCAACCGGTCTTTGTGTTTTGTGTTCTCGCCCCGACGCATGTACCGCTTTGAGTAGTTACGCATCACCGGTGGCCCTTTGCAGTGCCCGGATCGACAGGCTGCTCGGCTGGATTCGGTCCAGCCTGGACCGGGTCGGGTGTGCGGTTCTTTGTGCCGAACCGGTGGGCGATGATGTTGTTCCAGACCGGTAGCCAGGCCAGAATCGCGGCGCTGGCAATGAGGACTGAGGCGAAGACGTCACTGGGGTAGTGCACACCCAGATATAGCCTGGTGAAGGCGACGACGGCCACGAACACTGTCCCAACGGCTATTGCCAGCATTTTGGCCCGAGGAGTGCGGGCTACGACGAGAACGAACGCCACGGCCAGGGCCACGGCGAAGGCTGTGTGTCCGGAGGGGAAGCTGTCCATGCCATGTTCGGGGATCAACGCCTGCACGGCATCGGACGGTGGCCGAAGTCGTCCCACGATGCGTTTGCCCACTTCAGAGGCGAGCCAGCCGATGCTGACCACGGTGGCGAACGTGAGGGCGCCGGCTAGGTTCCGGCGCGCCACCGTAAGGAAAAGGCAACTCAGGAGCAAGATGATGACAGCACCGGCAGGTCCCAGACCATAGTGGACGGCCAGCGACAGTGCTGTCAGGGCAGGGTTGCGGTCCTGCGCCAGCGCCGTGTCCACCTCAAGTTCAGCAATTTTAGGTCCGGAATCCTTGATGGCCATCCCGGCAGCAACGGTTACAGCCCAGACGATTGCGCCCACGACCAGCCACCACCAGGAGCGAAAATACCTCCATGGATACGGTTCGGCGGATCGTTGCTGGTGCGAAACGATCATCATAGTTTTCCTGACTTTGTGCGGGCTTGTGGTGACAGCCTGGCACGGTGCTCCTGAGAAGTTGCTGAGGAACTGTGCTCTCAGTTACTTCTCAGCTTCGCCCGGTCATACTACTTGTACGCGGAAAGGACACAGATGCGAATCCTATTGGTGGAGGACGAGACATTGTTGGCCGAAACGGTTCGCCGTGGCTTGGCCAATGAGGGCTTCATCGTTGAGGTGGTCCACGATGGAGTCAGTGGATTGTGGGCGGCAACGGAGAATCCCTATGATGTGATCATTCTGGATCTAATGCTTCCCCTGAAGAACGGCTACGACGTACTCAAGGAGCTGCGCGGGCGCAAGATCTGGACGCCAGTCATGATGCTCACAGCAAAGGATGGCGAATACGACCAGACCGACGCCTTCGACCTGGGCGCTGATGACTACTTGACCAAACCATTCAGTTTCCTGGTACTGGTTGCCCGGATACGGGCTCTGATCAGGCGTGGAGCCCCGGAACGGCCGGTGGTGATGACGTTGGGGACCTTGAGGATGGATCCGATGAACCGCAGCGTCCATCGTGGCGCTACGTCCATCTCCTTGACGGCGCGTGAGTATGGGTTGTTGCAGTTTTTGATGCGCCGGCACGACCAAGTGGTGTCCAAGGCCGAAATTCTCGACAATGTTTGGGATCCGGCCTTTGACGGTGGTGACAACGTGGTGGAGGTCTACATCGGGTATTTGCGACGCAAAATCGATGTCCCCTACAATCTTTCCACCTTGACGACAGTCCGCGGCATGGGATACCTACTCAGTGCGGACCGCGACAGCGCCTGATAGGACCGATCCGACAATTGTGTCCGGCTCTCTGGGCACGAAGAAGTGACCATCTCAGTTCGTGGTGCACGCGGGCAGCAGCAGCTCGAAGCGGCAGTCCCCGGTAGGGCTTTGGGAGGTGGTGATAGTGCCTTGGTGAGCGGAGATGATGCTCGCGGCGATGGCCAGGCCTAGCCCACTGCCGCCGCTTTCGCGTGAGCGGCTCGCGTCGAGACGGACAAAACGTTCAAAGATCCGCGCCCTGTCGGCCTCGGGAACCGGGTCTCCGTCATTGTCAATCAGCACACGCACTCCGTCCGGGCCGGATGTCAGGCAAACGGTGATGCTGGATTGGGCATGACGATTGGCGTTATCGAGAACGTTCCGCAATACCTGTCCAAGGCGCCGAGCATCGCCGGTGACCTTGGCGGGAGTGAGTTTGGCGCTGATAGTGTGCGGGCTCATGGAGCGTAACCTGCGGATTTCCGCGTCCAGAACATCGTCGAGGTCCACGTCCTGGATCATAGCGTGGACGCCGTCATCGTTGGCTTTGGCCAGGGTCAGCAAGTCATCGACTAGGTATCGCATGCGTGCCGTCTCCCCGCTGAGCATTCCTTGGAGCTCATGCCACATTTCTCCGCTCGGGTCTGCTGCCGCTATTTCCAGGCCTGCACTGATCGTGGCCAATGGGCTGCGCAACTCGTGGCTGGCGTCGGAGACAAACCTGCGTTGTTCTCCGTCGGAGGCTTGGAGCCGATCAAGCATCGTGTTCATAGTCAGGGCCAGTCGGTGGATTTCATCGTTGGTGGCCGGGACTTCCACCCGTTCGCTAAGACGGCTGGCGTCAATCCGTGCCACCTGGCCTCGAATCCTCTCGACCTGCCTCAGAGACCGGCCCACTAGAATCCAGGCCGCAACGCCCACCACTATCAAGAGCAGGGGTGTGGCCCCGAACATGAACCACGCCACGGTACTCACGGTGTCCGCCTGAACCTGGACGGTCGAGGCGACGATGACGGTGTAGGTGCCCGTGCTGGTTTGCACTCCGGTGGCTACGATGAGGAACTCATCAGTGTCGCGGATGCTTTGCAGGCTGGAAACAGTCTGGTTCAGGGTTTGGCCCGGTCCAGGACGCAGTTCCGAGAGCACTGTGGTAGCGGCGGATTTTTCCGAAGACGCCACCACCGCGCCCCGGGGGTTGATGATCTGCACATACTGGCCGCTGCGCGCGGTGTTATTCAGGGCTTGCCCGGCCTCGGAGACGTCCTGGCTGGTAATCAATGCTGCCACATCGGCTGCCTTGGCTTTCGACGCCCCTTCGGTGGTTGCGACCAGGGAAGCTTGCAGGAGAACTAACAACAACAGGCCACCAATGAGTAGTGCGAGGGCAACGACGACGACGGCCGTGGCCGTAGCCCTTTTACGCACCCCCCAGAGATGCCGCCTTTGACGTCGGGATGCGCGTGGCCATAGGCGAAATGGGTTCATGGGTCCACTGTGCCCTTGCCAGAGCCGTTTGCACAATTGCAAGATCCACCTTCTCAGCCTCCCCACAAGGACCCTCAGCGTCCTCTCAGGGCTTACCGGGCACAGTGGAATCATCGCCACCCACCCAGGATGGCAGCGGATGTCTCCAATGTCCGCGAGGAAAGGAAACAGCAATGACCAAAAGCTCGGAAACGACTATTAAGGCGAGGATCGCGAGAATGGACATGAAAAACAAGGTGCTCATGGGTGCGGTAGGTGTCATGGCTCTGGCCGGGCTTGGCGTTGGAGCAGCCAGCGCGGCTGCCCCTATTCCGGTTCCGCCGACGTCATCGACTCAATCGACCACGGACGCCTCAACCCCCGGCGACACCACTGATGTTCCCGGCGCCACGGAGGCCACCGATCCGGCGGAAACCCCTGGTGCAGCCGAGACGCCCGGCGACAACGGTCCCGACGTCCAGCAAACCGGAGACCACACAGACCCCGGCGATCTGCCCGGTTCCCCCTAAACCGGCCATTCCACTGGCTAGCACTAGAAAGGAGGCGCCTCTGGATAACTCCGCGTGGCCCGCACCTGGGGGGCTGCCGCATAGAACGCGAATGGCCTGGACAGGATCCCCCTTCTGTCCGGGCCATTCACTGCTACAACTTTTCCGTTTCCACCCCTCAGAATATTCGAGCTTACCCGCTCCCCAACTAGTGTGTGGGTCAGTAGTCGGGGTGGGGACTTTTAAAACGCCTAGGAATTAATCGGGGTATTGGGCTGGTGGCTGGGAGAATTAGGTTATGGATATTGGTGCCCACGATGGCTTGTTTGATGAATCAGCGGTGGCTCGCGTGGAGGTTGTTGATGTTGCGGATCGTCCTTTATGGGTATTGTGTGGGGGTTCGTTCCTCCCGTGAACTGGAACGGGCGTGTACCGATGTGGTCGCGTTCCGTTGGCTGTCGGCCCAGCAGGCCCCGGATTTTCGTTCCATCGGCCGCTTCCGGGGACGGCACTTGGCGGCGTTGACGAACGTGTTCCTGCAAGCCCTGCAACTGTGTCAAGCCGCCGGGATAGTCTCTCTCGGAAAAGTCGCTTTGGATGGGACCAAGGTGCGGGCGAACGCCTCACGCCAAAAGGACATGTCCTATGCCCCGTTGAGCGCGAAACAGCGAATTCTCACGGATGAGATCAGTGAACTGATGTCCGAGGCGAAAACTGTTGACGACGATGAAGATGCCCGGTTCTGTCCTGGGAAGCGTGGGGACGAGCTCCCTGCCGAGCGGGCGAACCGGCAAGCACGCGCTAGTGCAATGGCGGTGGCGCCGGCTTCGCTCGAGGAGGAAGCTGCCGCCAAGGCCCGCCAACTCGCCCACGAGAAGGCTCGCAAGAAAGGAGACGACGATGTTGACATCACCGCGGCCGGCGATAAGGCTGCTGCGGAGGCGGTGCCCAAGCCCACCGAGCAACGCAACTTCACCGACACGGATGCCAGGATCATGAAAACCGCGGATGGCTCCTACCACTACTGCTTCAACGCCCAAGGCGTTGTTGATGCTGATCACCAAGTCATTATTGCCACCATGTTGATCAACAAGGCCACCGATATTCAGCAACTGGCGCCCATGATCGAGCACACACAAGCCACAGTCGGTGGAATGCCTGCACCATGGAGTGCCGATGCCGGGTATTGTTCAGCAGCAAATCTGGACCACGTCAAAGATATTGAAGCGGCCGACCCCACAGAGTTTTTCATCTCCACCCGGCGTATGAAACACAGCACCCCGATCCCCGAGGCGCCGCGGGGAAGGATCCTGGCCAACGCGACCATGAGCGAGCGGATGGCACGGAAGCTAAAAACGAAGAAGGGCAAGAAAATCTATGCCCGGCGTAAGGCCATCGTGGAACCAGTATTCGGGCAAATCCACACCCGCCAAGACAAATACGTCCTGCTGCGCGGGATCGAGGAGGCAGCCCCAGAATGGGACTTCCTCGCCGCCTGCCGCAACCTTCTCAAACTCCACAGTTTCCGCATCAAAATGGCCAGCTAAAGGGCAGAATGGAACATCCAAAGCACCCATCACATGACCTCAGAACGCCACAGACGACCAACTCGATGATCCGCACGAGCCCAACCAGCCCCCAACACCGCCGACCAGCCCGAATCCAGCCCAGCAACGGCTAATCCGCCGCCACACCGGCCCCGCCCTCAAACCAGTATCGACCCACATACCCAGCAACTGGAAGCGAATGACATGGATATCATCTCCACTGTTGATCTGATCTCCGGCCCGTTTCCGGTATTGCTGGCTGTTCTGGCCTGCGCTTGCGGGGCGTGGCTGTTGCTGCGCCGACTCCGGGGGTGGATCCTCAGCGTTGTGTCTGCCGCTCTTCTGGCGGCCGCGCTGGCCTGGACCATGAACTGGTATGTGGTCCATATAGCCGGGCTGAGCGCCTACGACCTGCCAGGGCAGGTGATCGCATGGATTGGTGCGGGTATCTTCGCCATACTGCTCATGGTGCTGAACCTCACCCACAGCCGCCGATGGCGCAAAGCCCTAGCTCCGGTGGCCATGGCCATTGTGGTCGTTGCCGTCGCGGCGCAAATCAACGTCTACTATGGCGCGTATCGCACCATTGGGGATGTCACCGGTGCCAGCACCAAAAACATTGCCCCCTTCGCACGCTCCGGAGCGAAAGGAACACCACCAGCGCCTGGCCTAGTCACTCCGGCCACTGGCCCGGTGGTGAACCACTGGGTGAAGCCTGCCGGGCTGCCCGGAACCGGCATCGTGAACTCGGTACAGATCCCGGGCCACGTTTCCGGGTTCACCGGGCGTACCGCCTACATCTATCTGCCCCCTGCCTACCAAGCAAAGAATGCTCCATTGCTTCCGGTGTTGGTCCTCATCCCGGGACAGCCCGGGTCCCCTGCCGACTGGCTCAAGGCTGGCCATCTGCAGCCGATCATGGACGCCTTCGCCACCACCCACCAGGGGCTGGCCCCGGTCGTCGTGGTCCCGGATGTTAACGGTTCATCAACCGCGAACACCATGTGCATGGACTCACAGATAGCCAAGACCGACACGTACCTAGCCGTGGATGTCCCTGCCTGGATCAAGAACACGCTCAACGTCAATCCGAACCCACATTACTGGGCCATCGGCGGATTCTCTTTTGGTGGGACCTGCGCGCTGCAAATGGCCGTTCTGCACCCAAAAACATACCCCTCCGCTATCGATCTCAGCGGTGAGGTCGAACCGGCACTCTCCGCTGACCGGAAAGCGACCGTACGCACGGCCTTTGGCGGCGACACCGCGGCGTTCAACGCCGTCACACCTCTGGCCGTGATGGCAAAAAACAAGTACCCGGATAGCTGGATGTTCCTCGCCGCGGGCGCGCAGGATGGGCGCTTCACCGGCTACGTGGATCAGGTTTCCACAGCAGCACGGTCCGCTGGGATCACAGTCAAAACCCACAGCGTGCCAGGTGCCGGCCACTCCTGGGGGGTGCCCTTGAAGGCTATGAACCCGGCCCTGACTTGGTTGGCTCCCCGCCTTGGCCTGGCCCCATAACTCCTCTATATTGGCAGCGACAGATTCCGGTGCACGGCTATCAAGATGCGCTGTCGATTGACTATGGGAACTGTCATGGCGGTCGCTACCCTTCAGGACTCTCTCTCAGCTTCCTCTTAGCTTGCGCCACGTAGGCTCCGAAGTTATGAGCGATTATGCAATTTCGACGGCGGCTTTGGCCAAGCGGTACGGTACCCAGCAAGCGCTGAACGAGCTGACCCTCTCAGTACCTGTCGGCGAGATTTTCGGCCTGCTGGGCCATAACGGGGCGGGGAAAACAACGATAGTCAATATCCTGACCACACTGTTGGAACCCTCCTCGGGGACGGCGGTGATTGGCGGTCATGACATCGGCACTGCAGCTAAACAGGTGCGTCGCACCATCGGGTATTTGCCCGAGAACGTCCAGTTCTATGACAATCTCACTCTGGGCGAAAACCTGATGTTCTTCGCCCGCCTCTCCGGTGTCCGCGCCCCGGGGGCGCGGATCCGGGACGTGCTGGGTTTTCTGGACTTTACCGGTCGTGAGGGCCAGAGGATGGGCACCTTCAGTAAAGGCATGCGTCAACGCGCTGGCATCGCCCAAGCAATTCTCCATGAGCCGTCCGTGCTCTTTCTTGACGAGCCCACCTCCGGGCTGGATCCCCAAGGCGTTGCGAAACTGCGTGAGATCATCATTGCCTTGAACACGGAGCTGGGCATGACGATTTTCATGAACACCCATCTGCTCGCCGAGGTGACAAAAACGTGCACCAGCATCGGTATCCTCAGCTCCGGGACCCTGATCTACCAGGACTCCGTGGCAGCAACTCTCGAGTCCTTCCCGGACCAGGACTCGTTGGAGGATATCTACCTACATATTGAAGCCGGTCAGCGGCCATGAACCGGCGGACCGCGGTGATCCACCAAGAGCTCCTGTGCACTGCACGCGAACGGCTCCCCCAATTGTTGTTGGCGGTCTTTGTGGGCATGATTGCCGCATCGGCGTTCATCGGATCCTCGGCGCGAGCCAGTGTTACAGGGGTCTACCGTGAGGTCCTCAGCCAGGGCCTGACCACGGCACCGAACCCCTTTGATGCGTTCTCCCCATTGTATTACGCCCGCAATTCGGTGATCTACATTGTGCTCATCGGGGCATTGCTGGCCATTGTCATCGGCGTCCGCTCCACCTTGCGCGACAGGCAGGCCAGAACACTAGACCTAATACTCTCCCGGGATGTGAGCCCTTCCTCCTATCTGGGAGCGAAGCTCACCGGGTTGGTCTTGTTCGTGCTGCTGTTGCTGGCGGCAGCGGCAGTGATCAATATTGGATGCATCAGCGCCGTCGCTGGTCACGTACTTTCTCTTAGTGAAGGAGCACGGATCGCTGGACTGTACGCCTTGGCGTGGTTGTTCATGCTCCCGTTCGTGGCACTGGGCATGCTCGCCGGACTCTACTCATCTACCACCACGTCGGCGCTGCTCATCCCGATCGTGCTCTGGAGCGTGATGATATTCATCTTGCCCCTGCTGGGGACCGCAGCCCATCCTGTCTCTTTACTCAACCCGGTCGCCTCGCCTCCGGCCGCCCAGACCGGATTCTTCGCCTTCACCAGCAGCGTGGTTGACCCGCTTGCGGTAGGAGAACAATTTAAGCACGTCAGTTCGCTGATCCTCTCCGACCCACAGGCCACCGGCTCCATGACTGGCGGAATCCTGACCCTCACGGCCTTTGCCGTGGCCGCCTGTGTCGCCGTCGCCCTGACCCGGCGGACACGGATGAGGAGCGAACTCCATGACTGAAGTACTAACCCTGGCCCATAAAGAAATCACCGATCTGCGCCGCAACCGGTTCATGATCATGTTGTTCATTTTCCTGGCCGCCGCTGTCGTTTTGTCAGTGGTCGTGGCCGCTGCGGATTTCCGGCTCAAGATCGCCGACTACAACCACTACATCGATGCCCTGACAGCGGCCGGAAGTGCAGCCACAGCCCCGGCCCCACAACTATTTCCCCTGCAAATGCTCCGTGGCGGAATTGAGTACCTGGAAATCATCGGGAGCCTATTCGCCGTCGTACTCGGCTATTCCATCATTTCCAAGGAGAAGGGGCGGGGCACTCTTCAGCTAATCTTCAGCCGACCCCTGGGACGGTATGCCTTCGCAGCCGGAAAAATCCTCTCACTGACTTTGCTCTGGACAGCTACCGTGACAGGACTGTTCCTCGTTATGACCGCCACCTTGCTGATCGTGGGAAACGCGCCCCTGCAAGGCGGCGACTACCTCCGCCTAGCCCTTGCGGCCATCCACACGATCGGCTACCTCATCATGTGGTCGCTGCTGGCCATGGCCCTGGCATCACTGACCCGGCGCACCGGCACCGGATTGATCCTTGCCTTGGTCCTGTGGCTCATCGTGGTCCTGATCATCCCCCAGATCGGGGACACCATGGACCCCGACAACCAGATTCCCGGCGGCCTGTTCGCAAGCTTGCAGGTCGATAAATCCCGTGAAGTAGCCGTCATGGCCCACTTCACCGGCTACGAAACGACCCGGGACCTGATCGAACAAACCTCCGTGACCAAACAATACGAACGCGCCGCCTTTGCCTACCTGGGCATCAAGAACGACTACAATCAGCAGCCCTTGGAATTCATCTGGGCCGGAACTTTCAACAACACCCTCTGGCTCCTGACCGGACTGTTCACATCCGTCAGTGCAGCACTGCTGGCCGGTACCCCGAAAATCATCCTACGAAAGGTCCCCTGACATGAAACCCATCTTCCGCCCCGCCACCATCGTTGCTGCGGCACTGATCGCCCTAGGGTCCTTGGCCGCCTGCGGATCAAGCACACTCCCCAACCAGCCGGTGGGCACCGCCTCAGCTGTCACCGTTCTTCCCGTCACCGTGAACCCCATGGCGACCACCGGCACCAAGCCCGGGCTTACCGTCACAGGCGCCATGGCAGAAAACAACGTCGATCCCCACTCCAAGGCGGCTGTTCCCGACCGGCTACAGTTCGACCTCACCAACACCACCACAGCACCCATAACAGGGTTGGAGGTGTACTACACGATGAAGGACACCAATAGCGGCAAAACCGAGTCTTATTATCAAAAGCTCGAGGGACTCACTCTCGCCTCAGGTCAGAAGGAAACCGTCTACTTCGACAACGGGACCAGCCCCGGCCACTACCCGGAAAACAAATACAGCATCTATAGAAATTCAACCAACCCAGTCGTCATCACCATCATCGCAGGCGCCTCCGGATACGCCCCAGCAACAGCGACAGCCACCAAGTCAGCAGGAACCGGGGAGAAGGTGGACTGAACCCGTCGCCAGAGGCTGAAACCGCGACCTGTGAAGGAAGGACGGTCCCTTTCCCTCAGGATCCTCTCAGCGCCTCAATGGGATGCTAGGGGATACCCTGGGAAAGGAATATGGGACCATGATCGATACGATTATCGGCGCAATACTGCAGGTTACCCCCGTGGTGGCATACCTGCTCATCGCCGCATTGGTCTTTGCTGAGGACGCACTCTTCATCGGATTCATCCTCCCCGGAGAAACGGCAGCGATCCTCGGCGGCGTCTTGGCAAGCCAGCAACGCCTTCACCTGTGGCTCATCACGGTCCTGGTAGTGCTGGCAGCCATCATCGGAGACACCGTCGGATACGAGGTCGGACGGCACTACGGACCACGGATCCTAAACCTGAAGCAGATGCGAAAACGGAGACGAAAACTAGATGACGCACGTGCTTTCCTGTCACGCCGCGGGGGAACCGCAGTCTTTCTTGGCCGCTTCACCGCTTTCTTCCGAGCAGTCATGCCCGCCCTCGCCGGGTTGTCCCACATGCCGTACCGGCGCTTCATAATATTCAACGCCGCAGGTGGCCTCATTTGGGGCACCGCAGCCGTCCTGCTCGGATACTTCGCTGGCAACACCTACCTCACCCTTGCTAAAAGCATCGGCCACACCATGACTTTCGCCGTCGTCGGCATCGCCATCGCTGGGCTCATCACATGGCGCATCCGAAAACAACGCAATGCCCGCAAGGAACAAAACCTTCACCCCGCTCCAGAATCAACACCGCAAGAATCCGTTCAGCTGGATTCCCACCAGTGACGCCAACATGCAATCGGACGAATCAACACCATCCTGTGGCAATGGTGAACTCTTCAACACCATCCAATCGACGTCCTCCGTTGGGACAGCCACGGCACTTTCACAACGATTCCACGCCCCGGTTCAGCAACGTAGCTTAAACAAATTTCGGTATCAAACATCCCCCGCTGTGACGACAATAGCCCAGGAAATCGGGGCTGTGGCTTGCGCTGCTGAAAAGTACCAGTAAATGGAACTCTAATTGGGAGAGATGCCCTATTCGAGACACCCGCGGTGGTGTTAAGACGTACCAAGGCAGATGTGGACGCGTCGCGACACGTGGACAGACAACCAGTCCCCTGCCGGACCCTGGCCGACCTCCTATGCGCAAAATGGTGTACACGGATGGTCGCCTGCGCTGCCTGAAGGCGGACCTCTCATGAACTTGTTCTTGCAAAAGTCGCAGACGAAGCTCAGATGACGCCTAGTACTACAGTCGCGTTTGTGGTGTGTGGTCGCGGGCCCTGTAGTGGCATTGTTGGGCGCGGTGTTGGTGGTGTCGGGGCCAGGCGATTCTGTTGATGAGGTGCCTGATCTCGGCCAGGGAGAGCCTTACCAGTTGCTCGGAGCCTGGATGTGGGCCCCCTTTTTGGGCGGATGACGCTCAGGAAGGCGTCGGCGAACATGGAGAGGGTGATTTGCCGGTACCTGCCGGTGTACTGGCGCACCTTTTAGTGGGCGAGGCCGGTCTCGCCCTTGAAGGTTTGGAAGGTTTGGAAGGTTTCCTCAATGGCCCAGCGGGCACCGGCGACCCGTGACAGCTCGATCACGGTGACGTTCTCGGGGGTGCAGCAGACGAAGTAGGCCAGGTCCGTGGGGTCTTTGAGGGAGCGCCGGGCCAGGGGTCGGGGGTGATGGCGCGTTGGTTCATGGGCTCGGCTATGACGTAGTGCATGCCGCGGGCCTCCAAGGGGCAGCGCAGCCCGGCGTGTTGGCCATAGACCGAGTCCTCGGCGATGTCTGCCCGCTTGCAGCGTGCCGGGTCGTCCATCCAGGCCTTGGGCAGGTCCAGGTCCCGATTCAGGGACGTGCGCCCGGCGGGTGCTGCGTAGCTCAGGAACACCCCGATCTGGCAGTTCTCCACCCTCCCGGCGGTGCCTGACTATTGGCGGGCGACCCCGGCCGAAGCGTTGCCCTTCTTCGAGAAACCCGTCTCGTCAATGGCCAGGATGCCTTTGCGGTCACCGAGGTGCTTTTTGACGTGACCAAACAGGGCGCCACGGACCTTATCCGGGCCCCAATCAGTGGTAGAGAGCTTCCACTGCATCCCATCCGGGGTGCCCTGCCGGGCCCGTTCGGACAGCATCCAGGAATTCTTCCGCTCCTCCTCCGAGAGCAGCCCGCGGATGTAAGTGACCGCGTTGTTCCGCGGCTCTGTACGCGCGAACTCGCCCCCGATCCGCTCCCCGATTCCCTCCAGGCCTTGCCCCATTCCTGTATCTCTGCCATCCAAATATCATCACTCACCCATCATGATTAACAGGATTCCGGGCCAATGTTTGCCTAAACCGCCGACACGACCGAACATAGACGCGACTGTAGAACTAGGGCATGGCTCAGGCGCGGCGTCAGCCGGGTGTTGACCTGTCCGGGTAAGCATTCCGTGGCCGTGACGACGAGCCTGAGTCCGGAGGCCGTGTGCATTACCTGCTCCGCAGCTGGCGTGACATGCCGATCACGGCCGTAATGGTGCCCAGTACGGTGCCGGTGACCTTAGACCGTCTGGTGCGTGGCCGGTAAGCAACCGGGATTTCCTCAATCCTCCACACGGCAGGCGCGGCCTTGAGGACCATTTCCAGCGGGCCCGGACGGCGTTCGCCAGCCGGGCGTGAACTGGCCACGAGCCCCGGACGGCCCGTCGTCGTCCCAGCACCAGGACCGTCCGTCCCGCCAGCAGGGTTGCGGCAACGCGGAGCAGGTCCTCCACGTCCCTCGACTCGTCGCAATCGCAGAATGCCACGTACTCCGAGGTTGCAGCGAGCAACCCGGCGTGGGCTGCCCACCCGAAGCCGGTCCGCGGTTCGAACACCACGGTGGCCCCGAGGGCGCAGGTTATCGCGGTGGACCCGTTGTCCACCACGATGGGGCGGAAGATGTCGGGTAGACCCGCCACAACACGCGGCAGCGCTGCTTCCTCATTCAAGCAGGGCAGGCCACGTCGATGCCTGGCCCATTTTCGGTCATGTTCGACCCCTGTCCGTGAACGGCGCGCCGGGGGGCGGGGTGCTTGCAGCGTCCCTGTTCTGGGGCCGCGGGCACCGGATAGTTCGGCGTTCGGCTGGTGTGTTCAGGCGCAGGGAAACCATTGGGTAGCGGCGTTGGCGCGTGCGCGGTAGTCGCTGAATCGGCGGCGGACCTCCGCGATGGCCTCGGACAGTGGGAAGATCTTCGCGGTGACGAGCTGGTCCGGGTCGTCGGCACTGACGGGGTGCCAGTAGACGCCGTCAGCAGTGACGGTCACTTCGGGGATGAGCGATTCGACTGTCAGTTCCAGGCCTGTGTCCGCGTTGCCGTGGTGGGCGAGGGCACGGATGACCTGGTCCTCGGGCGCGATGCCCAGGGAGTCGAGGAAGCTGTGGAACGGCTGGAGTTCCTGGCTCTCTCCGGCGGGCAGCGTTGCAGCAACCCTGACACGGAATCCTTCCTCCTGCGCTATGCGGATGCCGGCCACGGCCCGGGCCCACGAGCCGGTCCCGCGGTGACTGTCGTGGGTGTCCGGGGTGGCGGAGTCGAGACTGATCTGCAAGGCGAGCCGGTCGCGGTCCATCCTGCGCAGGCGTTCGAGCCTGTTCCCGCGAAAGAGCATCCCGTTTGTCAGCAGCGTGGTCGGCAGCGCCGCCGTGCATGCCTCAACAAGGTCATCGAGGTCCGGCAACAGGAAGGGCTCCCCGCCGGTGAGCAGTAGCTCACTGACCCCGGCACCGACGGCCTCGCCCGCCAGCTGGCGTACACGCTCGATGCCCAGGGCTCGGCGGGCGGTCTGCGGTGAGGACCGGGCGCAGCAGTAGTCGCAGGCCAAATTGCAGTCGAAATTCGTGTACATCCATAGCCGGGTTCCGGGCATTTGCGCGGATGCCAACCCGGCGAGCGGGTTGGGGGCGTGGCCGCGGCGGATGATGGCGGCTCCGTCGCGGACTTCGAGGAGTTCGTTGCCTGTCCGGGCGCACCATGCTGCCACAGTCTGCGTCAGCGGGCCCTGGTCGCCGGGTCCCAGCGGCACGACCGCGGTGGCGCCGTTGGCCACGGAGGCGAGGCGCTCGACCAGATCCAAAACGATGCCATGGTTTACCATCGGGGCCCGATGCCTTGTTCGTGTACGGCCTTGAACAGTGCCTCGTATCCTTCCAGCCGGGGGGCCACCCAGCGGCGCAGGCCTTCCATTTCTAGGATGGGCCGGTGTGAGGGGTCGTCCCAGTTCATCGCGAGCAGGTGCTCGACCCAGGGCGCAGAGCGCTCCTGGGAGAGTGCGGGCAAGGCGGTGAAGTTGCAGTGGCTGTAGACCGGGGATTCCCAGAACGCCTCCAGCGCCCCGGGCATCAGCTCATCACGCCCGATAGCTTCCCAGGTGTTGATGCCAATCGCGGCGGCGTCGGCCCTGTCTTCGAGGACCGCCCGGAGGGCATCGAGTTCGCTGCGGCCGGTGTCGCCGTGTTTGCCGACGTCGCTGTCAATCCGCAGGAGCTTAACCTCCCCGTCGCCGAGCCCGGCGTGGGTTAGAAAATGGACGGGCAGGATGGCGGACTGCGCCGAATCCCGGGACCCGAGCGCCAGGCGGCGGCCCTTCAGGTCCGCCAAGCCGCCCAGCCCGCTGCCAGCACGGGCCAGGAACATGGTCTTGAATACCGTGTCGGTGTCCCGCATGGCAAGCGCCCGGCAGGCGCCGTTGGTTTGCGCGACGGTGCGGACCCAGGCCAAGTTGGTATTCCAGGCCACGTCAATCGTTCCCTGAAGCAGCGCGTCCACCTGCCGCCCGTAGTTGGAGAAGAGCACGAAGTCCATCTCGGCGGGGGTGCCGGCGAAGTAGTCCCGCATGCCTTCCCAGATGGTCACCACGTTGGGGGTGTAAGCGACCGCACCGACGGTCAGCGGGGCGCTCACGCCGTGGCCTGTTCCGGGGCGGACGGCTGTGTCCCGAACAACGGCTGTCCGGTGATGGCCTTGCCGTAGAAATCGTAGAGCGCATCAGCGGTGGGTGCCATCACATGGCCGGCTCTAGAGTCGCGGAAGAACCGGTCGATCTGCAGATGCTCCGAGAATGCCGCGCCGCCGCAGACGCGCATTGCGGAGTCGGTGATGCGCAAGGCCGCGTCGTTAGCCGCGGCCTTGACGCCGAGCACGTGCAGCATGGTGTCGTCGCGGGGCTCAACTAGCCGAGCTGCGGCCTGGGTGAGGTAGGCCGAGGTGGAAGCGAGCTCGATCGACATCCGGGCCAACTGGGCGCGGATGGTTGGCAAGGCGGACAGGGCCTCATCCAGATGCTCCAGCCGGGCGGCGCTGGTGTGGCGGATGGCGGCGTTCACCGCGGCCCGGGACAGTCCAACTGACACGGCAGCGTTTCCCAAGTTGAACCAAGGCAGCACGGTCTGGAGCATCAGGTCCAACCCGGCGCCGACCCCACCAAGGCGATAGCCCTCGGGCACCTCTGAGTCGAAGCTCATCGGGTTCGAGGCGTTGCCCCGCAACCCCATGCCGCGCCACGCCCCGGCCACCCCGACACCGGGCGTGCCGGACGGGACCGCAAACAGGTCAACGGTGTCCGCGTCCGCCGTTAGCGTGGAGGCGATATATACATCTGCATGGCCGGCCGAGGTCACCCAGCTCTTGGCGGCGTTTAGCAACACCCCGGCGCCGTTGGACCGTGCCTGGGACACGGGCGCCCAGAAATGCGATCTGGATCCGGCCTCCGAGAACGCCAGCGAACCCAGAGCCCGGCCACCGGCCATATCGGCCACCAGATCCGGCAGCCCCGGCGGAGGTGCCGCCACTACCGCCATCGCGGCACTGACATGCATCAGATAGATCATCGCAGTCGATCCGCAGATCCCGGCAAGGGAACCCAGGACATCGACCAGTTCGTGTGGGCCTGCCCCGAGGCCACCGGCGTCCACTGGCAGTGTCAACCCGAGCAACCCGGACTCCCGCAGTGCTGCGACGGCCTCCTCAGGGAACCGGGCATCGGCATCGACGTCGTGGGCATGGTCTCCGGCAATGGCGAGTACGGGATCGAGTATCGCGTTCAGAATCATTGGTGAGCCTTCCCATCAGTTGCCGTGGTGTCAGATCGCCGTGCGAGGGAGACGGCAAGCAGCCCGATACCTAGACCGCCCATGAACGCCAGCGTCGAGCCGTCGCCGCCGAGCCAGTTGACCGGCTGGCCAGTTTGCAGCAGCTGAATGACCGCGGCCAGCGCTAAACCGGCACCGGCAACGATCACCAGGACTCGCCGGCGCAGCATCCCGCCAAGCACCGCAAGGACCCCCATAGCCACGATCACGATCAGGCCGGCACCACGGACATGGATCAGGTCCACCGGCGCCGGCCCACCGGTCGAGAAGGCAAAAAGGGAGCCGAGCAGTGCCGCAGCGCCCAGAACCACCGCGGCCCGGTCGACGCGCCGCCCGGTCACGAGAGCCTCACCAACATGCCAGCGAGGCGTCCGGTGGATTTCTGCCAGCCCGGACGCAGAACACCATCTACCCCAAAACTGCGCCCGGCGGCGGTGGCGAACACCGCGACGTGCGCCAGAATCATCAGATAGTAGGACCAATGCCATTCTCCGGGTGCGTTCAGAACGGACAGCATGATTGCCAGCGACTGGGCCACCCCGACCACCGCCCAGAACCGGGTGGCCAGCCCGATCAGCAGGAACGCCCCCAGTCCGGCTTCGATGAGTAGGGTCATCCACCCAAAGAAGGCAAAATTGGGTAACACCACATGCTCGACGAACCAGGCATAAGGGGCAAACACCGGGTGGTCGACGGCGAAACGAGTGAAAAAATACAATCCCGTATTCGCATGCACACCAAAATCAGGCGGCACCTTCCAGGCCACGTTCTGAATCCACAACAGGCCGACCCCGATCCGCAACGCGGCAACACCCCCACGGGCAATATAAGAGTCCCCGGCCGTCCCAACTCGGGCGGCGGTTGCAGCATTCATAGCCGACTCCCTCCATATTGCTCCCATTAGAGCCCCTCGCCGGTGGAAGCGCAATAGCGGAATCCTTACCGATCCCGAACGGCCTCCACTTACATACGGCAGTCAGGTTGCTGGAGCGTATAGGCGTAGGCGGCCCGATCGACCAAGGGTCGGGGACCAAGGCGCGGCAAACTGGGTCAAGCTGTTTGGAAGTGTCCGGTAACGACCGGCTTGCGGGACACTTTGGCTGCGTCTATATGGGACACCCCTTATGGACACGGCGATGCGGACAATGCCATTTCCAGAAGGTGAAAGAACAAATGTCAGAAGGCGTGATCACTTGGCGTTTTGGACAGGAGTGCTCAGCCCTAAACTTCAGAAGACGTCAGCACTTGCCATGAACCTTCATCAGAAAGGCGCAGTTCACCGAGCCTGGCTGCCAGAGACCGTAGCATCACCGCTGCGTCTTGGATATATGTTGCCCAGAGACCTTCGAATCCCCACCGGTTGTGCATCGGGCGCGGATCCTTGGCCTGGTCGTAGACGCCTGGAACAACGTCAATTTCAAGACGGTTATCGAGTGTCATCGCAAGACAGAACTTGGCAATGCCTTTGCCCCGATAATCCGAGTCGACAGCAAGTTCGTGAACCACGACCACATTTCGGGGGCACACGACCATCCCCTCAATACGACTATCGGAGCTGGCCATCGATGCGAGGGTCCCCTCCCACGAGTCATCACCCTCAAGACCGTGCACTAGAGCAAAACCCACACCTCTCCCGGCGCATCGGGCTATCGTAAGTCGCCCTCCAATGTGTGCAAGTTGTTCGGGCCCCAGCCGACAATTTGAGATAGCTCGTCCGGGTCTTCAAAATACTGACATGCCGAGAACGATGAACTAAAGACGGCTGCGACCTCCACCGAAACTGATGAGGGGGCAACATCGCCAAAAGACCGGTACGTGTGCTGCAACGTAGCGGAAGCTTCAGACATGAAATGAGTCTGGAGTTAGGGGGGAAAAGTACCAAAAGTCAAGGATTGAGAGGTCGAATATGTCGTCAAATGGACAGCATCTTCCATGTATCTTGGATTTGTTGTCAGTGAAGTAGTTTGTCTCGGCTGAGGATCATTCCGGCCACCACTGCCGTTCAACCCCAACGCACCCTTCATCCTCGTTCAAAGGCATCAACTGACATGTGCGGAAGCGACACCCGTAAATGCCTCAACCTGACACCGGTTTCTGACAGCGGCTGTGGGTGCTGCTCCACGGACTCGACACCCATGATTCTGCCCCCTCGGACCTACCCGGGACTGCGGGAACGAGGTACGACCTGGAAGGCCTAACGTGCGGGCATTGTGTGAAAACCGTGGAAACGGCCGTCTCAGCCGCGGCAGGAGTCGCATCGGCTTCCGTTGACCTGGTAACCGGCGGCATCTCAACGCTGACCATAACCGGGGATCCCAAGCAGACATCAGTCCTTACCGCTGTGAAAAACGCCGGTTACACCCTAGTCGGAATCTAACCAACGGCAGGCTGTCTCTGCACTACTGAGCCAGGAGTGATTGGACAACCACAACCACCCCGCCGGACCCCCATCCAACGACACAGCTCCGCAGCAGGGCCTGCCCGGCGCGCATTCCACCCCCATTCAAACGATGATGGAGCATGCTGGCGTGGCCGATGATGACCATGCCGTGCACAGTGAGGGCCAACACGCCGGGCACAACACCGCCATGTTCAAGAACCAATTCTGACTGACCTTCATCCTGTCCATCCCTGTCGTGTTCTTTAGCCCTATGTTCGGGCACCTCCTTTGTTACACCGTGCCCCACTTCCCCGTTTCGAGTTGGATCGCGCCACTGTTGGGTTCGGTGATCTTCTTCTACGGCGGCCAGCCATTCCTCGAGGGTGGGTGGCAGGAAACCAAATCACGCCAGCCGGCCATGATGTTGCTGATCTCCATGGCCATCACGGTGGCGTTCATTGCGTCCTGGGTGACAAGTCTGGGCAGTGGCGGCTTCGACCTGGATTTCTGGTGGGAACCTGCCTTGCTGGTGGCCATCATGTTGCTGGGGCACTGGATCGGGATGCGGGCATTGGGTTCTGCCCGAGGCGCTCTTGACGCCTTGGCCGCACGATTGCCCGATGAGGCCGAGCGGGTAACCGATGGCGGCACCGAGACCATCAGCATCGCAGAATTAAACCCCGGCGACATTGTTCTGGTTCGTCCTGGCGCTAGGTTACCGGCCGACGGCGAGATCACCGACGAATCCGCGGAAGTGGACGAGTCGATGATCACCGGCCAATCCAAAACTATTCCCCGCACGGTCGGAGACCCAGTAGTGGCAGGCACCGTGGCCACCGATAATCTTTTGCGGGTGACAGTGACAGCTGTGGGCGATGACACTGCGCTGGCCGGAATTCAGGGTCTGGTGTCCGAAGCCCGATCCTCAAAGTCCCGAGCACAGGCACTGGCTGATCGGGCCGCAGCGGTCTTGTTCTCCTTCGCCGCTGGCTCCGGCGTCATCACTTTCATTGTTTGGTCACTGTTGGGCAGCGTTCCCGACACCGTTACCCGCACCGTGGCAGTACTCGTCATCGCCTGCCCCCACGCCTTGGACCTGGCCATCCCGTTGGTCATTGCCATTTCCACCGAACGCGCAGCTAAGGCAGGGGTATTGATCAATGACCGGATGGCTTTGGAGCGGATGCGCACCATCGACGTCGTCCTCTTCGACACGACAGGTACCCTGCCCCAGGGCGAGCCAGCCCGGACCGACGTCACGGCCGTTGAAGGACTGTGCACGGATGAATTGCTGGCACTGGCCGCCGCCGTGGAATCCGACGGTGAACACCCCGTGGCCCGCGCCATCATCACAGCTGCCAGCAAGCCCGACAGTTTAACTCTGGAAGCCACTGCTTTCCAATCGATGACCGGCCGCGGAGTCTAGGCCACCATTGATGGTTCCACCGTGGCCGTCGGCGGTCCAGCACTGCTGAAAGAACTCGGACTCACCGAACCGGAGGAGATCGCAACCGCAACAACGGGTTGGATGGACCCCGGTGCTTCAGTGCTTCACGTCATCGAGGATAGCGCCGTGATCGGCGCCGTCGATCTGGAAGATGAAGTCCGTGCGGAATCCTTACAGGCAGTCCACGCCTTGCAGTGACGTGGCATCAAGGTTGCCATGATCACGGTGACGCGCAGCAGGTGGCCGATACTGTCGCCGCAAAACTGGGCATCGATGAGGTCTTTGCCGAAGTTCTGCCCCACGACAAGGACCAGAAAGTTGTCGAGCTCCAATGCCGCGGCATGAAAGTTGCCATGGTCGGTGACGGCGTCAATGACGCACCAGCCCTGGCCCGGGCAGAAGTTGGTATCGCGCTCGGTGCGGGAACGGACTTAGCCATGGAATCAGCAGGAGTGCTCTTAGCTGGCAACGACCCCCCGCGCGGTGCTCTCCACCAAAGATCTTTCCAAAGCCAGCTACCACAAGATATGGCGAAACCTGATCTGGGCCACCGGTTACAACATCATCTCCGTCCCATTGGCTGCCGGGGTGCTGGCTGGCGTCGGCTTGGTGCTCTCACCGGTGGCTGGAGCCGTGCTCATGTCACTATCCACCATCGTGGTTGCCCTGAACGCCCAACTGCCGCGCCAGCTCACCGGAACCATCCAGTACACTCCGGTACACTACACAACGACCATCACCGCCAAGCCACCAGAAAGGATCCCGTCATGAACGCCTCAAGTACGCTGTCACTGCCTGGATCCTTGCTGCGTTGGGTGGGTTTAATCACGCTGACGGTCGCTACGGTGGGCGGTCTTCTAGGCATGCACGTGATCGGCAACGCACAGGCTGCACCGGTGGCGTCCGTCCACATCAGCAGTGCTGGCACCTCGGTAGCAGCCCACGTGACAGAAGCTCCTGCTGCTGCTCATCCCGCAGCAGCACCAACCATGTCAGTCGCCGACCATGCCGAGGTTTCGGCAGTGGCCTCCTCCCACGGAAACATGAATGTGTGTGGGTGTTCACCCTTGGGATGCGAGATCCCCATGGCCAGCCACGGAGCTTGCATCCCCTTCGCCGGGGCGGCTACGCCAGCGGCCCCGCAACCGGGCCTCGTGCCCGACCCTGCCGCTGGGCCCACCATCTCGGGCCATCAGGGATACAAATGCGCAGGGCGCATCCCTGACCCTCCTTCGTTGACTCAACTCTCCATCAGCAGGACGTAAACCGTTCGATTCTGACCTGTCACTGAGTGACGGGTCCTCGTTAACGCACCCCGCCGAGGGGTGACGTCCATCTGTAGTGAAACTTTTGAGTTGAGGACTGTTTACTGTGAAGAAAATTCTGACGATTTCCGCCACCGCCCTAGCCGCCGTTATTGCTCTGTCCGGTTGTTCCACCAGCGCCGATGCAGGCTCCATGGAAGGCATGGACCATGGCAGCTCGGCCATGTCCCCCACGCAGACCCAAGCCATCGGTGCGGGCCACAATGCAGCGGACGCAATGTTCGCCCAAATGATGCTGCCCCACCACTCCCAGGCAGTGGAGATGAGTGACATCATGCTGGCAAAACCCGACATGGACGCAAAGATCACCACTCTTGCCAAAGAGATCAAGGCTGCCCAGGCCCCGGAGATTAGCACTATGACCAACTACCTGAGCGCCTGGGGCGAACCCACCACCATGACCGGTGATCACGCCATGGCCGGCATGATGACCAGCGCGGACTTGGACAAGCTCAAAGCAGCTCAAGGATCCGAGGCAGCCAAATTGTTTCTGACCCAGATGACCGCACATCATGAGGGTGCCCTCGAGATGGCCAAATCTGAGGTCGCTGACGGTAAGAATACGGATGCCGTCACGCTGGCGAAATCGATTGTTTCCAGCCAAGAAGCTGAAATCAAGGAAATGAAAGCGTTGTTGGCAACTCTCTAGCTGGCACCTACTCCAACCATCGGTGGCGGCCCGGTCCGTCTCTGGCCGCCACCGGCCACCGTGCCCTCCCTTCCTCCCTCCTGGAGATCTCAGTGACCCCCCGCAACGTGTCTCTCAGCAAGACCACTCGTTTCTCGATTGCCGGAGCGGCCCTTGTCCTGCCGTTGCTATTGGCGGGTTGCACATCAGCAACCACACCCACCCCGCAAACGACACTCGCATCCACCACCCAACATGTCCATGGGATATACGTGGACCAGATGTCCTCGAAGGTCCTGCTCGCAAGCCATGATGGCCTCTATGCCGCCGCCGGCAAGACCCTCGTCAAGGTCAGCACCGACACCATTGACCTGATGGGATTCACGCCCACTGCAGATCCCCGAGTGTTCTATGGCTCCGGACACCCCGGACCCGGATCAGCACTGCCGAACCCGGTCGGGCTCATCCGCTCCACGGACGCCGGCAAAACATGGGTGACCCTCTCTCGCCAGGGCAAATCAGACTTCCATGCTCTCAGCGCCACCGATCATGGCTTGGTGGCCTTTGACGGGAAGTTGCGCACGAGTGCCGACGGCATCACCTGGGAGACATCCTCGGCTAGCTTCAGCCCTGCGGTGTTGGCAGGAAATCCAGCCACCTCGGTGGTTCTGGCCACCACGCAGCAGGGATTACAACGCTCCACCAACAGTGGATCGACTTGGAACGCTGTCCCGACCGCCCCACTAATGCAGTTCGTGGCCTTTGCACCTTCGCCCGAGAAGGCCCCCACCGATGCCGTGGGGATTGCCCCGGATGGCAGCGTTCACGTCTCTACGGACGCGGGCCTGACATGGACAGCCGCGGGGAGAGTTAAAGGTGAAGTTCAGGCTGTGACCGCCCTGGCGCAAGCCAGCGGCAAGCCGGCAATCTGGGTAGCCACAGCAGACGGTGTTCAAAGCTCCTCCGACGGCGGGGCCACCTTCGGCCCGGTCACACCATAACACCGTGGGCGCTGGTGAATTCTTCGCCACCAACGTCATCGACAACCGAAACTCGGATCTAGCCACTAAACGAAGTTATCAATCACACGCTGGGGGATGCGACACTTACCACTACAAAATGTGCGCCATTTTATCGTTGAAATCCACCTCGCGGACAAACTCGTACGGCTGCCCGGAACCGGAGCGCTCCCGCTGCCGCGGCTACCCGGTTGGTAAGACGTCTTGTATCCCTAGGTTATAAGTCTCCAGCAGGTGGGTTTTTGCCAGATCCCGGTCGCGCCGGGCGTTGCCGGTGGCCAGCGGGCTCAAGTTGAGGTTGGCCGCTGCGGCGATAAGGCCGGCGTCGTGCCCAATCTCGGCAGTAGCCGACAGGAAAGGCACGGCACCCCGGACGCTGGTCCACAGCTGGGTGGCGATGAACGTTGCCGTACTTTTTGGTGCGGCCAGCATATAGGTCCCGAAGCGTCGTTCGACGGTGTGCTCACAGTACCCTCACCCCGACCGGTTCGATGCTTCCAACAGAGCCGATGAAGGGCAAGGGCTTACTGGCGGCATGTGCCAGGGCAACGGGGAGGATCCGGATCGGCTTCCGCCGTTGGAGGGGACCATGAGTGCAGATGCCGGAGCCCATGTCACCGTTGAGAGTGCCCGCGCCTGGGGTGATGGTCTTGATAGTGGGAACTTGCCCCGTCAACAGTTTGGATGCAGAGGCTCTGGCAGCCTCGGCAGCGGCTTTTCGGGTCAGGATAGCGTGATTCACGGGGTCCTCGGTTCATTGCATGGCGAATCTGTTTCTAAGGCACCATCCGCGATGGAAAGAGACCAATCCCTGAAGTCACGGGGCAAGCCCACAGCGGCCGCGGGTTCCAGCCCCTCACCGTGTCGCCGTTCGGCCGAGCTGTTGCGTTTGCGCGGATGTCAATCTGTTGAGTCGAGCAATTCGAGGACGAAACGAGCCATCGCTATACGCTCTGCCATGAACGCCCGCAGTTCCTCCGAATCTGGTTCGTCCACGCGCTGGGACGGCACCGCAGACATCCCCGTAAAGAGCGCCATGGTCATGGCGAATCCTCGCCGCACCTCGGATTCCGGGATATTCACCCCAGACTCTGCCAGCCCCTCGCGGAACGCTTTGAGGCAGAGGGGTTCCAATCGGTAGAGTTCCTCACCACGCAGGCAGCCTTGATTGACCGGGCCGGCCAGAAGCTGGCCGAGATCGAATCCGGCGCAAGCAGCCCTATAGGACCCCCAGTCAATGACGACGAATTCCGTGCAGCCTTCCTGTCCACCGTGGGTGGCTTCTATCAAGAGGTTTTGCGGGCTGGCATCTCCGTGCGCCGGAAATGTCGGAAGCTCGAGGACTTCATGGACCAGCAAGTGGGCCCGGTCGGTAAGGGCGCGAAGCCTGGAAATGAGCTCTGCGTTGGCTGCTTCGGCAACTGCCGGTATTTTCCACGATTCCTCGCCTCGAAGGCTTGGAATATACACCGTGGTCCCGACTGAATCGAGATAGAACCGCAGGCGATCCGCGTCCTTTGCCGGAGACAAGACGGGTCCGCTGTCACGGACGGGTCCGCTTCCGGCCAGCCTTCCCAGCAGGTTCGCTGCGTGGCGAAATACCTCGTCGGTCCACCGGGCGTTGGAACATTCCGCGACGTCCTCCATCCAGATGGCGGTGCGTTGTTCATCAAGGGCCGTTATGGCGTAAACCTTCCGAAGGCGGCCGCCGTCAGGCATGGCCAACGCAAGATCTGAGGAATACACCTTGACCTCCGTGTGCCACGGGTAGTGACGGACCAACCCATCCTTGAAGTGAGCGGGCACCTGACCGATCCCCGACCACAGCGGCGGGGACTGGACCACCTTGACCACGGCACGGAAGGGCATTGCGTTCGGTGGCACACCGACGCGGCTTGTCCGGGCCGTTCCGGCAACCCGTCACAGACCCCCGGTTGTCATGTTGAACAGCGGCATCGCCATCTCCTCAGCGCTTGACTTCACGAGATCCACCGAGTGCTCGTGAAGGGCGGCTGCCGCCATTTTGCGCAGTTCAGCTGAGTCCGGTGCGGCCGAACCCAGCATGTCCAGGCTCTCCATCTTCACGGTGCTCATGGCCCACCCCTTGACTGGGACCGGGGTGCCCCCACCATAGATTAATGGTTAACTTGCTATACCAAAAATGGTAAAGTGGCTTTATGAATGCTGTCAACAGTGACTTGCGAATCGATCGCCGAGTGCCCATGCCAGCTCTATTGGCAGAGGCGTTCGAGAGTTTCCGGACGGCCCTGAACGCCGCACAGCTGCCCGGCCTCAGGCCCTCCCACTACCGGGTGATGTCCCTCATCCCCCAAGAAGGTCTCCAGCTGAGCGACCTTGCCAGGCTCGCCGCCATCACCAAAGCCGGCACCGGGCAGTTCATCGCGCACCTGCGGCGCGAAGGCTACGTGCTCGTTGACCGCAACCCTGCCGACCAACGGGCAAAAATTGTCACATTGACCCCCTTGGGCGCTGCCGCAGTCAGGGTGTCGCAGAACATTATCGCCGACACCGAGCGCCTCTGGGCCGAGACGCTCGGGGCGGACCGATACGCAGAATTGCGCCTTGCCCTCACGGAGGTTGCGGCGCTCTCAGAACACGAACCGGGCTAGAAGCCACGCCGGAACCCCCTGCGGGATGGTGTTATCCTGCACATCCTATCCAACGTTTTTGTCAAGGAGAGGGATTTCTTCTTCTCGATCGATGCCCGATCGACGCACCCGGTGTAGCCCGCGCGCCTGTTCGTCAGCGAGGATGTCCTCGAGCCTCCACTCCAGGCTTCGTTCGATCCCTCCAGCGGCCAGGAATCGAGTGTGACTGGGAGTGGACGTCATGTCCGGGGGAAGAATTCTGATGGGAAACCGGCTCGACGTCGATACTCCCCCGCGATGGGACTGCTGGGTGTGACTGAGGCAGTGCCACAGCCTGAGAGTAGCAGTTCTTGTGGCTTTGGGTTCCTTTAGATTTCGTTGCGGTTGCCGGCGGGGTCGACGTCGGGGCGTGCTCTAGCTAGGTCCGTCTGGGGACTGGAGATCCGGTGGGAGAGTCCGGGGTGCAATCACTGGCCGGTCCCGATATGTTGTGGTATCCGGAAACGCAGTCGACGATGCGGTCGGTGTGTTTCTGTCCCAGTACCAGCAGTCCGACGGCAAGCACGGCAGCAGCGATGACCGCTACCGCGACGATTCTCAAAGTACGTTGTCCTGTCGTGGACATGCCTTCCTTGCTCCGGCTCCGGACTCGGACCCGTCTTACGCCCAGCATAGCGTTGGCCACCCGGTTCTGATCCCCAATTCCGTGCCCGGGTTCTGGGTGGAGCGCTGAATCCCGGGTACGAGCGACAGCCTGCCGGAAAGAGACGCTGTATTTATAGCGGGAGGATGGTTCACCGTTGCTTTCGGAACTGGTGATTCCGGCCGGTACGGACAGAGCCAGCTGGATCGGTACGGCAGCGGGCCATTGTTGGGCCCCGTTGACACCTACTCAGGGATACGGCAGATCGGGCATCCCATCAAAGCACCATGGTCCGTAGTCCCGAGAGGCTGCCTGATTACACTCGGCACCGTCCGGGGAACGGTGGAACTGGCAACAATCACATCAGTACTCGGCTTACTAACCGAAAAATCCGTGCAGATGGAAGGTGGAGTCCATGAGGGTTTTCACGTGCTGCCTGCAAAGTACACCGGGCAAGTTACAAGGTCCCCTTACCCGCCAATTCACGAACACCTTTCCCGGAAGCCGTCCACAGCTGTCAACCGCATGGACTGGTATCCCCGGAACCGCACCGGTCCAGGAACTCGCTGTGGAGGAAACATGGCCAGCGACGGCGTTTTGCACCAGCAACGCTGACCAGTAGGGCAGCGATCGCGGCCCATGAGAGCTGCCGAGCCCGGATGTCAGTTAGAACACAACTCGCCAAGGACGCACTCCCCGCGAGCCTCATCACGCCCGACCGGCTGGTAAAACGGACACGAAGCGTGAGGGCGCTCGCGGTTTCTTGCCTCAACCAACAACGCCCCTCCTCCCGGATATCAGCGGTCGAGCTGGTCCCCACTGTTTGTTCATCGCAAGATACGTGCCCCCATACCCTTTCGGCCGCTGTCATCTGGGCAGAAACAGACCGCTTCAGCCCATAGGGCTCGTGTCGAGCATGCCCTCGAGACGGGCGTAGCTCGCCGCCGCGCTCTAGGTCCGGCCCGTTGCCCGCGCAGCATCACGTTGCTCCGCGTTCGCGTACGTGATGACGGGAGAGAGCAGCGGCTCTCACCGGTGGGCAAGTTGTCACCGTGTACCAGCTGCTCGATGATGCTTCGCGCTTCGATGTGGGCACTGCAGCGTACTCCCGTGCCGAGAACCGTGCCGATGCCAAGGAGGTCCTTGAACGAGCCATCAACGCTTACGGCCCGCGCCAAGCGGTGATTTCGGACAACTCATTGGCGTTCAACCAGCTGCGGGCCGGCAGGATTGGTTCCGTCGAAATCTTCCTCGTTTCCAAGGGGACCATGCCGATCAGCGTCCCTGCCGGGAAAACCCACCACGCAAGGCAAGAAACGAGCGCTCACAGCAAAGCCTGCGGCGGTTCTTGGACGCGCAACAGTCCGCCACGCTCGAGCAGTTCCAGGGCAGGATTAACCGCTTTCGGGACCACTACAACAACCGCCGTCCGCTCCAATCCGTGCACCATGCCACACCGCGTACAGCCTGGGATTTACTCGAACATACACCCACCACACAGCCGATTCCCTTATAGGTCCTGGAAGCGAAAGCCTCGTACTTCATGCAAGTCCGCACACGCCGGCAGGGAGACCTTGATCGGGCGGCACTGACGATCTCCAAGACCGGGGAAATCCTACCCGATGAAAACGCCCAAGACAGGGCCGCGGATCAGTCAGTCGTAGAGAGCACCCGCGCGAACCGGCAAGTCTATTACCAAGACTTCCATGTCTCCTTGCCCACGCCCTACGCCGACCGCCAGTTCTCTCGGACCATCACCAACGGCGCTTTCCTGCTCACCGACCCAGCCACAGGTGAGATCGTGTTCTCCTTCCCACTGCCGATGGTTGCCCTGAGTGTCCGTGGCCGCTATGTTGCTTCATACTCAGTTCAAGGTGTTCAGGCGGCGTACTCGACAAAACAACGGGACCTCAAATAAGACCACTACAAAGACCAATATGCCAAACGCCAAGAAGAACAACCGGACGTGATGGCCACTCGATATCCACCCACACAGCTACCGGCGCCACGATGCCGGTAGCTGTGTACAAAGTAGTGAGACCCGGTGTCAACGAAGAAACGAGATTAAGTGGCCCCGATGTAGCGAGATTACACACCGGAGGGCACCGTTACAGCCCCAGGTCCCTGATCGCGGTGTACCAGTCTCGGGCAACTGCGTTCTGCGCATCGATCAGCTTCACCCTGTGGTCACAGACCGCCTTGTGAAGGGTGCCCTCCACCGCGTCCTTCGGATTCGTGGTGCCGGTGGCGCCGGTACGGTTCAACTCCGGCCACAGGTTGGTCGCGGAGTTGGCGCCGCCAAGTTCCAGGGACACAAGATGGTCCAGCTCGATGGTGCGGTTGGGCGACTCCCCGTAGTCCAGCAGGCTAATGACCTTGAACCTGTCGGTGGCCGAAGCCGGAGGGCGGACCGTCGCAGTGTAGCCGCTCATGCAAATCGTTGAACCTAAGTTTCCCTCGGTGACGGCCGGGTCCACTGCACCGGGTGTGCAGGAAGGGTCCGGGAGAACCTCACCACTGGCGGCATCGATGACCTTTGCTATGCACTGGCCAGGTGTGAGCAGCTCGTCCACGTCAACGGCGCCCGGGGAATGGACCTCCCTGAGGGGCCCGCTGGCCGTCGTGGCAGCGATACCGACCCGCGGACGGGCAACGCCACCGTTTAAGAGGGTGGCGGCAGGCGATGCGCTGTCCACCTCTCTCGCGGCGGAGTCCGCAGAAGGAGCTGCGGAGGGCCCGGCGTCCGGCGCGAAGCAGGCAGTACCGAGGCCGAGTAGGGCCGCGCCGACGGCAACAGCGGCCAGGATGTTCCGGCGCGAAGTCATCATACTAAATTATGTGCTCGGCGACCCGAATTGCGCCCGTCAAATGTGTGAGACTTGCGATGGATACTGCCTCTTATGCTGCTATTTCTTTGACTTGATTTTGGTACACGGCCAGAGCCTTACTGAGGGAAGTTCCTGGTTTTTGACATGGGGCCGACGGCGATTTCACCAGGATTCGATGTAGTCCATGACCACGGTCCTGGCCGCCAGATGGTTAGGGAAGTCAAGGTGGTGGTAAAGCGCGGAATTCGGGTCCGAGAAGAATAATTCGCAGCGTGGTTCCGTGACTCATGGCACGGCGAACTTAGATTGACGTCCGATCCTATCGGCTCGCATGATTCTCTCTTATAGTCGGTCTGATCGCACTTATTCCCGCTTGCGTCCCACCCTGCGCCTACCAGTGTGCGGCAATGGCAATGAGATCCCGAGCCGGGCCGTCATGGGATGCCCCGCCTGCGCGCCACACCGCCGTAATGGTGCGCTTGAGTTGGATCCCACTCACCGGAACACGAATCAGGCGCCTGAGCACCACATCGTCACGGACTGCCAGTGCGCTCATGACCGTGGGTCCGGCTCCTGAAGCCACGGCCGTCCGGACCGCAGCGGTGGTTGTCAGCTCCATGCGGGGCGCTGCCTGTCGGGGGGTGCCTGCAGCCAACAATGCCTGGTCCAAGGCGTCGCGTGTCCCGCTTCCCTCTTCCCGCAAGACCAGCGGACTGCGTGCAAGCTCAGCCCCGGTGACCGGCCGTTTCCGCATAGCCCACGGGTGAGTGGGGCAGACCACCAAGACCAATTCATCTGTCCGGACCGCGGCGGAGTGAAGGTCTGCAGGAAGGAACGGGGTTTCTACAAAGCCAAGTGCAGCATTCCCGGCACGCAGATGCTCGATGGTTCCTGCGCTGTTGGAAACCACGAGCTTGACGATGGTTGCTGGTGTACCGGCATCTTCCTGTCCGCTGCGCAGCTCGACCAGCCAGCGGGGCAAGAGATGCTCCGCGACCGTTTGGCTGGCGGCAACCATCAATTCCTTAATGCCCTCGGAGCGCAAGGCCGCAGCTCCCACGTCCAGCAACTCGGCCGCGCCAAGCATTTCGCGGGCCCAGCGCCCCACGAGAGTGCCCTGCTCGGTCGCGATGCTTCCCGTGGGAGAGCGCTGAAGTAGTCCAAGACCCATTCTCGACTCCAGCGATCGCATCCGTGAGGAGACAGCCTGCTGCGTCAGCCCCAGTGCCTTGCCCGCTGCAGAGAAAGAGCCGGTCTCCAGCACGGTAACGAACATTTCCAAGGACGCTATATCCGGCATGCGCGTGCTAAGCATTGCCCCTCTTCCATAGGTAGCCAAAACAGCTTCAGGCACAAGTGGATCTTGTACCCCAACAAGTCTATGCCGTCTACTGGCAGGAGACTTCGAGCGGAAGAATGAAGTTGTGCAGATGACCACCAGCTTTCGAGAACCAGTAGATAACGACACCACAGCCCACGTAAGGGGGCCATCAATCCGTCCCCGCCGGATCTTGCGCGACCTTGAATACCCGGCACAGCTTTTCTCCAACATCACCCCCAACTGGTTTGCGTCGGTGATGGGCACAGGGATCATCGCCACCGCGGCGGCAACACTTCCCGCTCAAGGCCCGCTGCTGCATGGTGTGGCGCTCGTGATGTGGGTACTCGCGTCGGTCTTACTGATTTCGCTCCTAGCCGCAACAACCATCCATTGGATATTCCATACCGAAACCGCCAAGAGCCACCACAGACATTCGGTCATGTCGCATTTCTACGGCGCACCAGCCATGGCTCTGATGACCGTCGGGGCCGGGACTCTCCTTGTCGGCCGGGACCTGCTGGGCCCCGAACTTGCGCTGAGCATTGACATCGCACTCTGGAGCACCGGGACTGCTCTGGGATTGTTCATTGCCGTGGCTATCCCATATCTGCAGTTCACCAAGCACCAGGTAGGGCAAGATGCTGCCTTTGGCGGTTGGTTGATGCCCGTCGTTTCCCCAATGGTCTCGGCCTCCACCGGCGCCATGCTGCTTCCCTACCTTCCCCAGGGACAAACCCGACAGACCATGCTGCTGGCCTGCTACGCAATGTTCGGACTGAGCCTGTTGGCCTCCATGATGGTCATCCCGCATATTTGGGGTCGTCTCATCCATCACAAGGTAGGTGCAGCAGCAGCGGTCCCGACTCTGTGGATCGTGCTGGGCCCACTAGGTCAGTCCATCACCGCAGCGAATTTGTTGGGCGGCAACGCCCACCTAGCTGTCTCGGGATTCCTAGCCCAAGCACTAGAGGCCTTCGGGATCCTCTACGGGGTCCCGGTACTCGGATTCGCGCTGCTCTGGGCATCTATCGCCGCCATGGTCACCATCCGCACAGCACGTGAACACCTTCCCTTCTCACTGACCTGGTGGTCATTCACCTTCCCGGTGGGAACCTGCGTCACCGGCCTGAGCGGCCTAGCGGCACACACCGGGTTGGTTGCCTTCGAGGTCATGGCGGTAGCTGCATTTATCGGCTTGGCTGCTACTTGGTTACTTGTGGCGACCAAGACCTTCATCGGCAGCGCCATCCATGGCACCTTGTTCCTGAAGGTGTCGCCACAGGAAGCGGAAAAATCCCACGCTAACGCGGCGTAGAGCCAGATAGTCCAACGGACCGCAGCTTCCGGATTGAATCCAGGCAAAGCCCATCCGCAACCGGGACTGAGGTGGCGTTGTTCCATGACGATGCTTGTGTCGGTTACAGGGCGGAATCAGCTCGAGCGAATACTGTTGCTACATGGTGAAGATTCATGACGAGCCAGACTGCGGAAATGCTCCTCGAAAAGAGATTGTCAGAGATTTTGTTGTTTCCCTCGCGGAACGAAACAGTGAGCACGTCATGTCATTGCTCGCCGAGGATATCGCGTGGAAAATTGTAGGAGATCGAATTTTGACCGATCGCGAGACGGTCCTTAGGTGGGTTACGGGACTCCCAAAGGTTGATCAGGTGGTGTTCGGATCACTGCTTACTCACGGCCGTGGAGCAAGCGCCGACGGCGTGTTTTATTTAGCAGATGGAACACAAAGCTCGTTTTGCCATGTTCTACGCTTCGCCAGTGCAGTCAAGACCGCGAAAATCGTCGGCGTAAACACCTACGCCATCGTCCTGACCGCTGCCAGCTAGCTTCATATCGACAGCCCAGCATAGGATTCACCCGTGCCATTGGAAAGTCGGAGACTGAACCTTGAATTCGTGCGCTCGCGGAGCTAAAAAATGGCAAATACGGCTTTAGGGTACGGCTGGTCCGGGTAGGTGGTACCGCTTGTTTCGGCTAGGTGGTACTGCTGTGGTCTTCTTGTGAAACCGGCGGCGCAATCGGCGTTGCTGCGTTGAACTGGAGGGCCCTTTGATGGCGGATTACGGTGCGATCATGGCGTTGGTGTTGGAACGCCGAAGTTACAGCGAGATTGTTCAGTTGGTGGGTTGTTCACGCCGGGAGGTTTCATTGGTGAACAAGACCGTCAAGGCCCGTGGAATCACCGCGGGCCACGCGGCGTCATTGAGCCGGGATGAACTGGCGGAGTTGTTTCCTGACGGGCGGAAGGACGTCTCGGCCGGGTTTGTGCAGCCGGACTTCGCGGGGATTGTGAGGTCGATGAAATCGAATCGGCATTACACCTTGCAGCAGGCCTGGCACCGGTATGTGCAGGCGCCTGCAGTGCAGGAAAAGAAGAAGTACGGGTATACGCAGTTCTGTCAGTTGTTCAATGACTACGCGGCGGTTCATGAGGTCGTGGCCACCTTGCATCACGAACCGGGCCGGGCGATGTTGGTGGATTGGGCCGGGGACACGCTGCCGCTGGTTGACGCCGTGACGGGCGAGGTGAGCAAGGCGTATTTGTTCGTGGCGGTGTTGCCGTATTCGGGCATGGTCTTTTGCAAGGCGTTTACCGATATGAAGCAGGAGGCGTGGAACAGCGCCCACGTTCAGGCTTTTGAGCGCTATGGCGGTGTCACCCCTATCGTGGTCCCCGACAACGCTGCGACAGCAACGAACCGGCACAGCAAGGGTGATAGCACCCGGGTCGTCAATGCCAAGTATCAGCAACTGGCTGACCATTACGGCACGGCGATCGTGCCGGCCGGGGCAAATCGTCCCCGTCACAAGGCAGCCGCAGAATCTGCGGTCAACGTCGTCAACAAGCGGGTCATCGGGTACTTGAGCGAGGAGCTCTGGATGACGTTGGCGGAGTTGAACATGGCCATCGATGAGCGGGTCGATGAGATCAACGAACGGATCAAGCGCGTGGATGGATCGACCCGGGGCGGACAATTCACCGCAGAGGAAGCACACTTGCTGCAGTCTCTGCCGGTGGAACGGTTTGAGTCGGTGGAATGGAAGCAGCTGAAAGCCGGACGGAATTACCATGTCACCGCCGATTACCAGCATTACTCGGTGCCCTACAAGCTGACCGGCCGGATTCTGAAGGTCCGGCTGACCGGCGTGAAGGTCACGGTCTTTGACGGCGAGGCGGTGGCCTGTGAGCATCCGCGCAAACACGGGCGCAAGGGCCAGTACTCGACCCTGGCCGAACACGTCCCCAAGCAGCACCAGGACATCGACGGGTTGTGGTCCCCGAAGTGGTTCCTTGACCGTGCCCGCCCCTTTGGCCCGGCGACCGTCGCGGTGATCACGGCGATCCTTGAACGAGCGAAAATTCCGGCCCAGGCCTTTCTGGACTGCCAGAACATCCTCGGTGGCTTGGGCAAGAACAACAGGCAGCGTTTGGAAGCAACATGCCAGCAAATCCTGAACCAACACGGCTATCCGACTTACACCACGCTCAAGCGGTTGATGGCCTCGATGAACAGTGACAGCCAACAAGCTCCGCCGCCACTGCCGGCGGCACCGAACACGAAGAAAGCCCCGGCCTGTACCGACATTGGTGAACACATTGATGTGTATGTTCGCGGCGCTGACTACTACCAGGAAGGCCGGTAGCCGGGAATGTTCACCAGTGTTGACTACGAGAAATTCCGGGCGCTGCGCATCACCCAGGTCGCCCTTCAACTGGAGGAACTGCTCAAGGATGACGGCAATGACCTCAAGACCCCGGAGGAGCTGTTCCTTACCGCTGTGGATGAGGCGCTGGAGGTCCGGCGCTCAAACCGGATCGACAAGCTCATCGGCAAGGCCCGGTTCCCCGTCCCGCACGCATCGATCGAAGAGATCCGGTACATGCCAGAACGGGGTGTATCCTCGGTGCGGATGCAACGCTACGCCGCTCATGATTGGCGGGCTGACCCGACGAACCTGCTGTTGATTTCTCCCACCGGTGCCGGGAAAACCTACATTGCCTGCGCGATAGGGATTGCCGCGTGCCATGCGGAGCAATCGGTCCACTACACCCGCATGGACGAGCTCGCACTGGAACTGGTCATCTCCCGTGGAGACAGGATCGCGCACCAGAACCTGCTCAACATGCTCAGCAACGTAGATTTGCCCATCGTCGATGACTTTTTAACGATCGGCATCGATGAGACGGCCGCGAACGACCTGTTCACGATCCTGGTCAACAGGGACCAGCGCCTGCCCACCATGATCGCCAGCCAGTCAGGGCCGAGATACTGGATCGAAAGCCTGCCCGAGAAAGTCGCCGCTGATTCCATCGTGAACCGGCTCGCCAGCCGGGCCCGAACGATCAACCTCGGCGCCATCGACATGCGCCGGCTGCACGCCGAAGAAGCACGCGACGCAACCGACCACTGGGAATAACCGCCACACCCAGGAAAGGCACCAACGCACACCCGGCGGCGGTCAACCCCGGTACTGGCCAGAAACCCGAGTCAGCGGCTCCTGGCCAGTACCGGGTCCCCGAAACCAGCGGTACCACCTGTCCGGACTGCCCGTACCATCAGGCTGAATTTGCCAAAAAAGTCGCACCTTGGCAGTTCCGGAGGGGAAGCCCTTGTGGGGCTGGCTATTGCTGTGCCGCGTCGTTGGACAGATATGCCGCCGCTTTGGGTGGGAGCCGAGGCTGGGCAGCACGAAGGCACTTCACTGCGGAGATGTGAGAATCTGCCGGAATTATGCCGGCTCGGTGGAGGGCGTTCTTCGCCCCACTCACGTGCCACCGGTGGCGTGCCGGGCGGGTCGGATGGCCAGGCAAATATGTTCTCCAACCGCCGAAGGGGATCTTCTGTGTCCCCCAACATTTTTGCTACAGGGTGCATCCTCTCAACGACCCGTTGAATACAGCTTAGATAACGTGCCAGATAATCCTCTACTCCAAGCAGTTCCGGAAGTCAGAGTCGATCACTGGATTGAAGGAACTCCGGAAGAAACGAAGACGGGTGATCTCTAAGTGCGTCCAGCGGGGAAGCCTTGGCGGGCACTGGTGAAGTGGTTGACCTGGGCTCGATTAGGGTTGATCCGCCTCCGCCTCAAATAATGCATAACCGCTTCCATGACGGTTGCCACGGCGTAGGCCGAAACGGCAACAACTGCCTCAATGAGCGTCGCGGTTTTGTGTCACGCAACCGCCACTGTCGGTCGGCCTCGATATTCTGCTGGTTACGCATGTCAAATACGAGGAGCTGACCGCTGATGCCATCAACGACCGCAAGACGGCCACCGACGGTGAGTACGATTAGCGTGTTTGCCCTGGCATTGTTCATGTTTGTGCTCAGCGTGATAGCTGTGGTGTTCTGGACGCCGATCGATGAAACCTTTGTCAATCGTGCGGATGCGGCCGGGGACTTGAGTCTGCTCCTTCCACATCCGACTGCACTCTGGCTCGTCCTCCGCGCCATGAGCTTCGTTGCCTTCCTTATGACCGTGATCGCGTTCGTCACAATGTGGAAATCGCGGACGGAACGCACAAATGTCCAGAGTGGGGACCGGGCACCCGAACAACTCCGCCCACCCATTCGGCAGCACAAGCGCGTCCCATAGCCGAACATCTTGCGGGACCGCATGGAGCGCTATCCTCTGTCGTTGCCAAGGGAAGCCGTTGCATTACCGCAGACGGCACGCTGCACGCGGGCGCTCACACTGGCAGCGGATGGTCCGTGACCGCACGGTTCCCGGCGCAGGAAGGCGCACCATGGCAGCGGTAGCTGGCCCGACCACGCTCCCTATCCGGGTGCTGCTCGTTGATGACCAGACACTGGTCCGCATGGGATTCCGCATGGTGCTCGACGCCCAAGACGGCGTCGAGGTGGTGGGCGAAGCCGGGGATGGCAGGACTGGGATCGAGATGTGTCGTACCCTGGCACCGGACGTGGTGCTGATGGATGTGCGCATGCCGGGCATGGACGGCATCGCTGCGACCGCGCTGATCGCCGATGAGTGCCCCCAGTCACGCGTCATTGTCCTCACAACCTTCGACCTCGATGAGTATGCTTTCGCGGCGCTCCGGGCCGGTGCCAGCGGCTTTCTGCTCAAGGACGTCGGGCCAGCTGAGCTGCTCGCATCCATCAAAGCGGTCGCTGGAGGAGACTCCGCCATTTCCTCCAGAATCGGCCGCCGGATGCTGGACCTTTTCAGTCAAAGGCTTCCCTCCGGTCACCCAGATTCCGGTGACAACGCGGTCGCGGCCCTGACTCCCAGAGAATCGGAAGTTCTCTCGGCCATCGCCGCCGGACTGACAAACTCCGAGATCGCCCAACAGATGTTCGTGTCCGAATCAACGGTTAAAACTCATGTGGGCCGCATCCTGATGAAACTTGGGCTGCGGGACCGTGTGCACGCCGTTATTTTCGCCTACGAACATGGCCTGACCAGCCACCACCGGTTAGGCTGACTAATCCAGGTTCGCCATGATTCAGATTGCGCGCAACGGCACGACAAGGGAGGATGTCCGGGCCTGCTGGCTGTTGCGCGTTCAAGTCACTGGTCCCCATCGCCACACGCTTCGCGGACACTTCGCGAGTCTCCATTTGCAAAGCAGCAGGTCAGAGACGATTTGACTCGGGGGCACCCTTCACCTCACCGGCCCTTGAGGATCTTCTGGCTGATCAATCGGACGGCTCCCTCAAGCCACGCGCTTAGGTCAGTTCGCGGGCCTGCTCGCGGAGGAAGTCGCTGGCGGGCCTGGGGATGATTCCGCGCTGGCGCAGGGGCTGATCGTCCCAGGTGGCCTCCTGGAGGTCCTCGAGCAACCCTACACCGAACAAGGATGCGAGGGCGTCGTTGCGGCGGTCGAGCAGGCGGATCGCGAGGCGGGCTATGGTGCGCGGCATGCGCTGCACTTTCATTTGGTGATGGGTGAGCTCCGCGGCGATCGCGATGGCTTCGTTCTTCGTGAGCGGCTCGGGGCCGCCGACCTCGATCAGCAACGGCGGATCGGGCTCGGTCGCGACCGCCGCGAGGAGAGAGGCAATGTCTTCAGTGGCCACATAGCGCCTCTTTGTGTCGCCCTTGCCGATGACTGCCGCCTTCCCAGCGGCCATGTCGAAGCGTGCCATGGGGGCGAGGATGACTTCTTGGAAGCCGTCCGAACGGACGATGACCGTCCGCATCGCCGAGCCGACCAGTTGCCTCTCGATCGCAAGCTTGGCTCGTTCCAGAGGCGTGCCGATAGCCGCGTCGGCTCCGGGGAAGGACATGTAGACGAAGCGGCGCACGTGCGCGGCCTCGGCCGCATCCACCAGGCAACTCATGCCCTGTTCGTCGACGGCCCGGATGGTCTCATGGCTGATCCTGGCGATGCGTCGACCGATCGCCGTCGCCGTGGCGATCACAGTATCGACGCCCTGACAGGCAGCTTTTAGGCTGGCCGGTACCGTGAGGTCTCCACGCACCACTTCCGTGCCGAGTTCACGCAACCCGGTGTCGTCGCTGCTTTGCCTCACTAGGCAGCGAACCTCCTGTCCCTCTGAGCGCAGCAGCTTGGCAACGCGGCCGCCGAGATTACCGGTGGCGCCGACAACGAGGATCATGGCCGTGGTCCTCTCGAATCGGCGCCTGCGACGTCACGGATGGCCGTGTTGACGTCCCCGGACTCGTGCTCGACGGGCTCAAAGTAGAACCGGACGGCGGAGAGTAGTCCTTCGCGCACGGTGAAGATCGCAACTCCGGCCTGCTCGACGGGAACGCCGTCGCGACGCGTACCGCGGGAGGCCCACTCGACCCAGACTTTCCCATCGGGAGAAGTTGCCGCGTCGCGTATTTCCAGTGTGAGATCGGGGACTCCCGCGAACAGGGCGGACCAGTTGGACCGCACCTGAGCGCTCCCGGTGAAACTGCGGTCGGGGTGGTTGGGGGTGATATTGACGTAGTCGTCGGCGAACTCGGCGACCATCGCGTCGAGGTCTTTCCGGCGGGCGGCGGCGAACATTCGCCGCACGGTGCCGTCGGGGAGGCGGTCCAGACCTTCAGGCGTGTCCATGATGATGACTCCTTGGTGCCTCGGGCGTGTGAAGGAGGCTCAGATCTGCTAGATTTAGTTTAAATACAGCTAACTGTATTGATAAAATTTTAGGACGACATGCCCCACCACGTCAATGCATCTGAGCCTCCCACGCCCAGGCGCGCCTACGATGCACGACGGCGCCGGGAGCTCGCCGAGCAATCGCGGCGCACTGTGCTCGCTCGTGCGCGCGAGTTGTTCCTCGCGCACGGGTTCGGGCCCACGACGATAGCGCAGATCGCGCACGCGGCAGAGGTGTCCCCCGAATCGGTCTACAAAAACTTCGGCGGCAAGCCCGGGCTCGTGCGGGCCATCCAGGAACAAAGCCTCCTCGGCTCGGGTGCCCCGCCAGCAGAGCAGCGATCCGACCTCGCGCAGCTGACGGCAACGGATCCGCGAGCACTCATTGAACAGCTCGGTAGCTTCACTGCCGAGGTCAGCCCGCTCGTGGCGCCGATCATCCTGCTCATCCGGGACGCGGCGGCCAGCGGCGACGCGGACATGGCGGACTTGCTACGCGAGGTTGACGATGTCCGCTACCGGCGAATGCTGCGCAACGCGCAGCAGATCGCGGACCGTGGTCTCCTGCGTCCAGGCCTTGGCGCCCAGGAGGCCGCAGATATCATGTTTACGTGCACGACCGCGGAGCTGTACGAGAACCTCGTCATGAAACGGGGATGGTCAGACCAGCGATACGGCACCTTCATCGCCAGGACCCTTGAGGCGAACCTACTCTAGGAACCCCGGACGACGGCGGACCTGGCGCCGATGCAGCCAATCCCACCGGTGGCGGCGGACTGTTCCTCCGAGCAGATCGCCGTGTTCGGTCATCGCGGTCGTACTCGAGCCAGATTCAGGATGGCCGATGAAGCACGTCTGCTGATCGGGAGGAAGCCGCTTCGACGGCGGCACGTGACCGGCCGACCCGCGTCCAGACCGTTGGGATTCGGTGCCATCTCGGGAGTCATCGCACTCCCGCGCGGAGTCCTACCCGTAAGACCGTACCTGGTGTGGTCGGTGATCGCCGGGGAGCCGAGATTCTCAGCCGACATCACCCGGATGACGTCCGCGCTACCGATGGTGGAGTCCCGCGAGTACCTATACCCCTGATCGCAGCGATACCAGGATCTGATCGCCGCAACGGTTCCAGACACACTCGGTCGGTGGAGCTCGGACCGGATCACGCTCCTCGACGCCGCGCACCTCGCCGAAGGCCTCCGTGCATCATCGATTCCCGAGGCGCTTGGTCACGGCCAGGAACTCATGCTCGAGTATGCAGCGTTCGCTGTCGCGAAGACGGAGCCACCCCTCGCTTGGCAGCGGCGACTGGGCAACCCGCTGCTCTACACCGTCGCCGTTCACGCGGGGCTCCCGCTCGCTAGCGGTGCAGCGCGAGTGCTCGGCATCCGATGGCGGTGACAACTCTTGGCTCTCAACTGTGTGAGCACGTCGACGTAAAGGATGCTCCAGATCACAGACGGGGTGATACTGCGAATTGCGCTGGACTGTTGAACTGTCCGGGCGAGCACCCGCCGATCTCAAAGAGCCGTAATACATACGCGACCCTGCTACGGTTCTTGGCCAGCTCTCCCCCATCGACAAGCTGCGGTCAGACGCGGTCCTTATATGGTTGGAGTCGCATCGTTTGACTCGGCGGTAGCGGGCGGCGCAGTAGCCCCCGTCCTCGGGCATGAGAGCCCTCCAGCGGCCTTCCTTGAACGGCAGCTTGCCGAACTTTTCCCGCAGCGCCTTCCGAATAGTCTTGGGGTTTTTGCCAAGCTCGAGTGACAGCTCGACCGGCATGAGTCTGCCCGTCTGCCTGCGCCCACCCTCATAGCAGTGGCATGTAGCACAGGCGCGGCGGTTGGTGCGCTGGTCACAGAAGTCATCATGGCTTGTGAGCCGGTTTTAGTCGAGGCAGCGGCCGGGCGTGGGCCCTGATGTTCAGTGGTGGCCTCTTGAACCGAATCACTGCGACTTCGATTTCTACGAGGGGTTGCGCGGGCCGCAGTGGACGCCCTACACCGCGAGCGATAGGTGCTCGTGCATCCAGTTTCACCAGCACTACATACAATCAGCAGGATCCGGGCATTCCGTACCCGGAGAATCAACCAGTTAAGACCAAGGCGCGGCGGAGCAGGGTAAGTGTTCCAACCGGTCCGCACGCAGGACTTTCACGACGGGGTTCAAGCGAGCGATCGTCAAGGACTACGATGTGGCACCGTACGGGTCCGGGGGTGCTGTGCTGCGCCGTGAACGGCTTCACGATTCCCTCTTCAGAAATGGACGACCGCGTTCGACGCCGGACCATGGAGAAGCTAGTGACATGCGGGTGCCGGCCGAAAACACGGCCTGGCAGGCCCAGACCGTCGCGAGGTTCAGGGAGTTGGCTACCCGCAGGGCTTAGTATCCATTTCTTTCATGATGTTGTCCGCTTAGAGTCCATTATTCACTGTCGTGGTCGGACGCGTTTGTGGTCTGGATAGAATCCCTGCTCGAGTCCCCAGAGGATGGCGTTGGAGCGGTCAGTCGCGCCGATACTGCGGTAGCAGCTTCGGATAAAAGTCTTGACGGTGTTGATAGATGACCGCGCCCTTTCGGCTTTCTCGGCGTTACTTAGCCCCTGGGTGGTGAGGGCAAGAACTTCAGCCTCCCGTTGGGTCAGGCCTTCTTCGCGGCCAGGCCAATCTCCGAGGCTCGATTTCGACTGGCCACTGGGTCCTTGGAAAACTTGACCTTCGCCCCGGTGGATATCGTGGAGGGCACTGACTAGGCGGGCCGCGGGAAGGCCTTTGGACAGGTATCCGCTGGCGCCATTGGCCAGAGCAGCCTGGACAAGTGTTTTATCGAGGTCCCAAGAATAGACAACCACCTTGCCAGCAAGCGAATTACTTGCCAGTTCGTGCACATCCGCACCGTCTCCCGGCGTCGCCGCGAAAGTATCGTAGAGCGTAAGGTCGACAGGTTTGGCCACATTTCGGTTGCGGTCGAGTTCGACTTCCACGGTATCCCCGTAGGACCGAAGTATCTTCTCCAGCCCTCGAAGCACGATTTCATAGGCATCCACCAGGGTGACGCGAAGGTTTGCCATGCCCCCACCTTGCTGCAGGAGGGGGCAAGAGTTCACCCCTTGGGGTGAAGACATTAACCCCTCTGAAAATTAGGCTTTGGGGATGAATTCAGTCCAAATCATGAACAGAAGCACGCTTGAGGACGACGATCTCGCCCAAGCGACTGTGCGGGAGCTCATTGTTCAATTGGCCCTGGCCGAGGATGAGCACCGGAACACCGCTAACCCCCAGCGGATCGCGGCACTGACTCGACGCGAGCAAGCAATCGTCGTGGCGTTACACCGGAATGGACTCGGACCCACAGCCCCGGACAACCCACACCAACCTTGGCCGTCAATAGCCTGTTCCGTTGAAAAACTGGTGGTCAAATAGTGTCAACAACGACTACGAGACGGGTAACTCTGAGTCAGGTTGAGCCTCCTCTTACCCGATCAACGGCTCGCCTGCAGACAGCGGCCGCGAGGGTGGTGGTCAGGGATGCCGGCATCGAGATCCACGGATATGTGGTTGGCCGCGAGGGGAACTACGTCCGCGTCATGTGGGCTGTAGCGTCCGGTCGGTACCGCCAGCGCACGTTCTCAGCCGAGACGGTCTTCCTGGCAGGCTGCGACCACCGCTGGGACGGGTACCTTATTCCTTTTGAAAAAACTCGCTTTAATCGCTCCGGCAGCCCGCTGACCGCGAAGGACGTGACCGACGTGATATACACGCAAACTCAGCGGCCCGAAAGTCAAGAGAAGAGTATACCCACCGTTAGGCGAAATGCCAACGCTGCTCCGTTGTTAGGCGAGTCCAAGGCCAGCAATGCGTTGCAGGGGTCAATCTCCCGAACTTTCGCACTCGGGCCTTCGTGTGTTGGCAATCCATTCTCGCCACAACCAGCAAGGTTGGAGGCCGGGATGAGCCCTGATCAGTTGGTGCTTCAATTCTTGGGGCTAGCCGACGCTCTCTCGCGCCGCTATAGCGCCCCGGGGTGTGAGGCGGAAGACTTGCGGCAGGTAGCTAGGCTTGGCCTGGTGAAGGCGGCCAAGAGGTACCGCGACTTGGGAAACCATGGGTTCATGGCCTTTGCAGTGCCGACAATCACTGGGGAGCTCAAGCGACATCTCAGGGATCATTCCTGGGTGGTGCGACCACCGAGGCCCATTCAAGAGGCTAGGCTCAAGATCAGCCGGGTGCGCCCCGAGCTGACGCAGCGCCTGGGGAGGGTTCCCTCAGCCGCCGATCTGAGTTTTGCCGCTGGCATATCAGTGATGGAAACGACGCTGGCCTTGATAGCGGAGATGGCCATGGTCGCCCAACCGATCGAGCACAATGACGCCCCAACGAGCTACGAGGACCGAGGGTCAGAAGTCCTTCTGGCCACGGAGGACCCCGCCTATGAACGCGTTGAGCAAAAGCTGACCCTTGAAGCGGCCCTCAGGGACACGAGCGAGGACGACCGGCGGCTACTTCATTTGCGCTTCGTTCTGGAGTTGTCGCAGGGGCAGATCGCCCAAGAATTCGGCGTCAGTCAAATGCAGATTTCCCGACGCCTCAAACGGTTGCTCGCCCGTCTCGGGCGTCGCCTGACCGAGCCCGCGGAGAAGTAGACAAAAGCAATGGAAGCAACACGAAAGGATCCCCTCCCGCGCCCTCTGTGGAGGACGCGGGACGGGCTCGGCTCGTGTCAGGCGCGGCGGCGCACAACGGCGCCGTAGACTCCCAGGACGACCAATGCGCCCACGATGGCGACCAGCCAGGTTTGCAGGCTCCAGAAATTCTCAAGCCCGACGCCGAAGATCGCCCCACCGATCCACCCTCCCAGCAAGGCCCCCACGACTCCTAGGAGCATGGTGATAAGGATGCCACCACGTTGACGGCCGGGCAGGATGGCTTTTGCGATCGCACCAACGATGAGTCCCAATATCAGGAACGCGATAAAACTCATGAACTAACTCCTTTGGTTCAACTTCTCAGGTCGAGTGAGGACGTGCCCAATATGGGCCTGTCCAGGTGACTCCGTGACGATCAGCGGTCAGTGACGTCCTTGGCAGCATCCTTGACGTGCTCACCAGCCTGCTTGACATGTGCCTTGGTCTGGTCCACTTTGCCTTCCGCTTCAAGGCTCCGATCGTTCGTGGCTGCACCGATGTGCTCCTTGGTCTTGCCTTTGAGTTCCTCGGCCTTATTTTCAAACTTGTCTGCGATACCCATGATTGTCTCCTTGAGGGAACGAAAAGCACGAGGGGCCGACCGGCCGCTGCTCTTCGATCCGTTTCCCGGGCTACGCGGCAATGGCGCCTCGAGCCTCATCCATAACAATGCCCCCACCGGGGGAATCCAAACATTTTCGAAACCTGTTTCTTCAGCAAGGAGTAAAGCCAGCCGGGGTTGTGCTCGGTCAGAGGCTGACGGGCAGGCCGCGTAGCAGCACCGATCGGGGTTGGTGCAACGCTGTCACATCAGTCTCAAGGTCCCGGGCGACGACGAGGAGATCGGCGTCGTAGCCGGGGGCGAGTCGGCCTTTGCGTGTGCCGACCCCGCATGCCTCCGCTGCACCCGAAGTCGCCGTTGCCAGGGCCTCAGTGATGCTCAGGCCTGCGGTGACCAGCTCGCACACAGCGTACGGGAGCACTCCATGCCGTTTGGCCGGCGCGATGCCGGAGTCGGCGCCGGATACCAGGCGCACTCCGCTGCGGTGCAGCCGGGCGACAAAGTCGGACCGGACCTGCAGCATCCCTTCGACCGTCATCCCGATCCTCGCCAACATCGTCCGTATCGCCGGCGGCGGGGTCGTCATCAGATGTGTGTCGTAGCCGAGGGTGGGACAGACCGCGATGCGGCTCCGCGCGAGGGTCGAGAGCGTCTCTTCGCTGACCTGTCCGAAGCCGCGGGCGGTGACACAAGAGCAATGCTCTATCCCGTCTACCCCGGCAGAGAGCGCCTGCTCCACCGCAGGAGTTCCATGCGCATGAGCCGTCACCGGAACACCAGCTGCGTGGGCGCGGCCAACGATCAGCCGCAGCTCATCTGCCGTGAACTGAGTCTGCATCACATCGGTGCCCGGAGTGTTCACACCGCCCGAGGCCATCACCTTGATGATGTTCACGCCCCGTTCCACCCGTTCTGCGACCGCCCTGATGATCTCGTCGTTCCCGGAAACCTCACCGCCGAGGTAGTGACAGTGGCCGTTCGTACTTGTCAACGGTGGCCCGGAGGCGAGGATCGTAGGCTCGATCCCGGGACTCGACAGCTGCCGATCACGGCGCTCGAGGACATAAAATCGCCGATCCCCCAGATCTCGTACGGTCGTCACACCCGCCACGAGCTGATCGTGCAACGCGGTGGAAACGACCTGCTCGATCTCCTCGGCGGAAAAGCCGGCGACCCGGTCCAAGGCCGAGACACCGCTGTCGGTGACGAGGTGTGTATGGGCGTCGATCAGCCCCGGCAGCAACGTCCCTTCGTGGCGCGTCACCTGACAAACCCCGGGGACCGAAAACCCATAAGGCTCAACTCCGACGATCGAACCGTCCTCGATCAGGACCGTCGCACCGCCAGCCAAAAATAACTCACCGTCGAAGATATGACGAACCCGGATGGCATGCATCTACCCATTTTCCGCCCACGACCAACACCCCGGCAAGGTCCCGACGAGACTCATCTAAAGTGCTCGCGAAATGGGGTGCGTGCCTCATTTGGAATGTGCTCGCGAAATCTCTGGTGCATGGTCGGGCACTCTTGTTGTGCTCGAGGGATGGGTTATGGGAAGACGAAAGATTGCCCGCAAGGAAATCACGATGAAGGAAGCTGCCGCGAATGCGGACGCTGCGAAGAAGGCGAAGGGCGAGATCCCGGACCGGTTGGTATCCGAGAGACGGCAGTGGGTTGACCGTTGGCGGCAAGTCGCCAAAAAGCTGGGGAGTTTCGTGGCCGCCTACGGCAGTTTTTTCATGGCCCCTGAGAATCGCCAGCACCTACACCCCGGGTCTCAGCCTGCCCACCAAGCTCGAAACCCCGGACCCTGCCGCAAAAGCCCGATTCCACCACGCTCAAACAAACCAGACATCAGCTTGGCGGGCACAAACCAACCACCAATCTAAGCCGTCAGATCTTTGTTGCAATCCAGCGGTTCAGACCGAAACCACTCTCCCTGAAGAGCCGCCTGGATCTATTGTTCGTCCGAGTCCGCGTCACCGTTGTAGGCGATACCACCTCATGGTGGCCACTCCGGAAATTTGGCGAAGCGTCCGATGAGGTTGATCGATAGCCTCGGCCAAGTGGCTTAGCTGTGCTTTTGCCTGGTCGAGTAGGTCTTCTTTCGGATGAGGCAAACTGCGATCAGCGCTACCCAGCTCGTGACAGCGAGAAGACTAACCCCAACTGACACTGCGAGGTCTGGAGTGGCATTCCACCAAGTCGGCTCGAAGATCGGTGTATGTGTTCGGCTTGGCACGACGACCAGAGCAAAAAAGACAGTTGCGCTTGTTATCAGGGCGCCGACAAGGATCGGAAGCCACCGCCCGGTACGCGAGTGACGGGGGCGTGCGGCTGCGACGATCAGCCAGGCCACCATCATCAGCTGCAGAATGGGGAGCCCGATCATGATGAGCGGCGCCGCGGCAACGAGCGGGTCCACCGTCGCCGGGGTGTCTCGGGTGCCGACGATCTGGTGCAACAGCGACTCGGTGAATCGCGAGAATTTGTTCTGGTCCGTACCGAGGCCAGAGTTGCTCAGGACCACGACGCCCAGTCCGAGGGACGGCGCGAAGGCTAGGTATGACATCGATCGTTCGGTGTTGCCGGAATGCTCCCACAGCGTTGGAAGACTCGGGTCGGTGCTGTTCTCGTCGTTATCGTGCAGTTCCCAGAACGGGCGAACAAACCACCCGCTGGCGTATTGGCTGTACTCGTTGGCTCGAGTAAGGGGAGCCCGGGCGTTGGCAAGTGTTGCAGCAGCGATTCCCGCTGGCTCACCCATGTGGACCTGCAGGAGGTGGGTGAGGTCACTGGCAGTGGACGTAATGAATGCTGACGGCGCACCCATCGGCCACATCGCCCCCGGGGTTACGGCGCGAACGATCCCGTACCAGTTGTAGTAGCTGGCAGCCAATCCGTTCGAGCGAGCAAGTTCGAGGTCACTCGTGGTTGAGGTGAGCCCGAGAGGCTCAAGGACAAGGACTTGGAGCGCATCCTCAAACGACCGCCCAGTCACCTGTTCGATGACCGCACCGAGCAGCGCGTAGTTGGCATTCGAGTACTCGAAATGCGCACCCGGTGCCGCGGTTGGCGTACTCTGCAAAACGCGCCGGGCCTCGTCCCGGATCGAAGTGACCGCTGGCCAAGGATTGAATTCCTCCCGACCCGTATGTTCGCTAATCCCCGAGGTGTGACTGAGCAGTTGAGCCAGTGTCACGGTCGAAAACAGGCTCTTGGCACCACCCACTTCCCGCAGAACAGTTCCGACAGAGTCGCTCAAAGCGAGACGTCGCTGCGAGATGAGCTGCTGAACTGCTAAGGCGGTGAATTGTTTGGATGTTGACCCAAGTACGAACGGTGTGTTGAGCGTAACCATCGGCCCGCGAGGATAAGCGTCTCCGTAGGTTCCCTCGAATTTGACTGAGCCCTGGGAAAGCACAACAACGGCAAGTCCAGGTAGTCCGAGGTCAGCGCGCTGCTGCCGCACGAAGCTGTCGAGACTGGAATCCGTCTCGCGATTCGCAGTGTTGGCAACAGCCGGAGTCGGTAAGAGGGATGCTGCGACTATCGCAACTACCACGGCCACTAGTACAGGCGGTCGTGCAAGCTTTTCAGTACGAAGTCTCTGCCCGAATGTGGATCGCATGGGCAAATCGTAGTGATCACTCCCCTGGCGCGCAAGGGCACACGAAGAGACTCATCAGGCTCGCCAAGATGCGCTGGCGGATCGAGCATGACTACCGGGAAGTGAAGACCGGGCTCGGCCTGGACCACTTCCGCGAACGCTCCTACAACGGCTTGCACCGCCACCTCACCATCGTTGCCGCGGCCCAACTCCCCAACCTAACAAAGTACTTCTAGGAGCTTGTGCCGCCTTAGTCTCGAGCCTCCCTCACTCGATTTCTGCGTCCACGGGCGCGCCGGCAACGGTGCCTGGCTGAAAGTTCCCTGGAACACGATGAAGACCGAACGTAACATCATGGAAGCGGACAGGACGGTAAGATCATCAGCCCGGTACGTCGGCCCGCCCAGCACCTCGCCAGCTGATACCGCCTGGTCCGTCAGGTTATGCCGAGCTGGAACCAGCCAGCCCAGCCGCCGGAGCCGTCCCACCAAGTGCTATAGAGAAGGCCGTCGGAACCGACGGCGAAGAGGTCAATGTGTTCGGTGACCCGTGAAATGGCGGCGATCTGGCTGCCTGGTTCGGCAATCCCGCCGGAGACGCCGAACCAGCTGGCCCAACCCGTCGTGTCATGCCACCACGTGCTGTAGATCCGGTTGTCCGTGCCCACGGTGAAAAGATCCAAATGGTTCGAATAGCGGGCGATGGCGGTCACCGGAGATCCTGCCGAGGCCACTCCGCCGGAGACCTGGAACCAGTCCGACCAACCGGCCCTGGCATCCCACCACGCCGAGACGATCCGCCCATCCGAGTCGGTGCTAAAGAGGTCGAGATGATCGGGGTAGCGGGCGACGACGGAGATGGTGGCGTCGCCCCGGGCCGTCACGGAACCGATCAGGAACCAACCGGACCAGCCGGAACGTTGATCCCACCAGCAGCTGTACACGCGATTGTCGGTGCCCACGGTGAACAGGTCGAGGTGGAAGGGATAGCGGGCTATGGCGGTAACGGTAGCTCCCGGTGCGGCGACGCCGCCGGAGACCTGGAACCAGCCGGCCCAGCCGCCAGAAGCGTCCCACCACGTGGACATGATGCTGCCGTTCGCCGCCGTCGTAAACACATCAAGGTGATCCGCATATCTGGCGACGACATTAACGGTCGCGCCCGCGCTGGCGACTAGGTCACCGAGCTGAAACCATGAGGACCAGCCGCCGTTCTGGTCCCACCAAGCACTGTAGACACGGTTGTCCGTTCCGATGGTGAAGACATCCAGATGGCCGGAGTACCGCGCGATGGCCGTCACCGGGGACCCCGTGCCACCGGGGGAGGCAATACCTCCGGAAAGATCGAACCAGCCGGCCCAACCGCTGTTTTGGTCCCACCAGTCCGAAACGGTCCTGCCGTCGGAGGCCACCGGGAAGACATCCAGATGCTCCGGGTAGCGGGCGATCACGCTGATCGGCGTTCGGGTGCGGGCCGGAAGCGTGTCCAGTGGGCCGATCCTGTTCCAGATGACCTGCTGGCAGACCCGGCAGAACGGAACGCCGAGCTGGCGCATCCTGCAGCTGTACTCCGGCCGGAAGGCGCCGCAGTGGAAATAATGGGCACCCTCAAAAAGGCCGACCGTGCCCGACGGAACGGGGCTGGCCCGACCGTCGTCGGTGCTGCAGTCGGGGTTAGCCATGGTCGGGAGCGCTGTCGCCGCGGCCACCGCCCACCCCCACTTAAGCGTTGCCCTGGTGCTGTTGATGGTGACGTTGGGCTCTGCCGGTTCCACGCTTGGGTGGTGATCGTGTCCGGTTTCCGAGCCGCCTGCATAGTAGGCGTATTCATCGGCCAGCCCGTAGGCAGTGTGGCCCATCTCGTGTAGGGCAATTTCCGTCGCCCCGGACGCCAGTGAATAGGTCCCTACCGAACCGCCGCTTCCGCCGTAGACCGCGGAATTCACCACCACCAGGACCACCGTGAATTCCGGAACCTGACCGGCGGCGGCGGTGAGCGCCGTCGTACTGTTGCATTCGAGCAGCCGCCTGATGCCGTTGTTACCGAAGGATGAATCGAAATAGGTATGCGGGGCCGCGCCGGATCCACCCGTAGCAACCGGATCCGCGGCCCCGGAATCCGTTGAACTGACGTTGACCCTGAAGACGTTGATGGCGGGCGCCAACCGATCGTAGGGTCTTGTCGTCAGGAAGGCGGTGAGGAAATCGGCGCAGGCCGCATCGAAGTCGCCCTGCTGGGCAGAGGTGAACCCGTCGCCCAGCATCACCACGTTAAAGGCCCGGTTGCGGGGAGCGGAGCCGTAGATCTGGGTGGTGCCAAGTATGGTTCCGTCGGAGGTTGTCATGGCAGCACCTCACAGCTTCAGGTCGAGGGGAAAGGTTGCCACGTCGGTGACGGTAGGTCCGCCGGGACTGGGGCTCGTGGCCCCGCCGGCGGGCGGCGGTGCCTCTCCTTCAGGGGTGGAGATACGCACAACGGCGATGCTTTGGGCCGCCGCCGTAGCCGGGACGACGACGGTGAACGCACCGTGGGCGGCGGCCCGCTCAACCCTGCTGATCGGTTCCGCATGGTCTTCGGGAAACACTTCCGCACTCCCGGCCAAATCTTCCCGGACCGGGACTCTAGCCAGCGACGCGCCACCGCCGTCACGAAGCTCCACATAGTGACCAGAGCGAGTGTCGAGGTGCGTCTCAACACCGGGCACTGCCACATCCACCTTCTGCTGGTGGACTAGGCTGATTTTCCCCTCTGAGTATTCGAAGATCAGCCGGACAGCATCGGAACCGCTGGAATTGCCGACATCACTCATAACCGTCTCCCCGGGAAAGCGCCTCACGGCGGAACTGCCCCCAAGCCAGCCACTGCTTATGGTTCAGTGAACTCCCGGCCAAGGACAATGTCAATAGGCGTAGGCGTAGGCCGTCGGCGGTCGTTTCCCTAGCCGACAAATTCTGAGCTGACGGGCTTGGCATGGGGCGCCCTCCCCTACTCCGAGGAGCCCTGCCTAGAACTCGGATGTGCCGCGGAGTCGGCGGGGTCGACCGTCCGGGTCCACCACGAAGCGGCTCAGCGGGTCGGCCCACAGGCGCTTCAGTGGCGGCACGGGTTCGGGGATGTGGTGTCGAACCTGACCGACGGGACGGGGCGAGCGGCCGCCCGTTTCGTGCCACCGGTCGAGGGCGTCGGCGGTGGACTTCCAAAGCTGGAGCGCCGAAAGCGGGTCATGTAGCCGTGGATCGTCCTGTTCCAGGCCCAGGTGTTCGGCCCAGAGTTCGCGGCGCAGTGCGTGCGCCAAGGACGAGGACGCGTCGTGACCGGAATCGACCACGGCGCAGGTAAGCTCGCTATCAGTGGTCCAGGATCGGCGGTTGAAATTGTCTGATCCGCAAGTGAACCAGGCATCGTCGATGATGCAGATCTTGGCATGGACATAGATCGGAGTGCCGGATCTATTCTCCAGATTAAAAACGCCCACCCTATCAGGCGCAACCTCGCGGAGCATCCTCATGGCGCGGAGTTGCCCGAGTCGCATGGGTGGTCCTTTGAGTGCGCCGTCCGAGTCTGGCGCACGGGGCACTACGGCTATAAAGTTCAGCTCGGGGTTACGCTTTAGCGCCATGGCGATTCCTGCCACGACTTCCGTTGCCCAGAGGTACTGGTCCTCGATGTAAATCAACGAACGGGCGCGGGCGAACGCTTTCATGTAGGCGCGCGCGATGCTGCGCTCTCCCTCAGGGGCGAACGGGAACGGCGGCCGCTTGATCCCATAAGTGCGCAGCAGCTGCACCGCATGCGGGCCCGCCGGCGGTGGCGGCGGCGCCGCCTCTGGCAGCGGCTTGGGGTGCCGCGGCATCCGGGCGAGGCGTTGTAGCAGCATTCGATAAGGCGTACGCCGGTCCAGGGGGTGTGGATCGTTCCATCGTTCAGCGAACACTGCCAGAACATCGGCCACCACGGGCCCGTGCAGCTCAAGTGTGGCATCGTGCCACGGGGGCTGCGTCCCGTAAAGGGGATCCATGCTCACCGATTGCGGGTCCCCGGAGTGCTCCGCATCGTCCCTCCGGCTGTGCGAAAGATCGATCCCGCCAACAAAGGCCACGTCCCTCGAGGGGTCGTCACGGTGACGGATGACCACCAGCTTTTGGTGGTGGGAACCGAACAGGCGCACACGCTGATCCAGCAGAACTTCGCCGCCGGCGTCGTTGATCTGACGGCTCAGCAGCTCGTTGGCCCGGCCGCTGATGGGGGAAGAAACGCGCTCCCCATGCGATCTCCAGACAAGGCCACGCACTTCAACGCCCTCGCTTGCCAAACTCGCGAGTAGTTCCCCGATCGTCGGGCCGCCCGGCAGCAGTCGCTCGTTGGCGTCGCCGCGCCAATCGGTGAACCAGACACGGTCACCCGCCCGCAGGACCGTTAGCTCCTCATGCAGCCTTGCGAAGTACCCCGCTCCATGAATCAATGGGCGCACAAGGTTGCCCTCCGACCACGATGGCGATCCGGCACCACCAGCATGTATCTCCGTGGCCAGGTTTCCCCGCTCATCGCGGCTCAGAAACCACGAACCGGCGTGACTGTCCATGTAGTATTCCTTCCGTGCCCTGGCCAAGCGGCCCATGTCTGATCCCCAAGATAGCCTACGACCTTGTGCCCCTCTTATCCCCAACCGTCTCTGAAGGGCCTGGCCCACCGCGGACGGTGCCGTTCGGGGCAGGTGGGCAGCTCGGCGATCTGTCCCACCCTGTGCTCGCACTCCTGTGGCTTGGTGGTACATGGTTCAACAAGCGTTTTCCGACGTTCAGGTCCCTTCTGGCCTCGATGCCCATGTTGTGTGGGACAGTGGAGACATGGTCCCCACTTCGCACCAATACGAGCAGCACGCGCCCGAGAAGCCCACCGTTGATTCCGTGCGTGAACCTCCGGCACGGGCGCTGCTGGCGACGGTCGTCCACCTCTCGAACGTCATCCACGGCGTACGCATGCAAGTGGCTGGAACCATCGGCTTCAGGCCCACAATCATCGCCTATCCTTGCTACGGCAGCACCACGTGGGTGCGCGTGCTTGCCCGGGTCGTCCTCACCAGGGAGGCTCCCGCCACCAGTGAGAAGGTCCGCGGGTGGCGCGCCTTCACCAGCGTGCCCATCCCTCAAAGCGAGCTTGAGGTGGAAATCGGCGGCGTCGCCCACCCGGTCCGAGCCGACGACGGTGGCCTTGTGGACGTGGTCGTGCAAGTCTCCCTCGAACCCGGCCGGCACACCGTCCTCTTGCGCAGCCCGGGGACGGTCCCGGCCGAGGCCCAGGTCCTGGTCGTGGCGCAGGACGCCACGTTCGGCATCGTGAGCGACATCGACGACACCGTCATGGTTACGGCACTGCCCAGGCCCCTGCTGGCCTTTTGGAACACCTTGGTCCTGAGCGAACGGGCACGCACGCCTACCCCCGGCATGGCGGTATTGCTGGACCGAATTGTGACCCGCCACCCTGAGGCGCCCGTCCTCTATCTGTCGACCGGGCCTTGGAACGTTGCGCCGGCCCTCGGACGATTCCTGGCACGGAACCTCTATCCGAAGGGCATCCTATTGCTCACCGACTGGGGACCGACCCGGCAGCGCTGGTTCCGCAGCGGACGAGAGCACAAGCGCACCAACCTTGAACGACTCGCCCGGGAATTCCCCGGCATCCGGTGGCTTCTCGTGGGCGACGACGGGCAGCACGACCCGGAAATCTATGCCGACTTCGCCCGCACGCACGCCGGACAGACCGCCGCAATAGCCGTCCGCCAGCTATCCGCGGGCGAGGCCCTGCTAGCTGGCAGACTCCCCCACGAGGACGCCCCCACCTCCGAACACGGCACTGTGCCCTGGGCGAGTGCGCCGGACGGGGCGGGAATAGCCGAACAGCTGGCTAACTACGGGCTGCTTTAATCCTGTTCCCGTCGCGAACTTGTCGCGGCCATGCCGACGTGGGCACTCGGAGCGGCGGCGGCCGCTCTTATTATGCAATAGCTGACCAGCCCGGGACCCTTTGCTCGGTTCTTCGCTCCCTACCGGGCACCTACCCCACCAAGCGTCACTCCAACCGGACAGTCACAAGGACCAGCGCCTGCCCCGAGGCCTGGGCGCAAACTGTCACTCACAGCCCGTAACCCACGCTGATCCACGGAGGCCCACCGATGAGCCGGTTTTCACAAATTCCAGGGTCCACCGGCGATAGAGACAAGGGCTTCAGCATTCTCACTCATTGAATACCCCTCTAATTCAACGAAAATCACGGCCATCTACGACATGCGATAGCCCCAAGAAATCGACGAAAAGCCCTGAACTACGCGGTTTTTGATAGAAAACCCCACCCCACAATATCCAGATCGTGAGATTCCCCCGTTCAGTAAATTTTACTTTCCCGGGAACGGACCAGAAAGCCGTTAGAATACGAGGCGTTCACCAATGCGTGCTTACTAACTAATACCCGTCGGTTTCGGCAGTGGATGCTGCGATGACCGGAAAGCCAAACCCCTCCCCGACTAGGAGTTATTCGTCGCGGGCGTCGGATCAGGGGCGCAGAGGATTTATCGATCTGCAGGCGGTGCATGAGCAGCGCGGTACAAGCCACGAGTTCCCCTAGGACAACAAGCAGGGATTGATCCAGCCGCTGATCGGCGCCCACACCATATTGGTGTTGACCAAGCTAAGTGGTCAAAGATGCCTAGGCATGGCGGACTCCGCCACCTTCAAGAACGGCCGCGTAGCCTTCCCGATAGGTAGGGTAAGAAAACACGAATCCAGTTTCCCGAAGCCGGTGGTTGTTGCAGCGTTTGCCGCGGATCCCTTGCCCACGCGAGGAATCGCTATTAACTTCCGGCGCGGGCAGGTCAAGGCTGCGTGCCAAGAATTCAACGACGTCGCGACGATCGGCGGGGAGGTTGTCGACGCCTATATAGACAGTCTCAGGCCAGTTCTGCATGGTCATGAGGTGCACGATCGCTGCTGCAGCATCGTCACGATGGATCCGACTCGTGAATTCTGGCTCAGACGAGATCGGCGCGACTCCCTGACGGACACGGTCAATTTCCCGAGTGCGTCCTGGTCCGTAGAGGCCTCCAAGGCGCAGGATCGTCGCCTCGGGAATCAGCTGGAGCAAGGTCTCCTCTGCTTCTAGCAGCACAACTGCAGTCGGCGAGGTGGGTTGGGTTGGAGTCGTTTCGTCGACCCAGGATCCATCGTCAATACCGTAGACCGCTGTCGATGACACGTACAGCACTCGCGGTGGAGCAGCGCAATCTTTACGGATGGCAGCGGCAATCCGCAGAACACTGTTGACGTATGCCGCTTGATAACCCTCTACGCTGCGCTGATCGGGGCTCATGGCAATTACCACGATGGTGGTGTCCACCGGCAGGCTTGGCATCTCTACGGACAGATCAATCGCCTGTCCTTCAATTTCGGATGGCAGCTTCTCCGCTGAGCGTCGAAGTCCCATCACTCGGTGGCCCAGAGAAGCGAACCGCAGCCCGGCTTCAGTTCCCAGGTCACCACAGCCGGCAATCACAACAGCCACTTCATACTCCTCAGTCCACACTGTTCGTTCGGATATTCTCAAGGCTCGGTCACCGAACCGCGAGGCACAGTACGAGCTTATCGAAACTCCCAGAGGGCATCGGCACGGCGCACCGCTGGCATATTCGGGATTGAACGGCTGCACAGATTTTGGCTACCAGTGACTGCAGGCTTTCAGAATGGTGAGTCGTTGTGGAGAATGAGACGATGCAGACACGTGGTGATGAGCCTGAATCGGTTCCTTCAATTGTCGCGCCGGAGCCGGATTTCGATTGGACTTCAGCCCCGGACGTACCTCACGAGCTATTCCTGCGCTGGCGTCAGGACGCGATAAATGCGGGTTTGACTGAAGCGTACGCAGCGACGCTCTCGACTGTCGATGCGGACGGCATGCCAGATGCCCGAGTGCTCACCGTCAAGGATGTGAGCGAGGAGTGTGGCTTCAAGATCGCCACGGGTGAGGATTCGGTCAAGGGCCGCCAATTATTGGCGAATCCAAACTGCGCCCTGACGTTTTATTGGAGTCCACTGAACCGAGCGGTACGGGTCCGTGGAGCCGCGCAACGAGCTACCGCTGCAGAATCAGCGGCAGATTTCCTCGCACGCCACCCCCAAACCCGAGCTAACACTTTGGCCGCCCCACAGAGTTCCTCTTTTTCAACGGACACCGCCCGAGATGAACTCATCAGACAAGCCCGGGCCGCCATGGAGCTCGATCCCGGAATTGTTTCTCCGCAGTGGACCGTTTGGACTGTCGTACCGAAATCAGTTGAATTTTGGCAGGGCGATCCGAACCGCAATCACCAACGCCTCAGCTACATACGGACCGAGACCGCGTGGGACAAGCAGCGCTTATGGCCATGAGGCACCGCCGCGATCTACTATCCGTCCCGCAGTAGGTTTTCCCGATGGGATTTCGTCGAATACCCGTTTTTCACCCGTAGCCTTGTGCCATGGCATTTCACCAACGCACTCTCGAAGAAGTCATCCCCGATGTGGTTTCTGGTGTGCCTATCAACTCTTCGATTCGGGTGGCGATGGTCCTGCAGTGGTCACAGGCGTTGGTGGAACTGCTGGGCCGGCACACGGGGACACCGGAAGAGAGCTTCTTTGCCCTCTAGGACGGCCACGCTCCCCTGTTTGACATGAGAGGACCAAGCGGCAACATGGGATTCGTGACTTTTCCTCCGGATCGGGAGATGGAAATCCTTGCAGGTCCGCTCGGTGACGGGGCAACGCTAATGGGCGATCCGGGCAGGCGATACGGTGTTCCCTAGGACGACTGAGCCGCCTCCGGATCACGTATTAGGAGCGGCCGCCCGGAGGGCCGACGAACAGCATGGTGGCCATGATGCCGCCAACAAACACAACGAATACGACGCTCAGCAGTGCCGGGCGGTTGAGCATCCAGCGCAGGACGACCTGGACCCAGTGCCCGTCGCGCGGGTGGTCAGTGGCAGAGGTGCGCCATCCGCCGTCGAGCTTGTTGTTCTTCTCGAGCCACTTGTCGAACGGGATGGTCAGGTACGGCACGAAGGCTGTTGCAGCAGCCCCCACGATCATCCGTTTGGGCCAGCGCTGGTTCAGGCCGACGAGGACTGCCGTGGTGACGTAGCCGATGAACACCAAGCCGTGGGCGAAGCCGCCCACCTTGACGGGCCAGTCGCCCACCTTGAACACATATTTCAGGATCATGGCCGCGATCAGCAACGTCCAGGTGACGGCCTCGGCGATGGCTACTGTGCGGTAGAAGGTACGTGGCGACATGGGCTGGATGCAGTCCTTGGGTTGGTAAGTTACAGAGTGTCGGCAAAAATGCCATGACCAGCCTATCTGTGGTTTCTGGGAGAACCCTCCACGCCAAGCCGCTTTCTGCGGGCACGGGCCGACGCTTCGCTAGGTCCCGGAGACCCCAAACTCCATCCCACGACGCCGAGCACGGCCCTGGTGGACACCGTCACCGGAAGCGGGATGGGGCCAAGCGACGGCGCATGAAGCCTTAGCAGTTCCCTGTACCCCGGCGGCAGCGAGGCAACGGCCGCAGCAAAGAGAACCTTGTACCCGCCTTGCTGCGAGCGCGGCAGCGGCGGGTCCTTGATGAAGGACACCGTTTCGGCGACGCGTTCGTCGTAGCGCAGCTCCGGTGTGAAGGCGGCAAGCTGCTCGTTGAGTTCCCTGACAGTTGTAGGCGGGTTTTCCACGTGCATCAGGGTGCCTGCCACGGCCCAGTCCGCAACATAGGAATCGGCGCCTCCGGGGATGGGCCCGCCGTACGCTTCATGGGTGGCCAGGAACGCCTGGGTGAACGCGAGGTGCACCCACCGCAGGAGGTCGGGATCGTTGGCTGTATATTGGCGTTCCTCACCGTTGTTGGCAGTGTAGCTGCCGGTGATGTACTCGTGGATGCGCAGCACCTTCGCAGACGCCGTCCTGGCCGCAGCCGTGTCCCCGTAACTGACGGTGAAGATCCATTGGATGGTGCCTGCCAGCCTGCCCAGCGGGTCCGTGCGATAGCTTGAATGCTCGTGGACTCCTGCGAGCGCGCCCGGGTGCAGGGACTGGATCAGCAGGGACTGGATTCCAGCCACGAGCGTCGTCATTGACCCGTGCACTGCCCAGGCCGCCGATTCGGGACCGAAGTAGCCTCCGTCGTCGCCCTTCTCCAGGTCAAGCTCCCATTGCGGGATGTCGGGTGAGTTGTTGCTGAACGTGCCGCGCAGTTCGCGCTGCCAGCGGGCCAGGACGTTTTCCATGTCCCCAGTCTGACCCTTCGACGGCGGGTGCGCATCTCGTCATGACAAAGCGCTGCAGCGGGGCCACAATTGAAGGGTAGGGCCCTTGGCCATCAGGGGCCCGACGTGGAGAGAGATGATCAGCCATGAGCGACTCACCAGCACCTGTCGAATCAGGCCATCCGGGACCCGGGGGCACAACCTCGCGTGAACACAGCGAGACTGCCGCCGAGGGCAACGATGGTTCGGATATGCCGGAAATCCGCATGCACAGCCAGGATGCGGCGGAAGGTCCCGACAGTGCGGACTAACGGCTGGCCGACCCCCTGGGCCGTCGGTGCAGACACGGCGGCCTGCTCGGCATAGGCTGGCGCCATGTCAACCTTCAACGTTTCACGCAGCGCCTTCATCCCCTCCCCTGCCGGGGACATCTTCCCGTTCGTCACCAGCTTCCGCGAGTGGATCAACTGGTCCCCGTGGGAAGGCCTCGATCCGTCAATGAACCGCACTTACTCCGGTCCGGTTGAGGGCGTGGGGGCCAAATACGCGTGGCGTGGCAGCGGCAGGGCAGGCGCTGGCACCATGGAGATCCTTGAGGTTGTGGAGCCGTCACGAATTCACATCCGCCTCGAATTCAGCAAACCCATGAAGTCCGTCAACTCGATCACCTTCACCTTCGCCCCCGAAGGCCACGGCACCCTTGTCACCTGGAGCATGACGGGCGAGAACAAGGGGCTTGGCCGGGTGTTGATGCTCTTCATAAACATGGAGAAGATGGTAGGTGGCGACTTTGAAAAGGGCCTGGCACAACTGTCAGCGGTGGTGGCCGCCAAGGGCTGAACACGCCCGGGTCCGGGCACCCATGTGCCTGCAGGCCCAGCCGCGGATATGCGGATGAGGGCGGGGAACCGCGAGTACGGGGATGCACTGGGTCGCCAGCAGCTTTCGCAGAATCGAGCCCGACCGCGCATGCGAGCACCGCAGGATCCTGTTCCGGCAGCAGCCCCACCACGGCACCGTTGCCAATTCGAGGTTTCACGGCCTCCCGGTTTCCCTGTGGCCCACCCTGCAGGGCGGTCAGTGGTGGAAGGCCACCTTGTCGGGTTGCCATCCTGACAACCGCTGAACACACTTGCCCAGATCGGCCAGGAACATGGCAGCAAGATCGAAGGTGAAGCCGTTGCGCACCACCACCCGCAGCACGTCAATGTCAGCCATCCCCTCGGGCATGGGGTAGGCGGGCACAATCCAGCCAAAGCCGCGCAGCTCATGCGAGAGGTCGTAAACGGTCCAGGCGTCCGGCGTCGTCAGCTTGAAGGCAAGCACCGGCAGCTCGTCGCCACGGCTGAGCAGCGTGAACGGCCCCATGGCGCCGACCCCCTCCGCAATGGTGCCGGCAATGTCCCGTGAGCGTTGCTGGATGCGGCGGTAACCCTCGAAGCCGTAACGGACGAGGGTGTAGTACTGGGCGATGACCTGCGCCGCGGGGCGGGAGAAGTTCAGGGCAAACGTCGGCATGGAGCCACCAAGATAGTCGACGCTGAAGATCAGGTCCGCCGGCAGGTCCTCGGCGCCGCGCCACAGGACCCAGCCGACGCCCGGGTATACGAGACCGTATTTGTGGCCCGAGGCGTTGATTGACTTGACCCGGTCGAGCCTGAAGTCCCAGAGCAGGTGCTCGTCAAGGAACGGGGCGATGAACCCGCCCGATGCGGCATCAACATGCACGGGGACATCCAATCCGGTGCCGGCCTGGAGCGCATCAAGGGCCGCGGCGATTTCGGCCACGGGTTCATAGGATCCGTCGAATGTTGAGCCGAGCACCGCCACCACACCAATGGTGTTTTCATCGCACGCGGCGGCGGCCTGCTCGGCGGTGAGGTGGGTTGCGCCGTCGAGCTTGACCATACGGGCTTCCACGTCCCAGTATCTGGCAAACTTTTCCCAGCAGACCTGAACGTTGGCGCCCATGACGAGGTTGGGTCTGGTGGCATCCAATCCGGCAGCCTCCCTTCGGGCCCGCCACCGCCATTTCAGCGCCATCCCCGCCAACATGGCTGCCTCCGAGGAGCCCGTGGTGGAACAGCCGACGGCGTCCCCTCCCCCTGTGGGCTCCGGCGCGTTCCACAAATTCGCCAGGATGTTCACGCAGCGCCGCTCAATCTCGGCCGACTGCGGGTATTCGTCCTTGTCGATGATGTTCTTTTCCAGCGACTCACGGATCAGCACCTGGGCCTGTGGTTCCATCCAGGTGGTGACGAAGGTGGCAAGGTTTTGACGGGCGTTCCCGTCAAGCATGAGTTCATTCTGGATGAACCGCATCGCAGCATCCGCGTCCTGGATGCCCACCGGCAGCTTGTGTCGGGGGATGGATCCCACCCCGTCGTCAAAGGCTGAATCTTCAATGGTTTCGTCTGGACGGGTGTGGTGCTTGTGCAAACTCATGCGGCTCCCTGCTGGGCATCGAATGGATCGGTTACACCGAGGCTAGCCAGTTCCACGGCCAATATGAAGTCCGCTGCCCAATCGGCCTGTGACCACCGAGTCGTCGAGTTCTTCGCTGGTTGAAATGCTGGTGGAGAATCCGCTGGTGGTGAGGATTCCCGCGCTCACGGGGGCCTGCCTGATGCTGCATTCAAGGAGCAGTCTCCCGTGGGGACGCAGCCATCGCGGTGCGTCGGCGGCGATTCGTCGGTGCAGTTCCAGTCCATCTGCTCCCCCGTTGAGTGCAGCCTCGGGCTCGTGGATCCTGGCCTCCTGCGGCATGAAGGCAATGGACGCAGAGGGAACGTACGGGGCGTTGGCCACGATCAGGTCGAAACTGCCCCGCAACCGCACGGGGATGGGGGCAAATAAGTCACCGCAATAAACGTATCCGTCGAAGGGCGCTACATTCCCGGCGGCACAGTCAACGGCGGCCTGATCAATGTCGGTGCCGTGCAGTTCACAGCCTGAATCTCCGCCGGCGGGTTTCTTGTCCAGGGTTTCGGCCAGCGCCGCCCCCACGGCCCCGCTGCCGCAGCACAGGTCCAGGATTCGGGGCGGATCCGCCCTGCCTGGCCTGGACTTCAGGGCGGCAAGGGCCTGATCGACAAGGAACTCGCTGCGCCTGCGCGGCACGAACACCCCCGGTGCCACCGCGATGCGCATTCCGTAAAACCGGGCCCACCCCACAATGTGTTCAAGCGGGAATCCCTGCACCCGCCGGGCCAGCATGAGAGCAAGGTCCGCTGTTGATCCAGCCGCGTCTGCCAGGATGGCGGCTTCCTCCTCCGCGTACACGCAGCCTGCAGCGCGCAGGGCGGCAACAAGCTCCCCCGTGGTCGGCCGGCTGCTTTGCTCCATATCAACCACATGCTAGCCGCTGCCACTACGCTTTTGGCATGATGACAGCAGAAACGGCCGGCACACCCAACGCGGCTTTCCTTGTGGCCCTGCGCCCGGCCCTGGACCAGGCGGCGATCCCGGAGAAGGCCGCGGGCATGGCCGCCTACATGAAATCGTCAATGCCGTACCTGGGGGTTCCCTCCCCCGTGGTGAGAAAAACCGTGCGGGCGCTGGTGAAGAACTCTCCGTTTCAGGAGGTCAAGGAACTCCAGGCCACGGCCGCAACGCTATGGGAAAACGCCCGGTTCAGGGAGGAACGCTACGCAGCCATCATGCTCACAGACTCCCGCCTCGGCCGGGGCGAGCCGGGGCTCCTGCCATTTTACGCCGTCGTCATTGGGACCGGACAGTGGTGGGATTACGTCGATTCCGTAGCGCCGCGCCTCAATGAGCTGCTGCAACGGGACAGGGACACCATGGATGCCTTGTTGCGCGAATGGAGTGTGCACCCGAATTTTTGGTTCCGCAGGGCTGCGATCATCGCGCAACTTCCTGCCGGGGACGCCACCGACACGCAGTTGCTGCGGGACGTCATCCACCCCAACCTTGACGACAGGGAATTCTTCATCCGCAAGGCGATCGGCTGGGCGCTGCGGCAATACGCCAGAACCGAACCGGACTGGGTCCGCGCCTATGTCACCGAGCATGAAGCCCGGCTCAGCCCGCTGTCGCGCCGCGAGGCACTCAAGCATCTGTATGTGCGGTCCGGCGCCTGTCAGGCCTGTTTAGGCCGGGCTTCAGGATCGCGTGCGGGCACAAAGAACCCCCTCGTTTTCCTGTCCAAAAACATGACGTACAGGACGCTGGCAAGGCCCACGACGATCGCCACCGTGCGGATCAGGGCCACGGGAATCCAGGGGAACACGCTGAGCTGGTCGGTCAGGGCGATCAGGATGAAGAAGGCCGTCAGGTATGACACGGTGCGCAGCTGCCAGCCCTCGTCAATGCCTGTCACGGCGAAAAATGCCAGCAGCCACACCACGTACCAGGGCTGGATCATGGGCGCCAACAGAACAACGGCGGCAAACGCCCAGGCCATGCGGCGCAACACGGCCTGGCTGAAGCGCTGCGATTCATCCAGTGCAGCAGGTCCGTTGAAAGCTGGGGACCTGCCCGCGGCACCGCCCACCTTGGCCGGGGGCAGCGTGATCTTCAGGAAGGCAAGGGCCATGACGATCAGGATTGACGAGGCCTGGCCAATTGTCTGGATGACGTCCGTCACGGCGGTTCCCGCCCCGCCCACCAGCGTCACCACAAAGCCGGCAATGTTGGAGAGCAACCCCACCGGTGCGTACCAAATCCACACGGTGCCCGAGGTGTTCAGGGCGGCAAGCCAGCCGAATCCGAGCCCGTTGACGGCACCCATGGCTGCCAGCACACCGGTGGAAATGCCTAGTGTTGCGGCCCAGAGTCCAAACTTCCGCACCCACCCGGCCTGCGAACCGGCCCACAAAAGGCCCACAAATGGCAGGGCGATCAAGGTGATGGGCTTGATCGCAATCGAGGCCGTGACCAGCAGGATGCCGACGATCGGCCGCTTGGCCGACGCGTAGTAGAGGCCCGCAACAACAAGGCCAAGCATGATCGAATCATTGTGCACACTTGCGACAAAATTGATCAGCACCACCGGATTCAGGACGACAAGCCACAGGGAGCGGTGCGGATTGAAGCCGTGCCGTGCTGCAAGCTTTGGCAGATAGACCGCCAAGAGCACCACGCCCGCCAAACTGGCAAGCCTGAACGGGATGAGCGCAATTTCAGGGGTGCTGCCCGGCAGGATGACGGCGAAGTGTTCAAGCCACAGCCACAGCGGGCCGTAAGGCGTGGGGGCCTCGGTCCACAGCGTGTCGGGCCCAAGGGAGAAGTAGTTGTTGAGGGCCGAAATGCCGTTGGTGTACGGATCCAGACCCTGTTGCATGAGCCTGCCCTGGCCGATGTAGGCGTAGGAATCGCGGCTGAACAGGGGCAACGCCAGCATCATCGGTGCCACCCACAGGATCAGGGCCTTGCGCAGCACCGGCCCGGCGGAATCGTCCCAGGCCGCCAGGTGCTGGCGAAGCCGCAGCCACGCCCGCAGCATCAAGGCGGCACCGACACACAACAACACCGTGGCGATGACGACCGCCACAGGCGTGGTTCTTGCCACAATGAACAACGGGTTCCGGATCAACACCGAACTGCTGGCGAGCCACCCCACGCCGAGGGAGCCAAGCAGCAGCATCAGCGATCCGGCAAAACCCTGCCAGATGGCCGATTCGGCGGTGCCGGTGCGAAAAGGCAGCTTGCCTATCACCTTGTTCTTCACCTCCGGCAGGGCGGCACGAGTGCTGGTCAACACGAAACTCCTGAACTATTGCTGTCACCCGTGGTTGGGCGGGATGGCTCGAACATGGCGGGGTGTCCCGGGAAGCCACAACGGGGCTGCGCTAATATGTAAACTGCCAAGGGTTCCGTCCTTGGCATTGTACCCACGTCAGCCGGACGTTCCTTGGAAAAGATGTCCAACGTCTGTCTTGGCCGCATCACATGCACCGGCAGCCGCAACGGCCCGGCGGCATCGGGTTCAGGCCGACACCACTTCTGAGAAGGATTCGACCATCTCCACGGATACGTTTTTTGCCTCCCTTGCCCGCTTCCGGGACAAGGTCCTGCCCGCCCGGACCCAAAACTGGCTGACAACCCCACGCGGCATGTGGACCGTTTTTGCTGCGGTCCACCTGATTTTCCTTGGACTGGCGGCCCTTCTGTCCCTGCGCGGGGAGGCCTTCAGTGACACGTTCATCTACCGCATCTGGGCTTCAGTGGACTTCAACGGCGACCGCGTGCTGGGTCCCAGCCCCTGGGTCTACCCGATCCTTGCACTGGTCCCCATGGCGGTGGCCTACATCTTTGGCGGCGGTCCGTTCCTGTTCATCTGGGTGTTGATGATTTCGTCCCTGAACTTCCTGGCAGTGGGCAAGCTCACCAGCTGGGGGCGGAACAGGAAAGCCATTCCGGCCGCCCTGTGGTGGATCGCCTTCACAACCCTGCTGGCCTGGCTCGGCTTTGCCAGGGTCGACGGACTGACCGCCCCCGTGGTGCTGATCGCCCTATCCCTTGGCGTGGCCAGCCCGTTCCTGACCTCCTTCATCCTCAGCGTCGTCACGTGGACGAAGGTCTGGCCGGCCGCCGTCGTGCTTGCGCTTTTCACTGTGGTCAAGCAGCGCGTGCAGGTGGTCCTGGCAGGCGCGCTGGTCACAGCCTTCGTCGTGGTCCTGGCGGTGAGCATGGGCGCGCTGCCCAAGCTGCTGAACTTCCTGCTCGAACAGGGCGACCGCGGCATGCAGCTCGAGGCGACCTTCACCACGCCGTGGCTGTGGATGAGCGTTCTGGGCATTGGCGGCTCGCACATGTACATGAACCGGGACATTAACTCCATGCAGGTCGACGGCCCGGGCTCGTCCGTCATGAGCGTCCTCATGCAGCCGCTGCTTGTCATCGCCGCACTTGTCGTGGCCGCGCTGATTTTCTGGGCCTTGCACACCGGCAAGCGCAATGGTGGCGCCGACCGTACCGCTCTGCTGCTCTTCGGCTCGCTCGCCCTTGTCACGGCGTTCGTGGTCTTCAACAAGGTCGGCTCCCCGCAGTTCATGGTCTGGCTCGCACCGGCCGTCGCCGTGGGCCTGTCCTACCAGTGGAAGGCCTGGCGCGTCCCCGCCACCATGCTCATCGGTGTGGCCGTCCTGACGTTCCTGGTCTACCCGCTCTTTTATGACGCCCTCTCGCACGACAACGCCATCATGGCCGCCGTGCTGACCCTGCGCAACCTGCTGCTGGTTGTCCTGTTTGTGTGGAGTGTGCGCCAGCTGTTCCTCATGGGCCGCAACCCCTCCCTGATTCCAAGGCACGACGCCGTTGCCTCCTCCGTGGACGCCGGCACCGCCCCCGTGGGCCCCTCCGCCAACGCCGCATCCGCGGTAGCAGAGCCGTCCCCGACGAAGGAGCCCTGAGATTTCCACTCCGTTGATTGACAGGCTCCTGGCTCGGGCCGTTTCCGTCCGCGACCGCTTCCTTGCGCCCAAGGCGGTGGCCTGGTTCCGCACGCCTGCCAGCGTGTGGTGGGGCTTCGCCGTCGTGCATGGCTTCTTCCTTGCCTGGATGATGACCTTCATCGTGCACGGTGACACGTTCAGCGACACCGAGCAGTACCGCCAATGGGCACAGCTAGGCTACAACCCGGCCGAGCTGGGTGAGACGATCAGCCCGTGGGTTTACCCGCTGCTCGCACAAGTGCCCATATTTGCCGCGAACATGTTCGGCCCGGCGCTCTACCTGCTGGGCTGGACGCTGATCATCATTGCGCTCAATGCCGTGGGCATGCTGTTCTTGACCCGCGGTAAACGCGCCCACACCGGCATAGCCCCCGCATGGTTCTGGCTGTTCTTCACCCTGTTCATGGGCTTCCTCAGCTTTGCCCGGGTTGAAGGCATCACCACCTCCTTCGTGCTGGTGGCGCTGCTGTACGCGGTTGAACGGCCCGTCGTTGCAGCCTTCCTGCTGTCGGCTGCCACCTGGATCAAGGTGTGGCCTGCCGCCGTCATCGCCCCGCTGCTCATCGCCAGCGCCAAGCGCGTGCAGATCTTCCTCACCGGGCTTGCCGTCAGCGCCGCGGTGGCCGCCGTCGCCGTCCTAACGGGCGCCGGTTCGCACCTCCTGGACTTTGCCGTCAATCAGGGCGACCGCGGAATGCAGCTTGAGGCCACGTTTTCCACCCCGTGGGTCTGGCTCAGCGTGTTCAGAATCGGCGGATCGAAGATTGCCGACAACGTGGCAATCAACTCAACCGAGGTCTACGGGCCAGGCGCCGACGTGGCCGCGTTCCTGATGCAGCCGTTGCTGATCGTCGCCGCCCTGACGGGTGCGGCGCTGATGATCTGGGCCCTGCGGCGCGGCGCCCAGCGCGAGGAACTGATCCTTGAGGGCTCGCTGCTGATGGTCACGGCGTTCATTGTCTTCAACAAGGTGGGCTCGCCACAGTTCATCATCTGGCTGCTGCCGGTGGTGGTTGCCGGCCTGGTGCACAACTGGGACCGTTGGAAGGTTCCTGCGACGCTCCTGATGGGCATCGCTTTTGCCACGTTCATCATCTACCCCCTGTTTTACACCCCGCTGATCCACGCGAACCCGATCATGGCGGCGGTGCTGACCGGGCGGAACGTGCTGCTGGTGACGCTGCTCGTGTGGTCGGTGCGACGCACGGTGGAACTGGGCAGGAACGCAGTGCCCGCCGCGGGATCCCCCGCACGACGGTAGCCCTCCCCTCCCCTCATGCGTCGAGTCAGCGGGTCCGCTTCGAGACCGGCCGTTATAGGCCGCCGTTTCGAATCGGACCCGCTGACTCGGCGAAGGCGGACGGCGGTTGGGGCTGGTGAGAAGCCTAAGGGGTTATCCACAGATTGGTCATCGGCTCTGGATACCGCGTGAAATGACGGCCACGCTTGACCCATGAACTCCTCCATGGCGGGCGATGACAAGGCCGGCGCCCACCCCGCGGCGCCAGGTGCCAAGGGGCTGCATCTTGTTCAGGGCGTGCGGCCAGGCCTTGAACACCCTGCATCATCGGGGCTTCAGGGGCGGTTGCCCGCGAATGAACACGCATGGCGCACCCGGCAGCTCAACGATTCTGGGCTCAACCCGGCGGCCATCGAGGTGCTTCTCGACACGGGCGTGCTCATTCGAATCCGCCGCGGCGCGTATGTGAGGGCCGCCTACTGGGAATCGCTCGACCAGCTGCACAGGGACAAGGCCCGCATCATCCTGCACGCCCACGCGGCAGTCGCCACCGAGCGGGCATATTCCGTGTACAGCCATGTCTCTGCCGCCCGACTGCATGACCTCCCTCTGTGGAAGGCCGATGAGCGCATCCACATCACGCGGGCCGGCAAGTGCTCCACCGCCGAGAGGGCCTCCGACGTCCGAATACATTCCCGACAGCTCCGCGACGATGAATGCACCGTCATTGATGGAGTCCCCGTAACCAATCTTCTGCGTACGACAGTGGATTGCGCGTTGACCATGACCTACCAACAAGTCCTGATCCTCATGGACCACGCCCTGCGCAGCGGCATTCCCCGTGACGTGCTGGAACGGGAGGCGAGTGTCCTGGACCGGCACCGCGGCATCCGGATATTCCGTGCGGCGCTCGACTTCGCCACCCAATTTTCGGAATCGGCAGGGGAAACGTTGACCCGCGACCTGATCCGGGTGTGCAACATTGAACCACCCCAATTGCAGTTCACGGTGCCCAGCCGGAACGGAAGCTACCGCGCGGATTTTGCCTGGCCCGCCTACAAGGTGATCCTCGAGTTCGACGGCGCGGGGAAATACTTCAACTACCGCCCCACCCAGGAAGTGCTGCGGGACGAGCGCGTTCGCGAGAACACCCTCATTGAACTTGGCTGGAGCGTCATCAGGATCGAATGGCGGGACCTGTTCAATGAACACGCGTTCAAGACCCGGCTCGTGGCGGCACTGCGCAAGGGCGGCATGAAGTGACCCGCTCGTCGAGTCAGCGGGTCCGCTTCGAGACCCGGGCGTGCAACCGCCGGTCTCGAAGCGGACCCGCTACCTCGGCGTGAGGGGCGGGGTGGAAGACGGCACGTTGGCCTCGCGGCTGAACAGCAGCTTGCGGGTGTGGACGTCGAGCGCCAGGAGGTACAGGACCACTGCCCCCGCCACGAGCGACGCCATCGATTCGGTTCCCATGGGCAGTTGCACAAAGTTCCAGACGAAGAGCTGGTCCTGCGCGCCGAACACCACGAAAAAGGCCACCGTCACGTAGCAAAGCTTGATCTGCCAGTTGTTGCGGATGCCCGTCGCGGCCAGGAACGGCAGGAACCACAGGATGTACCAGGGCTGGATGATGGGCGCCAGAAGCACGACGGCGGCAAACGCCAGCCCCATCCTGCGCACCACCTGCTTCGGGTCGCCAAAGAGCACGAGCCAGCCAGCGAGGCCGATGCTCGCCACCGTCAGCAGTGAACGGAATCCGCCCGCAACGGCCATGCCGTCCAGGCCGAGGGCGTCGGCCAGCAGTTCAACCATCTGCCCGCTGAAACCCGATGGTGAATACCCTGTGTAGCCGGGTATGGAGTCGGTGAGCGCCCAAGTCCAGCCGAGCCCCAGGTTGCGGGGAATGCCGGCCAGCCACAACAGGGCCAGGCTCAAGGACCCGGTTCCGGCCCAGAACAGGAAGCGGCGCCCCCAGCCTGCTGCGTGCCCGGCCCACAGCAGGCCGATGAAGGGCAGCAGGACGATCGTGATGGGCTTGACGGCAATGGATGCGGTGACAAGCACAACGCCGAGCAACCCGCGCCTCGTTGACGCGAACCAGGTCCCGGCAACGGCCAGGCCCACCATGAGCGAATCGTTGTGCGCACTGGCGATGAAAGAGATCAAAAACAGCGGGTTGGCCACAGAGATCCACAACGCCCTGGCACCGTTGATGCCGTGCAGTTGCGCCAGCTTCGGCAGGTACACCACGCACAGGGCCACCCCGACGCAGGTGCTGGCGCGAAACAACAGCACCGAGAGGTCTGGCTGCCCGCCCGTGAGGGCCACAACGCCCCTGCTCAGCCACAGAAACAAGGGACCGTACGGGGTGCGGTTTTCGGCCCACGACGGGTCTGTTCCAAGCATGAACCAGTTGCTCAACGCCGATATGCCCGTGGTGTACGGGTTCAGGCCCTCGGCCATCAACCGGCCCTGGCCCGTGTAGGCATAAACGTCTCGGGAAAAAATCGGGACAGTCAGTGCAAGGGGCGCCCCCCACGCAATAACGGCGGTGACCACTGCACGCAGTGATCCCTGATCCCACCCGGCCAGGCGTTGCCCCAGCCGCAGCCAGGAGCGCAACAGCAGCATGGCTCCAAGTGTCAGCAGGACCGTGGAGACAACAACGCCCACACCCTCGGTGCGGAGGGCAATCACCAGGGAATTTCTGACGAGGGGTGAACCGTTGGCAATCCAGCCGACACCGACCGAGCCGGCCAGCATCATGGTTGAGCCGATGGTGCCCTGCAGCAGCGCAATCCATGGCCGCACCCCAGCGAATTCCCGCTGTACGGGCGTGGAAGGCGATGCTGTCATCGAAAGTCTCCGGCCGGCGTCGTAATTTCCCCGCATCAAGAAGATGGCAGTGCGGGCTCCGCCGCGGCCAATTTTACCAGCGCGGCCGCGCCCCCCGGGTAGGCGGTACATTGGACGGGTGGCTATTACTAATGAACGCATTGTGTGGATTGACTGTGAAATGACCGGCCTGGATGCCGTCAACGACGCCTTGATCGAGGTTGCGGCGCTCGTTACCGACTCGGAACTGAACATTTTGGGTGAGGGTGTTGACGTTGTCATCAAGCCCAGCGACGAGGCCCTGGCCCAGATGGGCGACTTTGTGCGCAGCATGCATACCTCTTCCAAGCTGCTCGAGGAGCTGGCAGGCGGCACCACCATAGAGGACGCACAGGCGCAGGTTCTTGCCTACATCCGCCAGCACGTGCCCGTGGCGAACAAGGCCCCGCTGGCAGGAAACTCCATTGGCACCGACAAGGTGTTCCTTGCCCGCGACATGCCCGAACTGGTGGAGCACCTGCACTACCGGGTCATCGACGTGTCCACCATCAAGGAGCTTTCACGACGCTGGTACCCGCGTGCCTACTTCCAGTCACCGGCCAAGACAGGCGGCCACCGCGCCCTGGGCGACATCAAGGACAGCATCAACGAGCTCAAGTACTACCGCGAGGCAGTGTTCGTGCCGGCTCCGGGACCGGAATCTGCAGCGGCAAAGAAGATTGCAGCGAAGTTCTAAACACACATTCCGCATGATTATGCGGAATTTCCGCCGGCGCAACGCGATCTAGCTCACAAAAAGGACAAAGAGGCCATTTTTGGTTTTGATGCCCTCCAGGATCGGGTAGACTTTTCGACGTTGCCAAAAGCACGGAGGACATAAGCAAGACGTCAACCTGTGCCCAACGGCGGACATGGTGGGATTAGCTCAGTTGGCAGAGCGCCTGGTTGTGGTCCAGGAGGTCGCGGGTTCAACCCCCGTATCTCACCCCAAGGTGGTTTGATTGCAAATCACGAAACACCCCGGTCAATTGATCGGGGTGTTTTTCATTGCCCCGGTATTTTTGAACTAAACATTTTTCCGGACTGAAGAGTTCCCGTACCTGAAAAGGAAGCCGTCATGACCATCCACCCCGTGACAATCTTGGGTGAGCCCGTGCTCCACCGCCGCGCTGATGAGGTCAAGGCCTTTGACGGGCAGCTCAAGGCCCTCGTGGCCGACATGCACGAGACCATGGATGCCGCCAACGGCGTGGGACTTGCCGCCCCACAGATCGGCGTCGGCCTGCGGCTGTTCACCTACAAGATGGAGAACGACGACGGCGTCCCGACCCGGGGCGTGGTGGTGAACCCGACGCTGACGGTTGGCAAAATATCGGGCAACGCCCCCGACCCCGACGACGAGGTTGAAGGCTGCCTGTCGGTGCCCGGCATCGACTACCCGCTCAAGCGCGCCGACTGGGTGCGTGTTCGCGGCTTCGACGCCGACGGCACCCCGCTGGACTTTGAGGCGACAGGCTGGTTTGCCCGCTGCATGCAGCACGAATACGACCACCTCGACGGCAAGCTGTACGTTGACAGGCTCAATGCCCGGTACGGCAAGAAGGCGCGCCGCGCCGCCAAGAGCAATGGCTGGGGCGTGCCCGGGCTGACCTGGATGCCGGGCGTGGACCCCGACCCGTTCGGCCACGAACCCAAACAGTGACCCGGCTTCCCTGACGTTTTTGCCCACGCGGCAAAGTGTTGGTCACAGTACGCGGCAAAGTGCTAAGCAAAGTGCTGGGCAAACGGTGGTGGGACTGGCCGGCAAGGAGTAGCTTTACGGTACAGAAGCACTCCACGTGTTCATGAAAAACGGCCGCTCCGCCATCCCGGTGGCGGCAGCTAGGGGGAACAATGTCCGGCCCAACCGAGCCCAACCCGGCAGCCTCGAGCATCCCCCGCAAGGTCATCGGCCTTGCCGTCGCCGGTGCCGTCGGCGGCTTCCTTTTTGGCTTTGACTCCTCGGTCGTCAACGGCGCGGTCGACGCCATCCAGGGCCAGTTCGGCCTCGGTGACACCCTGACGGGGTTCGCCGTCGCGGTCGCCCTTTTGGGCTGCGCGGTGGGCGCCTACATGGCAGGGCGGATTGCCGATGCCAAGGGCCGCATTCCTGCCATGAAACTCGGCGGCATCCTGTTCCTTGTCAGCGCCATCGGCACCGGTCTGGCATTCAACGTGTACGCCCTGATCTTCTGGCGCCTCGTCGGAGGCCTGGGCATCGGCCTGGCCTCGGTCATTGCACCGGCGTACATTTCCGAAATCTCACCCCGCAGGCACCGCGGCCGACTGGCATCGCTGCAGCAGCTGGCCATCACTGTGGGTATTTTTGCCGCGCTCCTTTCCGACGCGCTGTTTTCCAACGCGGCGGGCGGCGCCACCCAGACATTATGGTTCGGCCTCCCGGCCTGGCGCTGGATGTTCCTTGCCGGCGCCATTCCCGCCGTGGTGTATTTCGGCATTGCCCTGGTCCTGCCCGAATCGCCGCGTTTCCTTGTCCTCAAGGGCAGGGAAGCCGAAGCGGCCAAGGTCTTTGAAACCATTGCACCCGGTGAAGACACCGAGCGCAGCATCCGCGACATCAAGGAAGCAGTCAAGGAAGACGCCCTGTCGGCGCGGAAGGGTTCGTTGCGGGGCAAGCGTTTCGGCCTGATGCCAGTGGTCTGGATCGGCATCATCCTCTCGGTGCTGCAGCAATTTGTCGGCATCAACGTCATCTTCTACTACTCCACCACCCTGTGGCAGGCAGTGGGCTTCCAGGAAAAGAACTCCCTGACAATTTCAGTGGTGACGGCCGTAGTGAACATCCTTGTCACCCTCGTGGCCATAGCCCTCGTGGACAGGATCGGCCGCCGCCCCATCCTTTTGACAGGCTCCATCGGCATGGCGCTCTCCCTGGGCACCATGGCCCTTGCCTTCTCATCGGCCACGGGTTCGGGGTCCAACATCAGCCTGCCCGGCGCATGGGGTCCCGTTGCCCTGGTTGCCGCGAACGTGTTTGTTGTCAGCTTCGGCGCTTCGTGGGGTCCGCTGGTGTGGGTGCTGCTTGGTGAAATCTTCCCGTCCCGCATCCGCGCCCGCGCCCTCGGCCTGGCCGCCGCGGCCCAGTGGATCGCGAACTTCATCATCACCTTGACGTTCCCTGGCATGGCCGCGGCCTCCCTGCCGCTGACGTACGGCATGTACGCGGTGTTTGCCGCGGCGTCGTTCTTCTTTGTCATGTTCAAGATCCCTGAAACAAACGGCATGTCGCTGGAGCAGGCCGAAACCCTGTTCGTCAAGAAGCCCAAGGCCACCAAGTAACGTGCAGCAACGGGCTGCGGATTGGCTAAACTGGGGCCATGACGCCGCGGACCGCCTTGAGCCCAGAAATGACACTTGACGCACTGAACGTCGAACCCGGGGACCGCGCCGGGTGCCTGGCCCTGCTTGAGGGACCGGCGTCACCCGCCGTTGAAAAGGTCCTGGCGCATTTGGCCGCCCGGCTGGGCAGTGCCGATGAGTCAAACCCTGAACTGGGCACACCCGAACTGCCCGTCACCGAGATGGACTGGCTCAGCGCCATGATGCGGTTCGTTCCCGATATCCGGCAGTGGCATGGAGCCCGCGGCATTTCCGCGGAGATCTCCTTGGCCACTCTTGCCGACTTTGGCAGGAACATGGCCATCAACCGCCGCGTCCACCACCGCTTCGGCATGGACACCTACAAATGGCTCAACAACGTGTTCTCCGGACGCCTCTACCAGCTGGGCCGGCTGCAGTACCTGATCCACCAGCCCTCGGCTGACATCCCCGGCGTCGGCGCGGGCGAGTGGATCCTTGGCGTCCATATCCCGGAGGGCGGGGACCTCTCCCCCGCAGTGGTCGCCGAAAGTCTGGCATTGGCGGCACCCTTCTTCGCCGAACATTTCCCCGAAAAGCCGGTGCAGAGCGCCAACTGCGAATCATGGCTGCTTGACCCGTACCTCGGCGCAACCATTGCCGAGGACTCCAACATCGCCCGCTTTGCCGCCCTTTTCACCCCGTACGGCGAACCCCGCAACGAACCGACCGATGCCGTGTACTTCACGTTCCGCACCCGCAACATGGACAACCTCGATGCACTGCCCCGCACGACGGCGTTGCAGCGGGTTGTCCTTGAACGCATCGACGCCGGAGGAACCTGGCAGCTCGGCTTCGGTTTCGTGGCGCTCCCGCGCTAAACCGGGAGCCAACCGTGGGCCACGAACGCTGCGGTAAACTTGATGGTTGGCGTGTTTGCCCCTGCCTGAACATTTTTGTCACCGCTAGAAAGTAGTCCTGTGTCCTCTCCGGCCCAATCCCCCGCCCGCGCCACCGAAATCACCGGCCAGGCGGAGCGCCGCCGCACCTTTGCCGTGATTTCCCACCCGGATGCGGGCAAGTCAACGCTGACCGAGGCGCTGGCCCTGCACGCCAAGGTGATTGGCACGGCGGGTGCCACGAACGGCAAGTCGAACCGCAGGGACACCGTCTCGGACTGGCAGCAGATGGAAAAGGACCGCGGCATCTCGATCAGCTCCGCGGCGCTGCAGTTCTCCTACCGCGACACCGTCATCAACCTCCTTGACACCCCCGGCCACGCCGACTTCTCCGAGGACACCTACCGTGTGCTGGCCGCCGTCGACTGCGCCGTCATGCTCATTGACGCCGGTAAGGGCCTGGAAACCCAGACCATGAAACTGTTCGAGGTGTGCCGCCAGCGCAACCTTCCCATCATCACCGTCATCAACAAATGGGACCGCCCGGGCCTTGACCCGCTTGAACTTATGGACGAGATCACCGAACGCACGGGCCTGACCCCCATGCCGCTGACGTGGGGCATCGGCATCGCCGGCGACTTCCGTGGCGTATGGGACATCCGCCGCAACGAGTTCGCCAAATTTGCCCGCAACAGCTCGGGCGCCCAGATCGCCCTGACCGAGTACATGACGCCCGAGGCCGCAGCCGCATCCGAAGGCGACGCGTGGGCCGACTCCATCGAGGAGGCCAGCCTTGTGGTCGACGAGGACGCGCCCCTGGACCTCGAGGCCTTCTACGCGGGCAAGGCCACTCCCCTGCTGTTCTCCTCCGCGGCCCTGAACTTCGGTGTCAAGCAGATCCTTGACACGTTGGTCGACTTCGCCCCGCCCGCCTCACCGCGCGCCGACATCACGGGCACTGCCCGCGCCGTCGAAGCCCCGTTCTCCGGCTTTGTGTTCAAGGTCCAGGCCGGCATGAACCAGGCACACCGCGACCACGTGGCCTTCGTGCGCGTCTGCTCGGGCATGTTTGAGCGCGGCATGGTCGTCACCCAGACCCGCACGGGCAAGTCCTTCGCAACGAAGTACGCCCAGCAGGTGTTCGGCCGCGAACGCGAAGTCATCGACACCGCCTTCCCGGGCGACGTCGTCGGCCTCGTCAACGCATCGGCCCTGCGCGTTGGCGATTCGCTGTTCGTGGAGGAGCCGGTGGAGTACCCCGCCATCCCGCTGTTCGCACCCGAGCACTTCCAGGTGGCCCGTTCCAAGGACCCCAGCAAGTACAAGCAGTTCCGCCGCGGCATCGAACAGCTCGAACACGAAGGCGTGATCCAGGTCCTGCGCTCGGACCTGCGCGGGGACCAGGCACCGGTGCTCGCCGCCGTCGGACCCATGCAGTTCGAGGTTGTCGAGGACCGCATGCACCACGACTTCAACGCCCCCATGCGCCTGGAGCGCCTGCCCTACTCCCTTGCCAGATTGACGACGCCGGACGCAACTGAAACGCTGGCAAATGTCCATGGCGCCGAGGTACTCGAGCGCAGCGACGGCGAATTCCTGGCCCTGTTCAACGACATCTGGGCCATGCGCCGGGTTGAAAAGAACCACCCGGACCTGCCGCTGGCCGAAATCGGCACCACCATGTAGGCATGGCTTCTTCCCGAGAAAGCCTGCCCCGGCCGCCTCCCCTACGTAAGGTAGCCCGAGGGCAGGCTTTGCTGTTTCGGGCACGGCCCCAGCACCCTTTTCATGGCGGCCTTCTCAGCCGGGGTGACCCACAGGTGGTAGGCGGCCTTGACCGATATTTGCCGGGCAACGTAATGGCAGCGGAACTTCTTGGACGGCGGCAGCCACGTGGCGGCGTCGGCATCGGACTTCTCCTGGTTCGCGGGGCCGTCAACGGCAAGCAGGTTCAGGGGGTCGTTGGCGAGGCTTTGGCGCTGCATCGGGGTCAGGGCCCCGGCGCCCGTCTGCCAGGCGTTGCCGAGGGCCACGACGTGGTCGATCTGCACCGTACCGCTGCTGTCCTTGCCACGGCGGAACCGGACTTCCCTGCCCGTATAAGGTTCATCGAGGCGCCCGCTTGCCACCAGGCAGGGCGAGGAATCCACAAACGTGACGTCCTGCAGGTCACGGCGAAGGATGTCGTTGCGGGTGTCGCAGCCGTTCGCGTCGGCATCAAGCCATGCCTCGCCAAAGGCGCTGCGCTGGTAGTCGCTGCGCGGGGCCCTTCCCTTGACGGCAAGGGTCTCCAACAGCGCCAGCGCCGTGCCTGGTCCCACGGCAACAACCGGCTTGCCCAATTCCGCCGGCTGGCTCGCAAGCGCGGGTGGAGGGCCGGCGTCGGGCTCAAAGGGCCACCGGCCCGAGCTGTGCAGCCAGCCGGCAAGGACGAGGAGCGCCAACGCCGCGAGCCCTGCTGCGGCCAGCAGCAGCCGTCTTGCGGACGGGCTGGGCGGCCCCGGGCCCCGATCACGCCCCGTGCGGGCAGGAACTCCCGTGATTCGTGCCGCATGGCGGGCCACGGCGCGGCTCAGCCCCGCCCGGAGGCGTGCTCGCTGCCGCAAGGGTGTGCCATGGTTCAAGTCTAGGATCGCTTGGCGAACGGTGCCTGACGTTATCCACAGGCCGGCTCAGCCCACGGCACCGTCAATGAGCTCCCTGGCCAGGTCAGCATGTCCGGCATGCCTGTGAGTTTCGGTAATTTCATGGACGAGGATCTGATGCGGCGTCACGGGGGTTCCTATCCTCCGGCCACCATACGACCTGTCCCGGGGCGTCCCGCGGCGGGCCGGCGGGCGTCGTGCTCACCCAGACCCTGAAGCTTCCATATGACGGCGTCGCGTCCCGCTTGGAGGTAGCGCTGCAGATCTGCCTTGGCCCGTGTCTCATCCATGCCCCAAGCCTTGCAGGGACCAGCGGGCGCCACAAGCCCGGGAAGACCCGGCGGGCCGTTGCATCGGTACTGCAGCATGCAGTAGTTCCGTCCCAGGGCCTGGCGTGCCGGCCTGCACCGGGCCCGTCCGGTGATTTCCTCGCTGGTGCCCTCACCGGAGCCGTTGGCCGTGTCCGAGAAGTTTATGCCAAACTCAAGGACCTTGCTGAAGATTGCTTCGGCGTCCTCAGGCGCCCAGTCGTGTGTATTCCACCGTCCACGGTCCTTTCATGGAGTCGATGCAACGACGCTACGCCTGCCCGGACCCGCGCGGCAGTGCCCGCCAGCACACCTCTGGAGCGTGCTCCCGTTAAACAGAAAAAAGCGTGTCATTGCCGCACAATGCGGGAATGACACGCTGATTGTTGGACAGGGCAGCCGATACGCCGGGTTTTGTCATCCGCCGCAGTTACCCGCGGCGGAGAGGCAACCATCCATCTACGGACGCCGTTGCCGACGCCCTCTAGCAGCCTACCCAGGCACTCGGGCGAACAGCCCTCAACCATGCCCTGTCTGGCCTTGCTCCGGGTGGGGTTTACCTAGCTCCCCCAGTCACCTGGGGCACTGGTGGTCTCTTACACCACCGTTTCACCCTTACCTGCGCCGGTCCTTGCGAACCGTGCCGGCGGTCTATTCTCTGTGGCACTTTCCTGCGGGTTACCCCGAGTGGGCGTTACCCACCACCCCGTTCTGTGGAGCCCGGACGTTCCTCGAGCCACGTGCGTGACGCGCGGTTGCCTAGCTGCCCTGTCCAGTGAACAAGTCTACCCTCTGCGGCGGCCGCAGCCGGCGTCGTTGATGCACGACGCCGGCCCTTGGCTTGGCAGGGCGGGTTACACGGAGGCTGTGGCCAGCTTCGGCGAGGGGTCCAGTGCGGGGAACTGGCGCGGGTGGACCCCTGCCATTTCCTCCATGACACGCACCACCTGGCAGCTGTAGCCGAACTCGTTGTCGTACCAGACGTACAGGACAAGGTTTTTGTCGGTGCTGATGGTGGCCAGGCCATCAACGATGCCTGCACGCCGGTAGCCGACGAAGTCAGAGGAGACCACCTCTGGTGAGTCGATGTAGTCGATTTGCTTGCGGAACTCCGAGTTCAGCGACACGTCGCGCAGGTAGCTGTTCACTTCTTCCTTGGTGGTGCCGTGTTCGAGCGTCAGGTTCAGGATCGCCATTGACACGTTGGGTGTTGGCACGCGGATGGAGTTGCCCGTCAGCTTGCCTTCCAGCTCCGGCAGAGCCTTGGCGACAGCCCTTGCGGCGCCCGTTTCGGTCAGCACCATGTTCAGTGCCGCCGAGCGGCCGCGGCGGTCACCCGTGTGGAAGTTGTCGGTCAGGTTCTGATCGTTCGTGAACGAGTGGACCGTCTCAACATGGCCGTGGATGATCCCGTACTTGTCGTTGAGGACCTTCAGCACCGGCGTGATGGCGTTGGTGGTACAGGAGGCGGCGGTGACGATCTTGTCCGAGGCCTCAATCATGTCGTGGTTGATGCCGTACACGATGTTCTTCAGTGAACCCTTACCTGGGGCCGTCAGCAGCACCCGGGCCACGCCCTTGCTCTTCAGGTGCTGGGACAGGCCCTCTTCATCGCGCCAGCGGCCGGTGTTGTCAACAACAAGTGCGTCCTCGATGCCGAACGCCGTGTAGTCGATGGTTGACGGGCTGTCGGAGTAAATGACCTGAATGGCAGTGCCGTTGGCCTGGATGATGTTGCTGTCCTTGTCAACGGTGATGGTGCCGTCGAAGGGGCCATGGACGGAATCGCGCCGCAGCAGGCTTGCACGCTTGGTCAGATCGAAGTCGCCGCCCTTGCGGACCACGATGGCACGCAGGCGCAGGCCGTGGCCGCCGCCGTTGTGTTCGATGAGGATGCGGGCCAGCAGACGCCCGATGCGGCCGAAGCCGTACAGCACCACGTCGGTGCTGGTGCGGCCGTCTTCGCCGCGACGGCCCACGATCTCGGCCAATTCTGTGCGCAGGAAGGTTTCCAGGTCAGCCTGCCCCGAGGCCTTGAAGCTCGCGTTCAGGCGGGCGACGTCCAAGGATGCCGAGCCAAGCTCCAATGTGGCAAGGGCCTGGATCAGTGGCAGGGTCTCAGCCAAGGGAAGTTCCACGTCGTCGATGTGCCGGGCGAAGCGGTGGGCCTTGAGGATGTCATACGGGGACTTGTTGATCAATGAGCGCCCGTGGACACTGGTGATGACATTGTTTTCTCGGTAGAGGCGCCCAATGAGCGGGATCAGTGCCTCGGCCATGGTTTCGCGCTGGATCCAGGTGTCCAGGGCGGCGTCACTTTTCAGTGCCACGTCGTTGTGCGTCACGTTTTCTACCTCTTCTAGCTTAAAACACCCTTGGTTCAAGCCAAAATCCAGTGTGACAGCGGGCGCCTGCTACCGACGACTTCAGTGAGCCGACTCACTAGACCGGTCCACCCCACCCTCTGCCCCTCCCCGCCGAACGTACAGTTGATGGCAATGTTTTCGCGCACCATTGGCATCATCTGTACGTTCGAATCTGGGCGGGCCCGAAATTCGGCGCCCAACAAGCCGATAAGCTCGCAGGGTGTTGATTTTGCTGCCGCCTTCAGAAGGCAAGACCCCCGCCGACGCCGGATCCCCCGTTGACCTGGCCGAGCTGAGTTTTCCGGAGCTCACCGCCGCCCGGCAGGAGGTTGCCGCGGCGCTGGCTGCCGTCTCGGGGCAGCCGGACGCGCTCACGCAATTGGGCGTGGGGGCGTCGCTGGTTCACGAGGTCAGCCGGAACACGCGCCTGGCCCTTGAACCCGCCGCACCGGCACACACCATCTATTCGGGCGTGCTTTTCGACGCCCTGGGCTACCGGGGCATGACCGCTGCGCAAAAGCGCAAGGCCGATGACGCCGTCGTGGTTGTCTCCGGGCTGTGGGGTGCTGTTGGATTCGCCGACAGGATTCCCGCCTACAGGCTCTCGATGTCCGTGGGTCTTCCCGGCGTGGGAAAGTTGGCAAGTTTTTGGAAGCCGAAGCTCGGCGCAGCACTGGCGGCCCGCAGCGAGGGGCACCTGCTGGTGGATTGCCGCTCCAGCACCTACGCCGCAGCGTGGGTTCCGGAACCGTCACGCACAGTGGCCGTCAACGTTTTCACCGAACGCGACGGCACGCGCAAGGTGGTCTCGCACTTCGCCAAACACACCCGCGGCGAACTGGCCGGGCATTTGCTGACCCGCCGCGGCAAGGCCCCCGAGACGCCTGCTCAGCTGGCCAAGGCCGCCGGGGAAAAATGGGCCGTGGAACTGGTGCCGGGCACCGCCCGCAAGGCCCATGCGTTGAACATCATCCTGACGGACTGAGGCACGGGCCGGCGGGCAAGTTCCGCTCCTGTGTTCCTAGCTCCACTCCTCCGAACGGACAAGGATGGCGCCCGAGTCCGGGCAAAAGACGATCGTATCGGGCGCGGCCTTCTTGATCTCGACGAGGTCACCGGCGCTCAGGTGCATGCCCGAGCCCTCCGACTTGCCGTGGAACAGCCGCGCGGCACCAACGCCATACTTGGCCAGTGCCCTGTCGTAGATGGCCATGAGCTCAGGAGCGAAGGTTGCGGCCAGCTCTGCGCGCTCGGCCAAGGTGGCGTCACGTTCCATCTTCAACGCACCCAGCTTGCTGCGCACCTCGTCGAGAACCTCATCGAGGACAGCCTGCATCTGGACCACCAGCTCGCGCTGCGCCTGCTGCCTGGTAACGGCCTCCTCGAAGGTTTCCATGGCAACAAGCTCGGTATCTTCAAGATCGCCCCGTCGGTGGTTCAGCGACTCAATTTCGCTCTGCAGGGCCATCAGGTCCTTTGACAGGCCTGTTCCACTGTTCAGCTTTGCCTCGTCCCGTTCGATGCGGGCAACAACTGCGGCGACGTCGTCCTCGGACTTGGTCAGGGCACGCTGGGCATCGCTGACGGCCGTGTCCAGCACAACAAGGTCGCTCTTGGCGACGGTGACACCACCGTGGAGGTCGGGAAGACGGGGGTCTTCCTTCAATTCCTTTGCCTGGACGTCGAGCCCCCGCAGTTTGCCATCCAGTACCTGAACCTCAAGCAGGCGCATTTGCTCGCCCGGTGCTGCCTTAGCCATGTAAGTCCTCCTGCTACATAAAGAAAAATGGGTGCTGCTCTAGTGCAAGCCTAGCGGTCGAGGGTCCCGCCGCGAGCCTGCGAGCGGTGGGAGACCACTAGGCGCTAGTTCCCGGGCGTGAGAATAAAGTCCCACGGGTCCGTGTTCGTCTGGCTCACTGTCAATTCAGCCTCAAAACCCTGGTCGGCGAGGACAGTGGCCAGGGCCTGGGCCGCGGCCGGCAGCCACAGCCATTCACTGGCAAAGTGGGAAAGGTCGATCAGGTACGGCCGCCCGTCGATGCGGGCTTCACGCGCCTCCGACGCCGGATGGTGGCGCAGGTCCGCTGTGACATAGACGTCGGCATCACTGGCGCGGACGGCGTCAAACAGGCTGTCGCCGGCGCCACCGCACACGGCAACCTTGTGGACCAGGGCATCCCTGTCCCCGGCGACCCTGACCCCGCCGGCAACGGCAGGCAGCGTCAGGAAGATCCGTGCCGCAAGGTCGCCGAGCTTCTCGGCCCCGGGCAGCAGGCCTACGCGGCCGATTCCCTCTTCGACGAGCCCGTGTGCCGACGGCATGAGCGGCTGCGCATCTGTCAGGCCCAGGACATCGGCGAGAACGTCCGAGACGCCGCCCACTGCACTGTCCCCGTTGGTATGGACTGTCAGCAGCGCGCAACCACCCTCGATCAACCTGTGGACGGCCCGGCCCTTGCCCGATGTGGCGGCCACCGAATTCACGCCCTTCATCAGCAGCGGGTGGTGGGTGATCAGCAGCTGGGCACCCCACTCGAGGGCTTCGTCGATGACCTCGAGGGTGGGGTCGACGGCAAACATGATCCGGTCGACCTCGGCCTCCGGACGTCCGACCACCAAGCCCACACGGTCCCAGTCCTCGGCGAGCGATTCGGGCCAGAGTTCCTCAACAGCCACCAGGACATCCGACAGCACGGGCGTCTGCAGCGGCGTGGCGTCCTGGTCAATCAGTTCCTCGACATCCTCGGAAGGGTCAAATTCCTCGGAAGGGTCAAATTCCTCATCCGGGGCACCGTGGAGGTCATGGACGGTGGCGATGTCGTCATCCAGCCCGGCGGCCACCAATTCCTCGGTATGTGCCGTTTGCTCCACGGCTCCGTGGGCAACTGCTTCAGTCACGTCGTCGGACGCGGGAAAGGTTGGTTCCTTGCTCATGTTTCTAGTTTACTGGCGGGCAGACCGGGAATCGGACCGGGAGGCCGGCGGCGGGAATGTTCCGGGCCGCCCAAGGCTTATAAATGACTATGAAGACTTTTGTATTGGGCGGTGGCTGCTTTTGGTGCCTTGACGCCGTGTATCAGATGACCCTCGGCGTGGAATCAGTGGTGTCCGGATATACCGGCGGCGCCTTGCCGAATCCCAACTACGATCAAATTTGCACCGGGATGACGGGGCACGCCGAGGTGGTTTCGGTGACGTTTGATGAAAACGTCATCCCTGAGGACGTCATCCTGGACATGTTCTTCGTCCAGCATGACCCGACCACGTTGAACCGCCAGGGGTACGACGCCGGAACCCAGTACCGCTCTGTAATGTACTTCCGCGATGCGCAGGAAGATGCGTTGTTCCGTGCTGCGATTGCACGTAACCAGCCGTTGTGGAAGGACCCGATTGTCACAGAGGTGTCCCCCTTGGAAAAGATTTACCCGGCGGAGTACTACCACCAGGATTTCTACGCCCAGCGGCCGGAGGTTGGCTACTGCCAGGTCATTATCAACCCTAAGATTGCTAAAGTTCGAAAACATTACGCGAAGTGGCTCACCGCCTAGAACGCGGTAATTCGACTCGCTACGCTGGCGGATATGCACAGCGTGCGGCCTCGCGGACACTGACTGACTGCCCTTGCGCTTCATCCCTTTTCACCACACCACTAAGGACCCTTCATGGCACGTATTTATGACAACGTCACCCAGCTGGTTGGCGGCACACCGTTGGTGCGCCTGAACCACCTGACCGAAGGTCTGAACGCGACCGTGGCCGTGAAGCTGGAGTTTTATAGCCCCGCCAACAGCGTCAAGGACAGAATCGGTGTGGCAATCATTGATGCAGCCGAGGCCTCCGGGGAACTCAAGCCCGGCGGAACCATTGTCGAAGGCACCTCAGGCAATACCGGAATCGCCCTTGCCATGGTGGGCGCCGCCCGTGGTTACAAGGTCATCCTGACCATGCCGGAGACCATGTCCACCGAGCGCCGTGTCATGCTGCGCGCCTACGGTGCCGAGATTGTCCTGACACCGGGCTCTGAAGGCATGCGTGGTGCTGTGGAGAAGGCCAAGGAGATCGTGGCCAGTACAGAGAACGCCATCTGGGCCCAGCAGTTCGCCAACGAGGCCAACCCCGCCATCCACCGCCAGACCACGGCCGAGGAAATTTGGGAAGACACCGACGGCGCCGTGGATATCTTTGTTGCCGGCGTCGGCACCGGCGGAACCGTGACAGGCGTGGGCCAGGTGCTGAAGGAACGCAAGCCCGGCGTACAGATTATTGCCGTTGAGCCCATCGATTCACCCATCCTCAACGGCGGCGCACCCGGCCCCCACAAAATTCAGGGCCTCGGGGCGAACTTCATCCCCGAAATCCTCGATCAGGGCATCTACGACGAAGTTATCGACGCCACCCTGGAGGATTCGGTACGAGTTGCTCGTGACTTGGGCATGCGCGAAGGCATCTTGGGCGGTATTTCCTCCGGGGCGATCGTGTGGGCGGCCCTTGAACTGGCCAAGCGTCCGGAGAACGCCGGAAAGCTCATCGTTGCCATCGTCTGTGATTTTGGCGAGCGCTACATTTCGACAGTGCTCTACGACGACATCCGGGGCTAGCACGCGCCAAGCAGTGCGATAAATCGCAGAGAATTCCCGCAGCATTCGCGCCCGGCGCCAATGCTGCGGGCGTCTCGATTGTGCCAGCCAACGCCATGAGAACCACGCCGAAGAAGCACGACGGCGGTCAACTGAAGGAAGTCTGTGGGATTCTTCGCAAAAATACGTGAGGACCTTGAATCCGCCCGGTCACATGATCCGGCAGCCAGGGGCTCCTTGGAGAACTTTTTTGTCTACTCAGGCCTTCACGCCATCTGGGTGCATCGGCTGACCCACAGGATGTGGGCCAATCCCGGGCTGCGGTTCCCTGCCCGGGTGCTGTCGCAGCTGACCCGCTTTGCCACAGGCATTGAAATACACCCAGGCGCCACCATCGGCAAGCGCTTCTTCATCGACCACGGCATGGGAGTGGTCATTGGCGAGACAGCCGAAATCGGCGACGACGTCATGATCTACCACGGCGTCACCCTGGGCGGGCGCTCACTGGCCAAGACCAAGCGCCATCCCACCATCGGCAACCGGGTGACCATCGGGGCCGGTGCCAAGGTTCTTGGCCCCATCTACATCGGCGACGATTCGGCGATTGGCGCCAACGCCGTCGTCGTCAAGGATGCGCCCGCCGCATCGATCCTGACAGGAGTGCCCGCCACCATCAGGCACAGGGACGCCCGCAAGGAAATGGCACCGGCCGTTGACCCGGCGGAGTACATAGATCCCGCCATGTGGATCTGACCCGGCAGCTACGTTCCTTGGATCAACGCATCAAATAAGCGCGGGCGGCCCCGGACAACGCGGCGGCCACCTCTGGCGTCGCGAACATGAGCGAGTACAGCACGGGATGGGACAGTGCCCAGTCCCGATAGGCGCGTCCCCCACGCCGGAACGGTCGCTGTCTTCCTCATCGGCATGCGCGCCAACCGGTGGTGGCATCTGGGCGCAGTCATGCGGCCCGCGATGGCAAGGCTAAGGATGCTGAACTACCTGTCCACGCGACCCGAATCGGGAATGCTCGGCTTCCACCAGTGGCTCGGACGGGCAACAATCCTGCTCCCCTGCTGGCAAAGCCCTGAACACCTCCGAGGTGACCACCCGTGTGCTGACTGCCGCTTAGGACGCTTTGCGCAGATGCTCCCCCTGAACCCTGGGAACGCTGTCCGAGGATTCTTCGTGAATTCCCTGCCACACGGTATCCAGCGACAAGCCGAGGACCATGGAGAGCATCGCCACCGTGGAGAATGAGGGTGTTGGGACCCTGCCGCTTTCGATCTTCCGCAAAGTTTCCGGCGAAATGCCCGCTGCCATCGCCACGGCAAGCATGGGCCGCTCGCCACGTGCTCGCCGAAGCATCTGGCCCAGGAGCTTGCCGCGGACAATCTCTTCCGGGGATAGGGGTAAACGAACCATGACTCCATCATAGCGGTATAGTAATACCGGTATAGTAATAGGAATATTATAAGGAAGCCCATGATCGAAATTCTCAGCCCGGCAAGGCTTGAACTGGCCAAGAAGAGCGGCGCGTTCGTTGCCCACGTACTGAAGACCCTCCAGACGCGCGTAGCCGTCGGCACCAACCTTCTGGAGATCGACGCCTGGGCCGCAGAGATGATCGCCGAGGCCGGGGCCCTCTCCTGCTACGTGGACTACGCTCCCGCCTTCGGCCGCGGCCCCTTCGGCCACGTCATCTGCACCTCCGTCAATGACGCAGTGCTCCACGGACTCCCCCGCGACTACGCCATCGTGGACGGTGACCTGCTCACACTCGACTTCGCCGTGTCCCTCAACGGCGTCGTGGCCGACGCCGCCATCAGCTTCATCGTGGGCACACCCCGCGATCCCGAGGACCAACGCCTGATCGACGCCACCCGAGCTGCCTTGAAAGCCGGTATTGCCGCCGCCAAGCCGGGCGCCCGCGTGGGCGACATCTCCGCTGCGATCGGCAAGGTCCTCAGGGGCGCCGGATACAGCGTCAACACAGATTTCGGCGGGCACGGGGTGGGCTCCACCATGCACCAGGAACCTCACATCGCCAACAACGGAAAGGCCGGCCAGGGCTACAAGCTGAAGGCGGGCCTGCTGCTCGCGATTGAGCCATGGGCCATGGTCGACACCGCGAAACTCGTCATGGACCCCGACGGCTGGACTCTGCGCAGCGCGACAGGCGCTCGAACTGCCCACACCGAACACACAGTTGCCATCACCAAAAACGGGCCGGAAATCCTCACGGCCTGACCTGGCTTAAAGCACGACGGCGGCCGGTGCCCTTCTTCTGAAGGTCACCGGCCGCCGTCGTACGTCATAGTCCGGTGGGGACTAGTGGGTGTCGACTGCTTCGATTTCGCTCTTGTCACCGCTCCACTGGGTGTGGAAAGTGCCCTCGATGTCAACACGGTTGTACGTGTGGGCGCCGAAGAGGTCGCGCAGGCCCTGGGTCAGGGCTGCGGGCAGGCGCTTGCGGCGCAGGCCGTCGTAGTAGGCCAGCGAGGAGGAGAACACCGGTACCGGGATGCCCAGCTGGACGGCGGTGGATACCACGCGGCGCCAGGCAGGGAGGACCTCGGCGATTTCCGCGGCGAACGCCGGAGCGAACAGCAGGTTCGCCGGCTTCTCCTTCGCCGCGTAGGCCTTGGTGATGTCCTTGAGGAGTTCGGCGCGGATGATGCAGCCGCCGCGCCAGAGCGAGGCGATCTCATCGAGCTTCAGGTCCCAGTTGTACTCGGTCGCGGCGCTGGTGAGCATGTCGATGCCCTGCGCGTAGCTGATGAGCTTGGACGCGTACAGTGCCTGGCGGACGTCCTCGACGAAGTCGGCGCCCAGGTCAACGGCAACCTCGTGGCCGGCCAGGACGTCCTGGCCGATCGCACGCTGGTCACGCTGGCTGGAGAGGCCGCGGGCGAACACGGACTCTGCGATCGCGGAGATGGGCGAACCCAGATCCAGGCCGGACTGGACCGTCCATCGGCCCGTGCCCTTCTGGCCTGCGGAGTCAACAATCACATCAACGAGCGGCTTGCCGGTCTTGGCGTCAACGTGGCCCAGTACCTCGGCGGTGATTTCAATCAGGAAGGAGGCCAGCTGGCCTTCGTTCCATTTGCCAAAGATCTCAGCCTGCTCGGCGGGCTCGATGCCTGCGGCGCTGCGCAACAGGTCGTAGGCCTCGCCGATGACCTGCATGTCGGCGTATTCGATGCCGTTGTGGACCATCTTCACGAAATGGCCTGCACCGTCGGTGCCGATCCATGCACAGCAGGGTTCGCCGTCGACCTTGGCGGAAATCTTTTCCAACAGCGGGCCCAGCGCATCGTAGGATTCCTTGGACCCACCGGGCATGATGGACGGGCCCAGCAGTGCACCCTCCTCGCCGCCGGAGACGCCAACACCCACGAAGTGCAGGTCCTTCTTCGCCAGGTCCGCCTCGCGGCGGCGGGTGTCGACGAAGTTCGAGTTGCCACCGTCGATGATGATGTCGCCGGCCTCCATGAGCGGAACAAGCTGATCGATCACGGAGTCAACCGGGCCGCCGGCCTTGACCATGATGAGCACGCGGCGCGGCTTCTCCAGGGACTCCACGAGCTCGGCGAGAGTCTCGGTGCGAACAAAATCCCCCTCGGAACCGTGCGCGGCAAGCAGTGCGTCTGTCTTTTCAACGGAGCGGTTGTGCAAGGCAACGGTGTATCCGTTACGGGCCAAGTTCCGGGCCAGGTTGGCGCCCATGACAGCCAAACCTGTGACGCCGATCTGTGCGGTGCCATTCACTTCAGACATACTACCTCCAGAGAGAGTTAAAGAGTTTCCTACAGCTTATCGGTGATGACACCCGTTCCCCAGCTGATTCCAAGATTCGGATACGTGCCTTGTCATGTATGACACCAACAATGGCAACCGAATGCCAAATGCTGTCTTTAGCTGGTGAAATTCAGAAGGACCTTCCCCGACGCCGCCGAGTTGCGCGCCATGTTGAAGGCCGCCAGCCCGTCGGTGAGCGCGTACTCATGGGTAACCACGGGATCCACGAAGAGCGAGCCATCCGCGAGGGCTTCAATGACTTCGTCAATCTCGTCATTGAAGCGGAATGACCCAATCAGCTCCAGCTCGCGGGTGATCGCCAGTGATATGGCAACCGGTTGGGGCCCGGAGGGCAGGAGGCCCACCATGACAACCCGTCCGCCGCGGACAGCGCCGTTGATTGCCGACGCCAGGCCGAAGTGGTTGCCGGAGGATTCAATAACGACGTCGGCCTCCACTGCGGCAATTGCATCGGCGTTTCCGGCTTCAAGAACGACGTCGGCACCCACCGCTGCGGCGATCTCAAGCGGCTTCGCGTGCATGTCGACGGCGGTAATGTGGGCTGCACCGGCGCGCTTGAGCACTGCAACAGCCAGTGCCCCGATGGGTCCGCAGCCAACGACGAGCGCCGTCTTTCCGCGAACGCCACCGGCCCGGCCCACGGCATGCCAGGCGACGCTGGCGGGTTCAACGAGCGCGGCCCGACGCAGCGGCAGGCCATCCGGCAATGGCCGGAGCATGCGTGTCGGAAGGTTTGCGTAGCGCAGGAAGGCCCCGTCCGTGTGGGGGTGCCGTGCCGCGCTGCCAAGGTAGGTACATCCGGGCGACAGGTTGGGGCGGTCCGCCGGGTACTGTGCGGCACCCGGGCCTGGGGTGGCGGGGTGGACGGCCACACGGGTTCCAGAAACCGGCCCCGAACCGTCGGTGGCTGCGCGGACCACAGTGCCGACGACCTCGTGTCCGAGCACCATGGGGTCCCTGAGGATTGATTCCCCCGCCGCGCCGTGCAGCCAGTAGTGCAGGTCGGAGCCGCAAATGCCGCCGTAGGCTATTTCGACGACGGCCTGCCCGGCGCTTGGCTCTGTCAGGGCCACGTCCTCGATGCGCAGGTCGCCCTTGCCATGGGCTACGACGGCGGGGGCACTGCCGGGAAGCTGTATTTCATTCATGATTGCCATCTTTCTAGACCACTACCGTCATGCCGCCGTCGATGAAGATGGTCTGGCCGTTCACGAAGTTCGATGCGTCGGAGGAGAGCCAGACGGCCGGGCCCACCAGGTCCTGGACGGTCCCCCACCTGCTGGCCGGGGTCCGGCCCAAGATCCACGAGTTGAACTTCTCGTCGTCGACAAGGTTTTGCGTCATTTCCGTGTGAATGTACCCGGGGGCGATGCCGTTGATTTGAAGCCCGCCACCCGCCCACTCTGCCGTCATCGCGCGGGTCAGGTTGCGCAGGCCACCTTTGGCCGCGGTGTAGGCGGCAATGGTGGGGCGGGCCAGGTCAGTCTGTACGGAACAGATGTTGATGATCTTGCCGCGTCCACGGGCCAGCATGCCCCGGGCGGCCTCGCGGCCCACGAGGAACGCACTCGTCAGGTCCGTGCGGATGACCCTGTCCCAGTCCTTCACGTCGAGCTCGAGCAGCGGGACGCGGTGCTGGATTCCTGCGTTGTTGATGAGGATTTCCAGCGGGCCAACGTTGGCGTCGATCCAGGCGATGCCCTCGGCTGCGGCCACGTCGCTGGTGACGTCAAACGCCAGCGAACGAATCCGGCCGGGGGCGAAGTCAGCGGCCATGGCAGCCTCCGCCGCCGCCAGCCGCTCTGGGCTCAATCCGTTGAGCACCACCGTTGCGCCGGCTTCCGCCAGTCCGCGGGCCAGCGAGTTGCCAATGCCCCGGCTGGAGCCCGTGACCAGGGCCACCCTGCCGGTCAGGTCAAACAATCCACTCATTCTTCAGTCCTTGCCATATATAGAGGTTTCCAATTGCCCCGCCCCGCCCTCGTTGAGGTTGGAGATAATGACCCCTCGAAGGCGTCATTATCTCCAACCTCAACGAGGGCGCGGGGTTAGATTTCATTGCCCAGGCGGGAAATGGATTCCCTGACCACGGCGAGGTCCTGCTCCCCCAGCCCCTGGTCCTTCAAGGCGCCGTACAGTGCATGTCCGGCGGTGGCCATGGGAACCGCGGATCCGGCCGCCCGTGCACTTTCAAGCACGAAGCCCAGGTCCTTGTGCATGAACTTGGCGGGCCCCGTTGGCGCATAGTCCTTGGCAGCAATGCGGGGGCCGACAAACCTCAGCACTGCGCTGTCAGCCAGTCCGCCGCCAAGGACGTCAAAGAGGGCCGCAACATCCATGCCCGAGCGTTCGGCGAGCTCGGCCGCCTCGGCAAGTGCCGCCGTCGTTGTTCCCACCAAAAGCTGGTTGCAGGCCTTGGCCAGCGAGCCGCTACCCAAGGCGCCCAGGCGGCGCACGGCGGTTCCCATGCTTTCAAGCACGGGCAGGACCCTGGCGAAGTCGTCTTCGCTGCCGCCTGCCATGATGGCGAGCGTGCCGTTTTCCGCCCCGATGGTTCCGCCGCTGACGGGGGCGTCGAGCACTGCCGCGCGGCCGGCGCTGGCCCGTGACACCTCGTCCCCAAAGTCCTTGACGGCCCGGGGCGAGACGCTGCTCATGACCACGACGGCGGTTCCCGCCACAGGGGGCACCTCGCGCCATGCGTCAAGCAGCGAAGCTGCGGCCTCGGCGATGAAGCCGAGGTCGGGGAGCATGAAGATGATGACGTTGCAGTCGCGAAGTTCCGCAACTGTGTCAGCAATCCGGGCCCCTTGTGCGGACAGCGGCACGATTGCGGCAGCGGAACGGTTCCACACCACTAGGGGCCACTGCGCACGCAGCAGGTTCGCTGCCATGGGGGCGCCCATGTGGCCCAGGCCGACGAACCCGACAGTCGTCGTCGCCTGCTGGGCGGAATCGGTTGTTTGCGTCATTGACTGCCCGTCCTCACAACTTTATGGTTTCGTGATTTCATGGGACATTTCGCCACATGTGTTCAGTATTCTATCCACAATTCAGTATGATGAACATCATGACAGTTAATAATCTCACCGTCGCGATTGCCGTCCCGCTCGAAGCAGAGCATGTTCAGGCCATCAGGTCCGCCAACCCGAACATCACGGTCCAGTACGAACCTGAGCTGCTGCCACCCGAGCGCTTCCCGGCCGACCACGCAGGCGACCCCGCCTTCACCCGCACACCCGAGCAGGAAGCCCGCTACTGGGACATGCTGCGCGGCGCCGATGTGCTCTACGGCTTCCCCAACGAAAGCCCCTCCGGACTGGCGGAGATTGCCGCCACCGGCAAGGTCCAGTGGATCCAGGCCATGGCCGCAGGCGGCGGCGGTGCTGTGAAAGCGGCAAACCTGCCGCCCGAAGACCTGGCGCGCATCGCCGTCACCAGCTCGGCAGGCGTCCACTCCCTGCCGCTTGCCGAATTCGCCATGATGGGCGCACTTAACGGCCTCAAGCGCACAGCGGAAATGGCAGCCGACCAGGCCGCAAAGCACTGGCCTGGACTGCGCACACCGACCCGCCTTGCCAGCGGCTCAAACGTTGTCATCACGGGCCTGGGTGAAATTGGCCTGGAAACCGCACGCCTGGCCCGCGCCTTGGGCATGAACGTCAGCGGCACCAAGCGCACGGTCGAGGCCATCGAGGGAATCGACAAAGTCACCGACACGGCCGGCCTGCCGGGGCTGGTGGCCACGGCCGACATCCTCATCAACACCCTGCCTGGCACCCCCTTCACCGAGAAGATGATCAACGCCGACATCTTCAACGCCATGAAGCCCGGGGCGATCCTTGTCAACGTCGGCCGCGGCACCGTCGTTGATGAGGACGCCCTCCTCGAGGCCCTTGACAATGGCCAGGTGTCCTACGCCTGCCTGGACGTATTCGCCGTCGAGCCGCTGCCTGAGGCCAGCCCGCTGTGGGATCACCCGCGCGTCATGGTTTCACCCCATACCTCGGCCCTGAGTACGGCCGAGAACCGCCTCATTGCCGAGCGTTTCATGGAGAACCTGACGCGTTTCCAGGCCGGCGGCCAGCTGCTGCACGTGGTTGATCCGGTCCACTTCTACTAACCTCAACCGCACACAGGGGAGCTTCCTTCGGGGGGCTCCCCTTTTGAGTGCCCGCATCCCAAGCACGACGGCGGCGGGCCCGGGCCCGGCGCAAGTCCATGGAACGCTTAAACGCACCATGGCGCCTGCCGAAGCAGACGCCATGGTGGCTTTTGGTGCGGATGGAACCTAGGAAGCGTCCTGGACAAGGTTCAGGTCGCGACCGACGGTTTCCGGGGTGACGAAGGTGGTGGCAAAGGAGATTCCCGCCAGCAACAGCGAGTAGCAGGCCAGGACCATCCATGAGTAATTGGTGGCAGCCAACAATGCGACACCGACGATGGGGGCGAGGCCGCCGGCAAAGACCGCGGAGATCTCCCGGCTCATGGCAACGCCGGTAAATCGGTGGGTGGAGCCGAACAGTTCGGGCAATAGCGCGCACTGCGGGCCAAGCATCGACTGCACGCCGAGGGCGATGCCGACGCTCATGACCAGCCAAACCAGCGTCACGTTGCCCAGGGAAACCAGGTAGAACGCCGGGAAAGCGAAGAGCAGCTGGAACAGGGCGCCATAGCGGTACACCTTGACGCGGCCGACCCTGTCGGACAGGGCTCCGAAGGTGACAACCATGACGGCTGAGAAGCCGGCCGCGATGAGCAGCCCTGCGGGGCCGACGAACTTGTCGCCGTGGAAGGCGCCACCTTCGGCCGCAAGAAATGCCACAAGCAGTGTCGAGTAGATGCTCGAGTTGCCGTTTTCACCCATGCGCAGGCCGATGCCGATCAGCACGTTCTTCTTGGAGGTGCGCCACAGCACGCCCAGCGGGTTCTTGTTGACGTTCTCGTGCTTCTCAAGCTCCTGGAAGACGGGCGTTTCCTTCAACTTGAGTCGAATGTAAACAGCGACCGCGATCAGGACGGCGCTGGCCAGGAACGGCACGCGCCACAGCCAACCCTCCAGGACCTCAGGGTTCGCCAGGCCCAGCAGCGCGAAGGTTCCTGCGCCCAGCAGGGTGCCGACCTGGATACCCACGAAGGGAAGCGCGGCGAAGAAGCCGCGGCGCTTGCGCGGGGCGACCTCGGAGATGAGGGTTGTGGCGCCCGCCTGTTCGGCGCCGGCGCCCAAGCCCTGGAGGATGCGCAGGATGACAAGGAGCACGGCTCCCAACATTCCGGCCTGCTTGTAGGTCGGCAGCAGCCCGATGGCGAACGACGCCGTCCCCATGAGGCCGATTGTCAGCAACAGGACCTGCTTGCGGCCGAACCTGTCGCCGATGTATCCGAAGATGAGCCCACCGAAGGGCCGTGCAGCAAATCCGACACCGAAGGTGGCGAAGGAGGCAATCAGCCCGCCCGTGGCGCCCAGCGGGGAGAAGAAGAGCGGGCTGAAGATCAGCGCCGAGGCCAGCCCGTAAATGTAAAAGTCGTAATACTCAAGCGCCGAGCCGACGGAGCTGGCGAGGGTGGCCCGGCGCAGCTGCTCCGGATCAACCTTTTCCTCGCCCGGCTGTGCAGGGGCAACGGTGGGGCGTAATGGCTGTGTAGTCACTGGTTCTCCCTTGAAACAGCCCGAACCACCATTGGTCCGGGCAGGCGACAACGACCCGAAGGTCGATCACTATGCTGTACAGCGTACATCACAGTGAACACTCCGCCAAGGGGAAAATGTTGCACGCGTCACTAACCCATGGGATTACCCAGCATCTTGGTCAGGTCGGTCAGTTCGCGTACCATCGCTTCCCGCTGGCCTTCTGAGAATGTCGCCTTGAGTGCTGTCACCGAAACGGCAAGGCTGGGCCCATGGAATCCCCGGGTGGGGACGGCAACGGCAAGGCTCACGACACCCAGAGTGGACTCCTCGTCCTCAAAGGCGTAGCCCTGGGCACGAATCCGGGCAATCTCAGCCTTGAGCTCGCGGCCGCTGCGCAGCGAATTAGGGGTCATGACGGGCAGTTCCACCTCATCAGGAAACAGCTGGTCAAGGTCGTGGTCATGGAGCCTGGAGACGAGCACCTTTCCGACGGAGCAGAGGCTCACAGGCATCTTGTCGCCAATGTTCGAGGTCAGCCTGACGGCCGGGTGACCCTCATGGCGGGCAAGGTAGATGACATTGCCACCGTCAAGCATGGCGATCCGCACCGTTTCGCCCTTAAGCAGAGGGGCTTGTTCGCAGAAGCGGTAGAACTCCCTGACTTCGTCGCGGCGACTCAGGTAGGCGGCACCAAGCTCAACCAATTTCACACCCAGGGCATAGTCGGAACCAACCCGGGTGATCAACTGCGCATCCTCAAGGGCCTGCAGCAGGTTGGACGTGGAGGATTTGGGAATGCCCAATTCGCGGGCCAGGTCGCTGAGCGTGAGCCTGCCCGTGGTGGACTCGGCCAGCGCGTCCAGGACGGCCGCGGCGCGTGTCACCGCAGGTGCGGGCGTTGCATGCGCCCGGGTGTCGCCACTTTTGTTCGGCATGGCCTGAATCTCGCTCACGTGGTTTCCTCATCGCTGAAGGCGGCCCGGATTTTCCCGGCCCCATGTTCCACACCCCATAATGGTTCATTGCAGTGGACAACATCCATCATATTGTCACTTAGTGGAGGTAGAACGTCCGGTATTGTGTTTTTGCTGCCGGGGCTGTATATTTTTTCTCAGACCTTCCACTGTGGCGTCCCCCAATAGCCACAGTGGAGGGTCCTCCAATTTAAGTGCCCGTCGGTCCGGTCCCAACTCTGGACAGTGCCCACCACGGTTTGCGTCTCGCGGATTCAAGCGTTATATTTTTGTTACTGGTTCCCAGCCACAGCGTCCCCCAATAGCTGTGGAGGGGAACCTTTTACTTTTTTAACGGCCCACTCCGAGCCGCCGTCGCCCTTAACCGGCCAATTGCAGCTCCTCCCGGACCCGCCACGGACCGCCGCCGGGGTCAACCTCCAGGTCCATGGTGACGAGATCGCTGCGGCGGTTCGGCCCCAGCCGCACCTGAAGGCGCCACACCTGCACATCCACACGGCCCTGCCCCTTGGGCATGCGCCGGTTGTGTTTCCACCACTGCGTTCGTTCGTACCAGCGCACAGGCTCGGCACCAACAAACCACACCCTTCCGCCGCGGTGCACCTCGAGCGGAACGCCGGCCTCACTGATGCGAACCCCTACTTCTTCCCCATGGATCATCATGTCAAGGAGGTTACTGGCGGGGTCTGACATTGCCGCCTCCACAGTGGTGCGCATGGCTTATTTGAAGGCCATGAGGCGCAGGAACTGCACTTCGCCGATCACCTGGATGTCCTGGCCCGCCGCAGCGAGTTCGTGCGCACGGCGCACCTTGGCACTGGGCCGGCCCCCGCGGTCCAGTTCGGCGCAGACCACCATCGTGACCTTCCTGGTGGTGCTGTTGGCGATGGCGGCTCCCCTGGCAGCTGCGCTGTCCTGGGCCTCAGCCCGCGGCAGGGCGGCCAGGTCACCGCTGAACACCATGGTCTGCCCGTAGAGGGGCCCGTAGGGGTTTGCCGCGATGTTGGCCTGGGGCAGGTCGGCAAGTTTTCGTGTGTAGCCGGCCGAATAGTAACCGGGCACCCTGGCTGCGGGCTTCTGAGCTGCGGGCCATAGCGCAGCCAGGCTGGTTATGCCGTTGCGGCTTGCAAGTTCAATGGCGATGAGGGCGCTGGCACGCGCGTCGTCGCCGGCGTCGTGGTGGTTGAAGGCCGGAATGTCCAGGGCCCCGGCAACGTCGGAGAGCGTGTAGTGGGGCAACTCCAGGTGTTTCTTAGCCAGCGCCAGGGTGCAGTGAAAGTCGAGCGTTGCAGCTGGCAGCCTGCAGGCCTCATTGGCCTTGGCGATGACGGACTTTTCAAAGCTGACATTGTGCCCCACCAGGGCATCCCCATCGATGAAGTCCATCATGGGCCCGTGGATACTTTGCCATGTGGGCATGTTGTGCACGCGGGAGGCGGTGATGCCGTGAATTCCGACGTTTACTGGATGGAATTCCTCGTAGCCGGGCAAAGGCTTCATGAGCCAGGAGACCTGGTCAACAACCTTCCCGGCCCGAACCTTTGTCATCCCGACCGAGCACGCGGACGCTCGAAAGTTATTGGCCGTTTCAAAATCAATGGCCGTAAAAGAAATCCCGTGCATTAATTCCTCCACTAATTTAGTTGCAATTCTTAACCAGTCCTGAAATGCAAAAGAACCCCGCGGATTCTTGGCTTTCGCCTGAATCCGCAGGGTTCTTCTTTGGTGGGTCCTACCGGGATCGAACCGATGACATCCACGGTGTAAACGTGGCGCTCTACCAGCTGAGCTAAAGACCCAATCATTGTTCCTGGCTTCCAAGCTATGCGCTTGTCGGCCTGACCAACGAGAAACTACTGTACATGATGTTTTAGGTTTTACGCCAATCGAGCCCCAGGACACTTGCAAGACGGGTCAAACTCTCCCCCACGCCAGCCTCCAATTTCACGTCGGCATGCCCGTCCCCCCGCGTCGTTCCACGGTTTATGATGACCACGGGCTTGCCATCCTTAGCGGCCTTTTTCACAAAACGCAGCCCGCTCATCACCGTCAATGACGATCCCGCCACCAGCAGCATCCCGGCAGAGTCAAGGATTTCAAAGGACCGCTGAACCCTGTCCCTGGGCACGTTTTCGCCGAAGAAGACAAAGTCGGGCTTCAGCATGCCGCCGCACAGGGGGCACGTGGCGACCTTGAAGTCGGCAATGAGCCTTTCGCTTTCAAGGTCGGCATCGGCGTCGGGGGCAGCAGACGCCCCGCCGGCAGACTCGACGGCTTCCAGGAAGCCTGGATTGATTTCGTTGAGAATCAGGGCAACGAAGGCCCGTGAGTATGTATTTGCGCACCCCAGACACACGACCTGGTCAACCCGACCGTGCAGGTCCACGACGTTGGCGGCGCCCGCCTCCTCGTGAAGACGGTCAACGTTTTGGGTAATGATGCCACTCAGCCTGCCACCGCGTTCAAGCGCGGCGGCCGCATAATGCCCGGCGTTCGGTGCGGCATGGCGCATGTGGGTCCAGCCCACATGGTTCCTTGCCCAGTACCGCCGGCGCAGCAGCGGATCCCCGATGAACTCCTGATAGGTAAGGGGCCGCCTGGGCGGCGTATTCGGGCCGCGGTAGTCGGGTATCCCGGAGTCGGTGCTCAGGCCGGCGCCGCTCAGCAGAGCCACGCGGTGGCGGCTCATCATTTCCGCGACGGCATCCAAGACGGCTTCCTCGGCCGGGGCCAACGCGCCGGCAGCAGCCTCGCCAGCGTCGGCAGGGTCATCGTGCACAAAACCTGTCTGCCCAATGCCGGGACGCACACTGTCCACGGTTAAAGTCGTTCCAATGCCCGTCGGTAACGCTCCAACGGTCGGGCCTGCCCCGTGGGGGTGGCGAACATGTCGGCAATGACGCCCTCGGCCGTGATTATCAAGGTGCTGCGCCCGGCCATGCCCCTGACGGGATCAAAGGCGCCGTAGGCGCTGGCGACCGCTCCGTGGGGCCAAAAGTCGGCCAGAAGGTCAAAATTGTAGTCCTCGGCCTCGGCATAGGCGCGGAGGGTGTACTTGGTGTCGACGGAAATCGCCAGGAGCCTGACACCCGCCTCGGCGAACTCGGCAAAGTTGTCCCGCAGCTCGCACAGCTCCCCCGTACAGATGCCGGAGAAAGCGAAGGGATAAAACACGATCGCCACAGGGGCGCCACGCAGCCCGGAAAGGGAAATTGGCTCGCCAAACTGGTTTGGCAGGGAAAAGTCTGGGGCCATGTCGCCCACGTGCAATCCCGGCTGCGTGCCGCCGTCGTTCATTACTGGCGCTTGCGCGGAACCAGGCGGGTTGCCGCCCAGTCTTCTGACACACCCGCGGTGGTCGTGACGTGCAGGCCAGCCGTAGGGGCTGCTTCCTGAATGTCCGACGGCGGGACGTAACCATCCCGGCCGGACTTGGGTGTGAGGATCCATACGATCCCACCCTCATCCAAGGTCGTCAGTGAATCCACCAGTGCATCCACCAGGTCGCCATCGTTTGCACGCCACCAGAAGATGACGGCGTCCACAACGTCATGATCATCCTCATCGAACATTTGGGACCCAATCAGGTCCTCAATGCTGTCGCGCAAACCAAAATCAACGTCGTCGTCGTATCCGAGTTCCTGGACAAGATCCTCGTCCTTGAACCCCAAATTGCCTGCCACCATGGCAACAGTGCCGGCGTCGGCCTCGCTCACGTTTTTCCTCCTGCGGTCAGCGCTTATGCGCTGGTTTGTTGATAAGTAAACCCAGTCTAGTGGGTCAGCCCATATTGCCTCTACTTAACGGCCATTGGCAACAAACACCCCGCAATATTGTGTGATTTGCCTTACATGACACGTCGCTGTAACGCACGACAGGCCGCGCGGACCCGTCGAGCGAGCAGTTCATGCAGGGGGCGCAGCTACGCACAAGCTCCGGGTGCGGTCTACAGTATTAATACACGCCCATGGCCACAGCACTGGGCGCCCCACACTGCTTTTAAGAGAGGTTGGACGTGGCTGCCGGAGACGATAGT